>JBCBIK010000098.1:0-19676 GCA_038524545.1 Cyanobacteria bacterium J06623_4 | reverse complement strand
GATGAGGGCGGCGGGATGTGACGCCTCTCTCGGACTTATGTGTACACGGGAGCTCGGGAGGAGTGGCCGCAACGCAGCGGAGGTCGAGGTGGGTCAGCAACCCGCTACTCCCTCAACCCCTGGCCCATCTGAAAGGGCTGCACCAACGGGTCACCCAGCGAGTTCGGCAGCTCCATGTAGTGGGTCACTAGGCCATGGCTAAACCCAGCCACCAGTCCCAACAAAGCAGGCAATAAAAAAGAATGTAGCTTTTCCATAAGAACACAAGACGCAGCGTCAGCGTGCAAAGGTCGAAAACACACTGTGTCCTTAAGATTCCCAAAGGAAAATTGATACTTCTAGGTAAATTCGGAATAAGGCCATGCCCTGGGAAAAGGCCTAAACCATCCCATTCCCGCTGAGAACGCAGGGGTTCGATTACCCAAACTGCGCCGCCAAAAAGTCCTGCATATTCCGCCATCCTCGCTCTGTCGACCGCTCCACATAAAACATGCCTCCCTCCCTATCCTGCGCTGCCGGATTGGTAAACGCGTGTGCCGTATGCCCATACATATGAATTTGCCAATCGCAACCGGCCTGCGTCAGCTCATCGGCCAGTGCCACTGTCGCTTCCCTCGGGGATAGCGGATCTTCCCACCCGTGCAGCACCAGCACCGCCGCCGAAATCGGCTGCGCTGCCATCGGCGGCGGTGTGTACACCCCATGAAAGCTCACTACCCCACACAGATTCGCCCCACCCCGCGCCAAATCCAGCACGCACATTCCCCCAAAACAAAAGCCAATCGCCGCAATCTTTTCTGCATCGACTTGGGGCAAGGCCTGCAGCGTTTCCATGGCCAGCTGCATTCGCTTCAGCAGCAGCGGCCTATCCGCAGTCAGCACCCCCATCATCTGCCCGGCTTCCTCTGGCGAACTCGCGCGCTTCCCCTGCCCATACACATCTATCGCGAAGCCCACATATCCCAGGGCTGCCAGCTGCTCTGCCTTCTCCGTCTCAAAGGCCGACTGCCCCCGAAAGGTAGATGCTACCATCACCCCAGGCCTCGCTCCGGTCAGCGCATCATCCCAGCTCACCGTCCCTTCAAACGTCGCTTCCCCATCTCGATAGACCAGCTGCTCCGTCACAATCATCAGCCCTTTTCCCCAAACGTATTTTTCGCAGCTTCAATTTTAGGGTGCTGGCTGGCTAGTGCAGCATCAAAATGGCTGAGTAAATGCCTGCGCCTGTGGCAAATAGCCCAAAATGGCTCTCTGCTTGCTCGGGAAGTTCTTCTTTGAGAACGTTGAGGATGATGCCGCCTGCGATTAAAGCCCAGATGGCTGCCACGGCGGCTTCGTTGAGCTGCGTGGTGTTACTCACTGCCCACCCGGCTAAGATGGCCGCTGCTAAAATCCACCGCCCGACTCGGTCGTAGGCTCTCTTGTGGTGAATCCTGAGGCCTAGGTCGTTGGCGACGAAGTGTAGCGTCAGGGTAATGAAAAGAAGCAGACAGGCCCGCCAACCGTGGTTGGCTGACTCGCGCAGCAGATAGCCTAAGACTGCGTTGTACAGCGCAAAGGAACCGATATGAATCCAAAAGATGCCTAGCTCTGTGGAGTTGTCTCCGGTCATTTTGCGGTTGTAGCGGCGCGATCGCACTGCCAACTTCTCCAACCCATAAAACGCACCTAACCCAATCAGCGACAGCAGATACACATGGTGTTCTGCGTAGTTCACTAAGGGGTTCGTGCTTTCCTCAATTTGTAGCTGAGCCTCGTTCAGCTCTGGAAAAATATCTAAAAAAATGTAGGCAATAGAGACGCCGCCTGCAAAAGACGTCCACAGGGAAGGCGGAATCAGCCTCAGCCAGGGAATACGACAGGCAAATAGATGAACCAGCGCTAGGCTGATCACCAATATCACGCCGGCAAGGGTCATTTCCTCAGTCATCGCGTCCCTCAGCTGTGGTGTTGCTCATGTTGCTACAAGACTGAATCCTCTGCCTTAAAGCGACATTAAGAAACGTAGCATGGAGCTATTTTGATGGCTGCGGGCTACGTTCTTTCTACATCCTGCTGCCACTGCTCTCTTTTTTGCGGTAGCTCAGGATCGATCCTCAAGAGAATAACGTCTTCAGGCTGATTTAATCCCTCTTCTATGGTCTGAATTTCTTGTTCAAACTGTTCTCTGCCCTCCCGAAAGAAGCGACCACACTCCGTAGTGCACAAAATACCGTTCAAAGAATCTACGGGCAGGTGAATGTTTCCCCCTGCGTCAATGCCATTGGCAAGCGCTGACTGGCCAAAGCCGAGGCTAATGACGCTGCAGGCGGCGATCGCACTTCCCCACAGCACACCCCTCAGACCGGTGTGAGAGGCTTGAGCCTGACAATCGACACTGCGCAACGAACTAGGTGCTACTGAGTACTGCATGAAAATCCCTCTTCTCCTGATTGTGTTTCTCAGTGGTTTTACATACGTATTTTGCTCACGCTAGCACAGCCATTTTGGTGAGTGGCAGCGTTTCTGCGGCCTGTTATCTTTGGCTTTACCTATCGATAAATTGACTACGCGATCGCAGGTGATCACTTGACGTAAAAAATATCTGAAACCTTTGTAAGACAAGGTTTATTGATGGATGGATGTAGATGAATATTGCCACTTAGTTATCTGCTCGCGTGCAGCCATCAAGTCGATTAGATGGATGACGGTGTTATGTAAGGTTTGGGTATTTTAACGAGAGACCTATGTAATATTTTTATCTCTCTTTTTCTCTCCTTCAAAGCCCACTTTTCAACCGTTTATGGATTTCCACATTCGCCTGGCTGATGCGAAAGATATCCCAGCCATTTTGGCCCTGCAGGCCCTATCACTAAGAGTGCTTTCTGCACAAGCCTACAGCGCAGAACAGATTGAATCTTTGGTGCGAAGTCAGGGCGCGGCGCGGGTGGCCTCTTTTAATGCAGGCGATGAGGTGATATTTGTAGCGTGCCTGGGGGCGGAAGCCAGTGGCGCTGCTCAGCTGATTGGCGTTGTGGCCTTTATTGCTTGGCGATCGCAAATTGGAGGATTGTTTGTGCATCCTGGCTATGTGCGGCGCGGGGTCGCTAGTGACTTAGTGGATAAGGTTGAGCTGATGGCAGCGCAGCAGCGACAGAGCGTCATGCGGGTGATGTCTTCGCTGGTGGCCGTCCCGTTTTATGAGTCGATGGGCTACAGCCGTCTGTTTTCTCGCACTGTCTGCTTCGAAGATAGGCCGGTGGACTGTGTTGAAATGGCCAAACCGCTAGGCGGGCAAAACCTGCAGCGCCTGCTAATCAGGCAAAAGCTGTGGACTGTGGGCTTGGTCGCCTCTTCTCTAATGTTTGTGATTGTTGCGGTGACGCTGTGGTGAGGCCTGTCCGTTAGCGGCGGCTATTCATGTGCCTGCGCTACAAACCAATCAATCAGCTTGCGGGCAATGCTGAGCTTGCCGGGCACTGGTGGCAAATTGTGTTTGGTAAACCAATCAGCGGCCTCAATTTCTTTCGGATCGGGCGTGATTGTCCCACCGGCGTATTCGGCCACGAAGCCCAGCATCAGCGACTTAGGAAAGGGCCAGGGCTGGGAGCCAAAGTATTGAATGTTTTTAATCTCGATGCCGACCTCTTCTTTGACTTCGCGGGCGACGGCTTCTTCTAGAGATTCTCCGGGTTCTACAAAGCCTGCCAGTACGCTGTACATCCCGGGGCGAAAGCGCGGGGCGCGGGCTAGCAAGAGGTCGCTACCCCGATGAATTAGCATGATGACGGCAGGTGACAGACGAGGATACTGGCGCAGCTTGCAGCGCGGACAGCGTTTGGCGCGTTCGGTGGGCAGCTGGATAGTGGGGGTAGCGCAGTGACCACAGTATTGATGGGTGCGGTCCCACTCCACGATTTGCACGGCGCGGGCTGCGATCGCAAAGAGATCGTCCGGTAGCTGCGTGTAGAGCGATCGCAAGTTCTGCAAGCTGAACCCTTCTGGAATGCTACTGTCCTCGGCCAGCTCTGCCCCCACACAGGGCTGACCGCTCAAGTAGCCTAAAAACTGAGTGCGCACAGGGTCAATTCCAATAGCTTCTAAACTATGCGATTGGGGAAGCGAGGGAGACGCAGATACCGTCGTCAGCACGTGAGAGCCCTGACAGACAAACCACCAAGCCGACTCTGATGCTGCGCAGTTCTCATCCGGCGCTGTCGCGGGTAAGAAGCGGTCAGAAATGGCAAAAGGATTGGCAGGATACAACGAATTTTGCTCGGCGGGTGGGGATGACTTTTAGAGTTGAGGAGCTGCGGAACTGATAGATCCGTGTTTGATTTTAACTGACTGTCGAACCGGTCAAATTTGAGGGCCGTGTGGGGTTGGTAGCTTAGACGGTGGAGGGTGCGATCGCGCTAAGCATGACTTCCCACACCAGCCGGGGCTGAACGTAGCTGAGCAGCTGCTTACGAGCGGTTTCGAGGGCGGTGAGGTCGGTGCCGACGCCCTGCTGCCAGTAGCGGTGCTGCAAGTAGTCGAGCAGCCATAGCTGGGCTTCGGTATCGAGCGCTTGGGTGATGTCTCTGGCGGTTTCGAGGGCTTCGCGCAGCCGAGGCGGTGGCGCATCTAGCTGGCTGAGCAGCTCGGGCGGGATGGCCTGCAGCTGTTGCCAGCTGTCGATGGCTTGGCCAGGAGAGCCCTGGGCGATCGCCATCACTTCGGGCGACTGAAGAATCTCGCTGTGGCCGGTTTGGCTGAGCACCTGGGCCATTTGCTCACCATTCAGCCGCCGAAAGGGGATGGTTTGGCAGCGAGAAATTAGCGTGGGCAGCAGGGTTTGCTGATCGGGTGCCATCAAAATGAGAGTGGCTTTACCCGGTTCTTCTAGGGTCTTGAGCAGGGCATTGGCAGCGGGTTCGGCCATGCGCTCGGCTTGCTCTATGACTACGACCGCGCGGGTAGATTCTAGGGCGGGCCTGCTCAAAAAGCGGGCGATGTCTCGGATTTGGGGTAAACGAATTCTGGGCGGGCTTTTGCGCTTGAGCCCGGCTTCGGCGGCTTCGCTGGCGGTGAGCAGCTGGCCCTGGTGGAGGTAGGTGGGCTCTACCCAGAGCAGGTCGGGATGGTTGCGGTCGCGAATTCTCCGAGCTAAGACAGTCTGCTGCTGCGCAGATGGCTGGCCAGCCGCCGCACCGTCTTTCGCGGGTTCTGCAAGCAACAGCTGCGCAAAGCCGTAGGCCGCCAGTGACTTACCCGTTCCCACTGGCCCGACAAACAGGTAGCCAGGGGCGACTCGTCGCAGGTCTACCACGCGTTGCAGCAGGCTGACAGCCTGGGTCTGGCCGATAAGCCCAGAAAAGGGGCCAACGGCTGCTGTCGATGCCGTCTCTGGGGTAGACGCTACGGCGTTGGGATGAGGTGTGGATACCACTTGGCTAAGTGCTGTTCGATAATGTGCTGAATTTGAGCGGTGACGGTCTCTAGGGACTGATTGGCGTCGATTTCTACGGTGGGTCCACTACTAGAATAGTTGGCCTGTTCACCTTCTGGACCGGTGGGAATGGCGGTCGCTAGGGCAGTGAATCCGGTGCTTACCCGCTGGTGAAAGGCTTGGCTAGCCTGCTCTATGCGGTCGGCTTGGCCGCGTTTCTTGGCTCTGGCAAGCCCCACTTCAGGTGCCACGTTGAGCCACAGAGTGAGGTCGCTTTTTAGCCCGCCAGTGGCGATTTGGTTGAGCGTGTCTATCAAGGAGAGGTCTAGCTGGCGTCCGTAGCCTTGGTAGGCAACGGTGGAGTCGGTGTAGCGATCGCATAGTACCCAGTAGCCCGCTTCTAGCCAGGGCCGCAGGCTTTCTTCTACATGCTGAGCCCTATCTGCAGCGTACAGCAAGAGTTCTGCCTTACTCACAATGGGGGCTGCTGCCAGTGTTTGTTGACTCAAAAGCAGCTGTCGAATGTGTTTGCCAAGTTCAGTACCGCCGGGTTCGCGAGTAACTTTTACACCTGCAATGGTGTTCTGAGTTTGCAACAAATTGAGAGACTCGTTTTGGGTGAGCCAACGGTGTAATTGCTGAATTTGGGTGGTTTTGCCAGAGCCTTCTCCGCCTTCAAAAACGATCAGTTTTCCTTGCATATAGCCTGCTCTCTACGGGATATCCACACCCCTTTTTTGAACAATTTACACTGAGCTTGACGTCTTACTATTCCCTATTGTTTGAAACAGCGGTATTCTGTCAATGATCTTCGCTAGGATAACAGTCACAAAGACAGGCACCAAGACCGCAGCTATTTTTGTATCACCTCCCGTAACTCTACTATGGCCCGCTATACAAACTTCTTTATGACCGGCGCACCCAAAGAGGACGTTCACCAGGGGCTACTCTCAGCCCTAGAGGCATGCGGGCTCGACTTGGTCTACCAAGACCCTGTCTACATCGTCGCGAAAGAAAAACCGGGACAGGTGTCGTTTGCTCAGCTAACGACCGTAGAGCTTTTGCTCAATCCACCGACTGTTGAAACCGGGGGGGCCAAGATCGACCTAGTCGTGAAAAATGAAGAGCTGCCGCTGCGCCAGCAAAACCACTGCCGTGAGATTTTTACGCTGGTGAATCAGGCGATTTCTGAAGCCAATGCGCAGGAGAGCGTAGCTAGCTAGCTCGTCACAGAACCAATACAGAACTTTGACGAAACTGCCTAAGCTTTGGAGAACGCGATAGGCTAGCAGAGTGAGCACGCTCAAAAAGGTTAGGAGACTGGGAGGCATGACAGAAACTGATGCGCAGAGGCGCCGGTCGGCAGACTCTTTTTCTGCACAGCTATCAGGTCATGATCATCGCCACAGCCAAGGTTCGTACCCAGAGGCGCCCACCTATCGCGCGGAAGTGCGCCGGGTGCTGCTATTTACGCTGCTGCTAAATGTTTTAGTGGTGGTCTTGAAGGCGTTGGTTGGCTGGTGGACTGGTTCACTCAGCCTCATGGCCGACGCGCTGCACAGCATTACCGACAGTGCCAACAATGTACTGGGCCTCGTGGCCAACCAGCTCGCCTCCCCAGCGCCAGATCGAGATCATCCCTACGGGCATCAAAAGTTTGAGGCGGTTGGCGCACTGGGCGTTGCCGCATTTTTGGGCATCGCCTGTTTTGAAATTTTGAAAGGGGCTGTAGAGCGAATTATTGTTGGCGGTGAGCCGGTGACGATGAGCTCACTGTCTCTGTGGATCATGCTGGTGGTGCTCGGGGTAAATATTTTTGTTGCCTTTTACGAGCGGCGGGTGGGCCATCGACTTGGTAGCAGCATTCTCATTGCAGATGCCGAACACACCATGAGTGATATTTGGATCACCATTACGGTCATGGGCGGTCTGATTGGCGTTTGGGTCGGGGTTCAGTGGCTAGATGTGGTGCTGGCGTTTCCAGTGGCGCTGCTGGTGATTCGCAGCGGCTGGGTGGTGCTGTCGGCCAATTTGCCATGGCTGGTCGATGAGATGGCGATCGCACCCGAAGCTATCCATTCGGTTGTGATGCAGGTTCCGGGCGTTTTGAACTGTCACAGCATTGCCTCTCGCGGCCTGCTGGGTAGGCAAGTCTTTATCGATATGCATTTGATTGTGGAGCCGCAGGATGTGCTGGGCGCACACAACATCACCGAGCAAGTAGAACAACAGCTTGAAGACGAATTTGGCCCGGCGCGGGTCACTATTCACGTAGAGCCTCACAGCTATGTAGAGCCTCATATTTCTTACGGTCCGGGCGAGCATGACAAAAGCTAGCTGGCGTTTGTTGTTTTGTTGGTCTTTCTGTTGCGTAGCGAATCTGTTGATTAGCGAGTTCTGTTTGTTGTTGTTCAGCTGTGAAAATTTGGCTGTAGCAGTAGTTCTATGAATCTTCCCACTTGGATTACGGTCTCTCGGCTATTGGGTGTGCCTATTGTGTTGCTCGCTTTGCTAGACCCAACAGATGTTCGCCGGTGGATAAGCGTGGTGGCCTTTATTATTTTTGCGGGCACAGATTGGTTGGATGGTTACTTGGCTCGCAAGCTCAATCAGGTGACTGAGCTAGGCAAGTTTCTCGATCCGCTGGTCGATAAGCTGTTGGTCATGGCGCCGCTGATGGCGCTGGTGGGGATGGGTGAGCTGCCTGCGTGGGGAGTGTTTTTGATTTTGGCCCGGGAGCTGACTATTTCGGGCTGGCGAGTGAATCCGACGTTTCAGCAGGGATCTGTGCCTGGAGCTGGGCTACTAGGCAAGGTGAAGACGGTGGTTCAGATTGTTGCGATCGCGCTTCTCTTAGCCCCGTTATCAGGTATTTGGCAACCCATCGGTCAAAGTCTCTTTTGGATAGCGGTCGCACTAACCTTAATTTCAGGTGCACAATATCTTACGCAGAACACCGTTACTGCCAGTAAGTAATTTTTAATATCAGTTATTGTGTTTCAAACAACGTACGTGGTAATCCCGACTGCCTGATGATTGATCGTAACGTTCCGATTTTGATCTTTTTGTAGTTGGGTACGGGGACGGTGACCGTTGATTCTCCGACGCGCTTTTGCATAATTATATGGCTACCGCGTTGTCTCACCTTTTTGAAGCCATTCTCTTCAAGAATCTGACACAGTTGCCGTGCTGACAGAACTCGAAGCTTACCCAACGGCAACCTCCAACTGGGTCACAAATACTTCATCTCGAAGGCGATCTATAATTTCAGCGCTATCTGCTGTTTCGAAAAACAGCTCCAGTGCTTCGGCAAGATTCTCTCTAGCCTGTTCAACGGTATTTCCTTGGCTAGCAATGTCTAGTTCAGGACACAGTGAAACGTATCCATCGTTCTCTTTTTCAATAATGACTGTAAACTGCCTCTTTTTTCTCATAAAGCCTTACCCGCAATACAGTAATACTACTACAAGTCTCTTACCCCGAAATCGTGATATGGGAGCCGTCTTCATCCTTCGAAACGTCAATGCGGGTCTGAAAAGCTTCGCGAAAGTGGGGCATGTGGGTGATGGTAAGTATGCAGGCAAAGTCGGGCGCGATCGCTTCTATGGCCGCTATCAGCCGGTCGCAGCCTTCCCGGTCCTGAGTGCCAAATCCCTCATCGACAATCAGCATCTGCAGCGCCGTTCCCGAACGCAGGGCCAGCAGCTGTGCGATCGCCAGCCGAATCGAAAAATTTACCCTAAAGGCTTCTCCACCAGAATAGGTTTCGTAGGGCCGTGTGCCCCGCGCATCTGCGATCAAAATGTCTAGGGTATCTATGAGCTTCTTACGGTTTTGTCCGGTTCGCTGGGTGACAAACTGCACGTGCAGCTGATGATTACTTAGTCTGCCCAAGATTTGATTGGTTTTGGCTTCGAGCTGCGGCAACAGATTTTCTATCATGAGTGCCTGAATGCCATTGCGGCCAAAGGCTTCAGCTAATGATTTGTACACCTGATACTTGTGGCGAAGGTTGTTGAGATGTTGTTGTTGTTCGGCCTGTTGCGCTTCGACGGTGGCGATTTGAGAGAGCTGTTGCTGCAGTCGGCCCAATTGAGAAAGCTGGCGATCGCGCTCTGCTACCAGCTCAGCTAAGTTAGCTTCTACGGCCAAAATTTCGCTTTCCTGGTCGGGCTGTTCGGCTAGCTGAGTTTGCCAATGGGCTACCTGCTGAGCGGTTTCTGCGACGAGGGCAGCTTGCGCGTCACAGCTGCTAGTGAGCTGGCTCACCTGTGCGGAGAGGTCTGCCTGCTGGGCTTTTGCCTGCTGCAGCGCGTGGTATTGGGCCTGCCAACTGTCGGCCTGCTTGAGCTGCTCTCTGAGGGCGTTGTGTTCGCTGAGGCTGTAGTCGATAGTTTTGATGCGTTGCTCTAGTTCGATTAGCCTTTGTGCTTCGGGAGTGCTGTTTGCGCTAGCGATGTCTGCTTTGAGAGCTTGAATATTGGTTTCTAAGATAGGGCGCTGTTTTTCAATGTCGGCCAACCGTTTTTCGGCCTGCTTGATTTCAGCTTGTTTCATCTCGCACCAGCGGAGGCGCTCGACCTGCGATCGCACCAGCGCATGGTTGCGGTCGTCGTAGGCCATGGCTGCTAGCTGCGCTTCGACTCGCTTCAGCTCAGACTGTAGCTCTTCGGCATAGCGATTGTCTTGCAGGTTGCGCTCTAGCTGGGCGCGCTCTGCCGACATCGCCTGCAGCCGCTCCTCCAACGTGTCGACGGAGGCAAGCTGCGCCTTCAGCTGTCCGCGCTCTTCCAGGAAGGGCGCGTATTTGGCAAGTTCTTCTTCTAGGGCGCGATATTCTTGCCGGAGCACCTGAATTTCACTTTCAGAAACGGCCAGCTGCTCACGGATCGCCCAGATTTGATTTTGCACATCATTGCGCTGCTCTAGGGTGCGATCGCGAATTTCTTCCCACGTTTTATTCGCCAGGGTCTGCTCACACAGCGGGCAGTGGGCGTCGTCCGGATCTTCTAGCAGCTTCAGGGTTTGGTCAAACCTAGCCAGCTCAATTTCACAGTTGAGCTGATTGGCCTGCAGTCGCTCCATGAAGGTTCGCCGCTCAATGCCCTTTTGTCGGACGGCTTCCTGGTAGTCTCGGCGCTGCTCTAGGTAGGCGAGCCGGTGGGAAATTTCGACGGCGCTCTGCCTAATCTGGGGGGCTTTTGCCTGCTGGGTCGCGATTTGCAACTGTCTGCTGTCGAGTTCTTCTAAGCGGGTGGTGAGGCGGGTGTGGGCCTGGTCTATCTGACCTTGAATGTGTTGAAAGCGCTGTCGAAGAGGGGCGCTTTGGGCTTCTGTTTTGTTGAGCTGTCGCAGCTGCTTTTTGGCGGTGCGCAGCGTGGTTAGCTTCTGAGCGATGTCTGCTTTTTTCTCTAAAACAGCATGAATCTTTTCTGTTTGCTCGGTGAGTAGTGCGAGTTGAGCTTCGAGCTGGGCGAGCTGAGTCTGCTTTTGCCGGGCCTGCTGATTGACCTGCTGCTGGCACTGCAGATATTTTGTTTGGGCCTGTTGGTAGGCCTGAAACTGCTCGATCTGTTTTTCTTCGCGATCGCGGAGCGCCAGCAGGTGAGTATGGTTCTGTTCGATGTCTTCTGCCTGGGCCAAGATGTCGAGAATCTGTTGCTGCTGTTGCTGGGCGCTGTCGAGAGCCTTTTGCTGGGTTGTCAGCGTAGCCTGCTGGTGATGGTGCTTTTGCTGATGTAGGGCGATCTGTTGCTGCAGGTGTTGACGTTGTTGCTGCTGCTTTTGCAGGGTAGATAGGTGCTTGCGCTGTTGCTGCTGGGTTGTTTGGTGGCTTTCGATTTGGGTCTGTAGCTGCTCGTAGCGTTGCTGAATGGCTGAGCGGGCTTCAATTTTGGCTGACAGCTGGTCAAGGAGGGTTTCGGTAGGGTGGAGCTGGGCTTTGTAGGTGCGGGCCTGCTCTTTGGCCTGTTCGGCGAGGTGGTCGTAGCGGTCTAGCTTGAGCAGGTCGGCGAGGACTTGCTTGCGTTCGCTGGGTCGCTTGAGCATAAATTCGTCGGCTCTTCCCTGGCGGAGGTAGGCGGAGTTGACGAAGGTTTCGTAGTCGATGTTTAGCTGTTGAAGAATGTACTTCTGGGTGGCGCGGACGCCTTTTTGGGTAATGCTTTTGAATGCTGGGTTGGCTGCCGGATTGGCTGCCGGGTTGGATGCGGGTTCAGGTTGATGATTCGCTTGAAAATTGCGCTGAATCTGAAATTCTAGGGTTGTTGTTTGGTGGCGGTGACGGGTGCGGATAATGCGGTAGCGCTGGTTGTTGTGGATGAAGCAGAAGCTGACCTGAGCTTCTGAAGCGCCCTGACGCACGATGTCATCTTCAGCGCTGACTCGGCTCTGGCCCCACACGCACCAGGCGATCGCTTCTAGCAAAGAAGATTTCCCGGCGCCGTTGGGTCCACACACGCAAGCCACGTGAAGCCCATCAAAGCTCAGCGACACCGCTCGATAGCTCAAAAAATTACGAAGGGTTAGCTGCTGGGGAATCATGCGCCACAAGTTATGCGCGGCTAATCACGCACTACCAATTGCGCGCCCGTTACAGACTGCGCGCCGATCCCTATTATAGTTAATACAAACGATCTGCAGTACGCCTGATCTCGTTTTATCCAAAATTTAAATAAGTGCGATCGCAATCGATCCGGCTACCTTATAACTGGCCGTCTTTTCGGCATGGGCTTTTGTTAGTCTGGGTCAGTCTAGGACGGTCATGCCCGCGTCCGGCGACTGCTCTGACCGTGGAGGCTCACCATAAAGGGAACAGCGTAAGTAAGTAGCCCCGATAGCCACCGGATACTGCTCATTTGCCCGCTGACTACCGCATTCCCATGGTTGATCATAAAGAGCAGCGTGCCCACGCACAGGGCAACTCGCGCCGCCTTTGTCCGGCAGTGTGGCTGTGCAAAGGTCAGCTGGATTCGTTTTGAAGTCGCCCGTATTTTGCGCAGCATGGTAAAAAGTTAGCCCGTTTCCAATGAGGTTATCTAGTAGTAATCAATAAAAAAGCCGAGCGGTGTGCTCAGCTTCAGAATACTAATTAAGCAGTGGCGTGAGGAAGGCTTCAGCCCTCATTGCCACTTTACTCATCATCGTCTTCGTCGTCATCAGAGGGATACTCGAAGCTGTTCGACTGATTGGTCAGTACAGACTTACCCAGGGAGAGGGCGCGCTGTGCCTGAATTGCTGCTTTGCGGTTCCAGGTCGCTCTGCGACTGTTCCGCTTGGATTTGGATGTCTTTTTCTTAGGAGCCGCCATGAGCGTAAGTGTTGTCTAACGTTTCAATAACCTTGTAAGTGTAGTGCATTTTTGCAGCATGTGAAAAAGAATTCAGATAATTAGTCTGACATTTTTATGCCTGAACAGATGCTCTGAATAATTTTACCTAGATAGTTTATCTGCAGTAGTGGCCGCTACTATACTACTCACTACTAGAAGTGTCGGTAGCTCTCGTGGGCCAGGGGTGCCCCCAGCGAGCTACCTAGCGAGGAGAGTAACCTAACAATGCCGGTATCGGTGGTTGTCCCAATTGCGGCCCCGAAGTGGGTCTGTGTAAACCTATCGGCTACTTCAGGGGGCAGGCAAAGCACCAGCTCAAAATCTTCTCCACCATGGAGGGCCCACTTCAAGGCAGTCTCTGGACCGACTGCCGCACTGAGGCCTGCTGGAAGCACAATATCTGAGCGTACAATATCCATGCCGATGCCGCTCATACTGCTGATTTGCAGCAGGGCATTGGCTAGGCCATCACTGCTATCCATTCCGGAGATGGTGGGATAGGTATCGCCGTAGTCCATGTCCTCAATGATTCGGCGTAGATCGTTTAGTGCATCGAATCGGGGGACGGGCATTTGGTGCGCTCTGATCCATGCTTGGGCGTAGCCCATGGGGCTTTGCGGATTTTCTAGTGTCGTGAGTTCGAGTTCTTCTAGCAGTAGCGCCAGTCCTGCTCTGGAGGCGCCGTGAGGCCCCGTCACCACGACCACCATGCCTGGCGTCGCGGTATCGCGCCGGATGACTTTTTCTGGTAGCACCTCACCGAGGGCCGTAATGGAGATGGTGCGCTGCATAGAGCGACACAGGTCTCCCCCGAAGATGGCACTGTCGTAGGCTTCGAGGCAGTCTGTCATGCCACGATAGAGATCTTCTACCCAGGTGATAGGCGTATGCCCTGGTAGGCCGAGGCCAACGGTCACGCCTAGGGGAGCTGCACCCATCGCGGCGATGTCTGCCAAGTTTGCTGCGGCTGCTCGCCAGCCGACAGAGTAGGGCGGTGTGGTACGTCCGCTAAAGTGCACATTCTCGGTCAGCATGTCGGTGGTGACGACTAGGTTGTGATCGGGCCTAGCTCGCATGAGCGCGGCATCATCACCGATAGAGCCGTCGGCACAGAAGGGCTTGAGCTTTTCAATGAGCGCTAGCTCGCCGAGGTCGGCGATTGTGTTTGAGCGCCGACTTAGGTCTGCCGGTATTGTTAAGTGGTTGCGTTTTTCCATGGGTATTGGCCGTCAGATGGCGACCTTTGATGACCGCAAGCTTGGCACATCGCAGTACACCTCAGAGCGCGTACCGGTTTATTGGTACATTGAACGCCCCTACTTTCACGATTGTTGTAAGAAAGATTTAATTGGCTTTCTCTATCGTAAAGCGGTGTCTAGGACTCGGTATGTAGAACTCAGTGCTTAGGACTTGGTGCATAGAACTCAGTGCTTAAGACTGAGAATCTTAGGACTAGTGCTTAGAGTGGAGTGCTGAAGTGCCGCCCTTGCGATGTATGTAGGGTTTTAGATGGTACTTGGTTGGGTGTCGGCAATTGGGAAAGCTTTGCCGCTTCAATAGCATTCCCTATGTCCCAACATCTGAGTAGAGCTTCGAACCGCTCGTTGGCCCTAGGCAAGAAAGGCTAATAGCCATAAGCGTCGAGTGTCATTTCGCAAAACGGGCGCAATGAACTCTCTACAAACTAAAGAGAAGTGGTGAAGCTTCGCCGTTGTAAGTGCCGGAAACTCAGGCCCACCAAAAGATGCATAGACATTAACCTTGCGTAATGATTTACGTCTGTGACGAAGATCTCCTGTGAGTGTGCGATCGCGAGATAATCCGATTTTTAGGTCGCTGAGTGACGGATTGTGCTGCTAAACGTTTGGTTCTACCAGGTTTTCTAGGCCGTCGATGACTCTAGCAGAGATTATCTTGTCTTCTTGGGTGAGCGATCGCAGTACTTCTTTACCCTCTATCGTGTAGCCAAACACGGCATAACGCCCATCTAGCATGTTGCGGCCAGCAGGGGTCAGCTCCGCCTCAAACAAAAAGAAGAAAAACTGAGAAGAACCGCCATTGTTATCGTCGCTTGGTCGGGCTAAAGCAAGGCTGCCGTAGGAGTTGAAAGGCAAAATCGGCTCATCCATATATTGGCCGATTTCTTCGAGCGTGTAGCCATAGATCGGTTCCTCGTCCCCTTTGACTAGGATCTCCATTGGAATGGCGCGGTACTCATTCGTCTCAGGATCGATGTAGCCTTCTTCAGGGCCTTCCGGGTCACCGGTTTGCAGCACATAAAAGTCTTCAGCTCGGATAAAGGGCATATCGTCGTAAAACTTTTTGTGAACCAAATCGATAAAGTTGCCCGCAGTCACCGGTGCGCTGTAGCCATCGGCAATCACGGTGACATCTCCTTTGGTCGTTGCAAACTTTACCGTGGCCCGGCCTTTGAGCTGTGGCAGGTCGCTGTACTCTTCTGGCACCTCAAAGGGATAGCCATTGACCATGAGTTCTTCAATTTCACCCACTTTGTCGAGCATCCGCTTGCGCTCAGTCCACACCGCTTCTTTGTCTTCTGCTGCGACGGCTTCGCGGATGGGGTCTAGCTCGGCTTTGAGGCTGTCTATGAGTTCATTTGCTTTTGCCTGTCTTGATTCGGGCACTGCTGCAAGAATCTTGTCGCGCTTTCGGTCGAGCAACCGTTCGACTTTTTTAAGATCTTTTTTTATCGGTCCCCAACGCTTGCTGCGCAGCCACTCTGAGAGGCCCTCCAATTCGCCCTGCACCTTGCGGATTTCTTCACTGTCGATAGGGAGTGAGTACCTCAGCAGAGCGGCTCCGTCGGTGACTGCGTTGCCTGGGGGCAAACCTGCAATTAAGGAGGGTGTGATGACAGCCTGCGCAGGCGCTACCGCAGTCAGGAGACAGGCCACTGAGAGGAAAAGGCTAAAGCAGGTGGCTTTAATAAAACTTTTAGTAAGCGTGAAACGGCTTACGGCGGGCTTGCTTTTTCCGAGGGCATGGCGCGTACGGATGGGGTTTCGCAAATTCATTAGTGGATCAAGAAAGAGATTTTGAGGCGTTCGTCTTTGATCTTGCCATAGTCTGGTTCTGTCAGCCCATGGGCAATTGACCTCTGAGCTGTACAATGATGGCCGATTGCCTTAGCACTCTTCAGCTATCACCATGATTTCAAGCAATGATTTCCGCACTGGTACAAGCATCGAGATAGATGGTTCTGTGTGGCGCGTGGTTGAGTTTTTGCATGTAAAACCTGGCAAGGGCTCCGCTTTTGTGCGAACCAAACTAAAAAACGCTCAAACAGGCAGTACGGTCGAGCGAACGTTTCGGGCGGGCGAGATGCTGCCCCAAGCAATCCTGGAGAAAAGTAACAAGCAGCATACCTACAAAGACGGCGATCAGTACGTCTTTATGGATATGGAAACCTACGAAGAGATGCGCTTGAGCGAAGACCAAATTGGCGATCGCGTAAAGTACCTAAAAGAAGAGATGGAAGTCACTGTTCTTACCTGGAACGAGAAAGTTCTAGAGGTAGAACTACCAAACTCAGTCACCCTAGAAGTCACCCAGACGGACCCGGGGGTAAAAGGCGATACGGCAACCGGTGGCACCAAGCCCGCCATCGTGGAAACCGGTGCTCAGGTGATGGTGCCACTGTTTATTTCTCAAGGTGAAAAAATCAAAATCGATACCCGCAACGATTCTTACTTGGGCCGTGAAAACTGAGCACAACTCACAGGCGTCCGAACGTAAGTACACATGCAAAATGGAGTTTAATAGGTGGAGTTTACCAGGTGAATTTTAAAGAACTCCGCGAGTTGGTGGCTGCGCTCAACCAGACTGACATCGCTGAACTAACCCTCAAAAATGCAGAGTTTGAGCTGACCCTGCGTAAGCCCTCAGCCCTGCAGCCCGATGTGGTTGTAAATTCTTCGGCGGCAGCGCCTGCGATGGTGCCTGCGCCCGCGCCAGTGGTTGCAGCAGCGATGCCTGCGCCTGCTGCTTCAGAACCGCCCGCTGCGGCAATACCTGCCCCAGCGGCTACGCCCTCAGTCGATCCGTCGTTAGTCGAGATAACTTCGCCAATGGTCGGTACGTTTTACCGGTCGCCCGCACCAGATGAGGCGGCTTTTGTTGAGGTGGGCGATCGCATCCAAACAGGCCAAACGGTTTGCATCATCGAAGCGATGAAGCTGATGAATGAACTAGAGGCAGAGCTCTCCGGCGAAATTGTAGACATTTTGGTCGAAAACGCCGAGCCCATAGAATTTGGTCAGCCTCTAATGAGAGTTAGGCCCTCAAAGTAGGCCACCAACGCTTAATTCATTGCTAGACCATCTCACAGCCAATCTCACAGCCAGCTCACAGCGCTTAAAACTCGTCGAGGTGTTTTTAAGTAGAGAATTGCAGAGATTTGTTATGTTGTAGGAATATCACAGCGGTCGGCAGCGCGTTTTTCTTTAGGCTGTCAGCTGTAAATATACGGTTCTCTGTTGTGCGCTCTGACCTTTTAATGAATAAAAGATTACCAAGCTGCAATTCGGAGCTGCTACAAGTGAGGAAACCGTATACCAGGAAACCGTGTCGCAGGGGCCAGTAGCGACGGATCTGTGCTACCAGACATTACCTTTAGACGTTAACTAAAGTGTACTGCACCAGCAAAGTGTACTTAGGAGGAAGATTATGACAGAAGGCATGATGAAGAACACCGCCCGTCAGGAGCAGTCCACCCATTCGCGAGCTGCCGCTGCCCCTTCTTCAACGTCGAGCCGACTGTATCACCGATTAGAAGAAGCCCTCCACGCCGGCAGCGAAGTGTGGTTCAGAATGCCCGGAACGCGATTGGTTGGTATTCCCATCTTTTTAGATGCCGAATATGTAGAAGTGGTAGATGTAGACGTAGCCGAGGGCTTTGAAGACGACGAACTGCCCGAAGACCCCTACCAGCGCACTGTATGGCTAATTCGCTTAGAAGAAATCAGTGCCATCTCCTATGCGACTGACCGTTGGAGCAAAGAACGCTTCGAGCGTCTGTTAGAAAAGTCAAACAAAGAAAGACCCGAAGATTAGAGCCCGCGTACTGCGAGTAGCTGTTCAAACTTAGCCTATGACGAAGCCTCACTTTAATAACAAGTGAGGCTTCGTCGTTAGGAAATAAAAAATAACTGGCCGATGGCTGACCGCAGTTAGCTCGCTTCTGAAGCCGCCTGACCTGACGAAGCCTTTGTTGCAGGGTTGAGACTGCGAAAATAGCGACCACCAACGCCCGCTAAAAAGCCGATGTAGGCAAGCAGCTGAACCAGGTAAATATGGTCGCGGTAGCCAAAGAGAGTTTTGAGTAAAATGCCGGGGAACTGCTTGTGCGGCAAAAAGGCGCTGGTATCCCACAGCTGCGGGCCTAAGATGCACGACTGGGCGCTGATGCACAGGTCTAAGTCGGGCTTTAGCACCGTTACGGCAGTAAAGGCGGCATCGAGATTTTTAAATACTGAGACGACTAGCCCCGCTACGATCAGCAGGAGCAGAATGCCCATGGTTTGAAAAAAGCGCTTGAGGTTTATTCTGACGCCAAACTTGAACAGGGCAACCCCGATGGCAAAGGCGCTGAGCAGCCCGGCTGCGGCCCCCACTACACCAGCAGTGCTTTGCTGAAGGTTACTAAATAAAAATAGAACGGTCTCGAACCCCTCCCTTAAAACAGCGATGCACACTAGGCTGAAGATGCTGATATTGGAGCCTTCGGAGTCGGCGAGTGCGTCTTTGAGCGAGCCCTCTACGTTGCTCTTCATGCTTCTGGCCTGCTGGGTCATCCAGATCAGCATCCAGCTGAGCATGACGATGGCGACGCTACCAAATAAAACGCCCAGGAAGGGTTTGATGAGCCCCTGTAGTGCGGGCATGGCATACTGCACCTGGCTCAATGCCAAACTCAGGAAAGCGCCAATCAGCACGCTACCCGCGATACCTGCCGCTACACCGGCGTAGACCCACTTATTCAATTCGCCACGGTTGGCTTTGCTAAGGCAAGCAAGGACGATGCCGACGACCAGCGCGGCTTCGACCCCTTCCCGGAGCGTGATGACAAAGGTGGGAATGGCGGGAGCAAGGTTCATAGGCGTGCCCATTGCGACATACAGTCCCCTAATTATCCCTGAAATAGCTTCGTTTGGGGAGATGTAGCCCTAGTGCGATCGCCTGTATTTGATCTACACAAAGTCCACACAGATTCGTATGGGTTGAGTAGCCGCTACTCTAGCCCAATTTCTCTGAGCCGCTGCTGCAGATACTCTCCAGCTGTTTGGGCGGGAAACTGTCTGACGCCGCCTGTGCTCTCGACAGCGCTGGGCAGTGGCGTCAGGTCAAATTCGGGGCGAGGATGGACGAAAAAGGGCATCGAGAAGCGGCGATCGCGGCTACTAGAAGGGTTCACTACGCGATGAGTGGTGCTTCTGAGCAGACCATTGCTGAGGGATTGGAGCATATCGCCCGTATCGACAATGATTTGCCCTGGAATGGGCTGCACAGGTAGCCAGTCACCGTCTCGCGTCAGAATTTCGAGGCCTGGGGTGGTTGCTTCACAGAGCAAAGTAATGAGGTTGATATCTTCGTGGGGGGCGGCGCGCTGGCTGGCTGGAGTAATGTCTTCGGGGATGGGCGGGTAGTGGATGACTCTGAGAATGGTTTGGCCTTCGGTAACCTGGGTGCAGAAGAAGTCTGTCGGCTGATCGAGGTACTGGGCGCAGGCTTCCATCAGGCTGGTTGCGCAGGTTTCTAACTGCTCAAACAGGGTGGCCATGACGGGCTGAAACTGGGGAACTTCTCTTGGCCAGATATTTTCTGGGTAGCTCACAGGGTGGCGGGTCGGTTGCTCTCTGCCGACGTGCCAAAATTCTTTGAGGTCTGGGGCGCTGCTGTCTTTGGCGTGCTCTTTGC
>JBCBIK010000097.1:0-19758 GCA_038524545.1 Cyanobacteria bacterium J06623_4 | reverse complement strand
CAAGTCGCCGTAGCACCCAAAACGCCCTTCACCTTACGCCACCACCTTGCTTGCTGTCCCATAAGTTCATACTCACTATCGCTATCACCCGATCATAAGGCCAAACTTGCACTATCCAAGTGCCTGGCCATGTCCTCAGCCAGTCGTCAGTCGCAGCGCCCATCACCAAATACCTGCACCCAATACTTGCCAAAGGTCCCTTCCCCCTCAGCATATCCAAGCCCTACCTGAGAAAACTGAGCGCTCAGCAAGTTCACCCGGTGAGTCGGGCTATTCTCCCAGTTTTCAATCACCGTAGTCGCCTGAGACTGCCCGCCCGCCAGGTTTTCCCCAATCTTCTTGCCCATATACCCCGTCGCCTTCACCCGGTCAAAAACCGTATCGCCCTCCGGGCCAATATGGTCCAGCTTCGCCCCAGCCGCCAGGATTTCGGCGTAGCTTTGCGCAGCCGCCTGCAGTTGCGCAGAGTATGTCAACACGCTCAGGTCGTTGTTCGTCCGAAGCTGGTTGGTCAGTGCCAACAGCGCTTCTGTCTGAGGCAGGCTAGGGTCTGTGCAGACCGCCGTCTCATCTGGCGCCACCACATCTTCAGCGCTGCCTGACCCACGCGAAGAGCCGCCTCGGTCACAGGCACTCAGCATCAGCGCGATCGCACCCAACACAAACAAGCCCCGCGTAAAAAATCGGTCCTCTACCACACCACTAGCCCTCACCAGAAATCCTAATCTTTCTGTAGCATCTCAGAAAAATCCAAATTCTCAGAGGCCAGCACTAATACCGTCGGCGGAAGACCCGCAATTCTCTCCTGCAGCGCTTGATAATACCCCGTAAAATCTTCGTCAGGCAGCGCCAAGCCCATAAATATCAAATCAGCCGTCACCGAAGAAGCTCGCAAAATTTTGTTGAAAGGCCGATCCTCCGCCAAGATAATTTCAGACGTTGCACCGATACGTAGGCTGTTGGTCAAGCTCTCAATATTACCCTGAGCCGCCTGAGCCGCCGCTTCATCGGGCACAACCAGCTTCAGTCGAATTTCTGCAGAGCGCCACTGCCAGCTCGTGCGCAACAAATACGCCAAGATCAGCATCAGGCCACCGTTAGACTGCAAGCCGCCCCACCACACATCAATCTGCCGCTTGGTATCACGGCCGTACATGGGCGGATTCAATGAGTCAATTTCTTCTTCTGAGCTATCTTCATCCCGCACGATGATCACATTGCGCTTAGCATCGTGACACATGCGAATCGTATTACAGTAGCGCTCAATGCTGTCCAGGGAAGGATCGTCGGAATCTCCTAACAGAACGGTGTTTGGCACTAGCGGTCCAATACCGTAAGTTTCTAGTAACTGCTTTGAGCCCACATAGGGATCATCTGCCGTAATAATCTTGGCAAAGGCCTGGATGCCCTTGCGGTCTAAGTAGTCTCGTAGGGTTGATTCCGCCTTTTCCTGCTGAGCAATGCTGCGAGAGCCACTCGGCAATATGCCTGCCACTGTAATCAGTCCCCGGTTGTGCGTAAAGGCTCTGGCCATCTCAATGAGGTACCAGCGTCGCTTGGGTGATCCAGAAAGCACCAGCAGATGAGGCCGCCAGTTTTTCGGGTCGGCGGTGTCGTCAATATTCAGTAGCCCCGTTCGCACAATCGTCATCCACACGCCTTGGCGGACATCTCCCCAAGTACTCTCTATCTGACGGCGCTCCAGCCAAAAGTAGATCAGCCCCACAATGATCAGCGCCGAAATCGTCGCCACCGGGTTGATCAAAAACATCACGGCGATGCAGCCAAGAGCACCCAGCACTGAAAATGACCAGTGCACCTTAAACGTAGGCCGAAAAGAAGGACTCTGCAAAAAGCCTTCAATACCCGCCGCCACATTAAGCACCATGTACGTCGTTAGGAAAAACATAGAGAGCACCGGCGCGATCGCATCCAAACTCCCCATCATCACCACCGCCAGCACAATTCCCAAGGTGAACAGCGTCCCCAGCCGAGGATCATCCGTTGGGCCATTGCCCTTACCCAGCCAGCGCAAGCTAGTCGGCAAAATATTGTCCCTTGCCAAAGCCTGCAAAATTCTCGGCGCCCCCAAAATGCTGCCAATAGCACTCGATAGAGTCGCTCCCCACACCCCCAGCACAATCGAATCAATAAATAAGTGCCCCCCGACTGCAATCCGCTTCATCACCAGCAGATCGGGGTTGAGCAACGCATCAGAAGCCGTCGGCGTCCGCATCACCAAGATGAAAGGAATCGCCATATAAATCACATAGCCAACCCCGACCGCCGCCAGCGTCCCCCGCGGAATAGAGCGAATGGGATCTTTCAAATCCCCCGACATATTCACCCCGGACATAATCCCCGTCACCGCCGGGAAAAAGACCGCAAAGACCGCCCAAAAGCCGACTCGTTCAATCTCTGCAGAGGCCGCATCTGAAGGCACGGGCGTCACATCGTGACCAAAGAGCAGCGCTAACAGCGAAAGTGCGATCGCTGCCATAATCACGTACTGCGCCTTGATGGCAATATCAGCCGAGGTCAGCGCCAGTGCCGTCACCAGCACCGTGGTAATCAGCGCCACCACCACGATCGACACCCCAGGAAAAATATTTTTGACGCTCTCAGCAAAACCAATCGTATACAGAGCCACCGACAGCGCTTGGGCAAAGTACAGCGGAATTCCCACGGCTCCGCCCGTCTCAATCCCCAGCGAACGGCTGATCATATAGTAGGCGCCACCAGCACGGACGACCTTGTCAGTTGCGATCGCACTGATTGAAAGCGCCGTCAAAAACGTGATTGAGGTAGCAATCGTCACGATGAGCATGGTCGGGATCAGCCCCACCTGGCCGACCACCCAGCCAAACCTCAGATACATAATGACGCCCAAGATCGTCAAAATAGAGGGCGTAAACACACCGCCAAACGTACCTAATCCAGTAGCTTCATCCTTACTGGGCAGCGTTGCAGCATCTGGAGAATTGAAAGTCATTAGTACTCAAAGTAAGCGTAAATAGACAAGGCAGCTCTGCACCGTCCTACAGTTTAGAAGGCTTTGCCCTAATCAGACAGATATTGACACTACAGCGATCGCACTTCTACGCCATGTCCTCCCCCAGTTCGTCCGAGTCTTCGCCATCTGCTTCAGGGACGTCTTCAGGATCATCCTCACAATGGCAACGGCTCCTCAAAAACGCGGGCACTTGGCGAGGTAGCTTCACTCGCCTCTCCCCCGACGGGCAAATTCTCTCAGACACGCCCACCGAAGTAGAGCTTTTGCCCTATGATAGCGACCAGGCAATGCACCAAGAAGTCCGCCGCTATCCGGCAGACGAGCCACCCACCGTCCAATCGTTCGACTATCGCACCCTCAACCGGGCAACACGCTTCTTTGAAAACGGCGCCTTTTCTCAAGGCTCTCTACAGTGGGGACCTTACTCAACCTTCGGCGCAGAGTTAGGCCTCATCACAGGCCACCGCAGACTGCGCCTTGTTCAGCTATTCGATAGCACCAACGCCCTCAGTCAGCTCACCTTGATCAGAGAGCAATTGCAAGGCTCATCGGCCCCCGAACGCCCCCAGCTTCAGCCATCCGACCTATTTGGCCATTGGCAGGGCAGCGCCATCACCCAATACGCCGACTTGAGCCCCGATACCCACAGCGACACTCAGCTTACGATTGAAAGCATCGGCACAAACCAGCTGCGCCAAACCCTGTCACTAGGTGACCAAGGTAGTCTGTCTATTAGCTCGACCGGCACTATTCAAGGACAGAAAATACACTTTGCAGAAACCGAGCCTGCCGTTCAAGTCGTTTGCCTAGCCGATGGTGCCTCTGCTACAGGGCCAACGACAATTGTCCCCAAGCGACCTTTTTTCCTCGAAGTCGGCTGGTTGCTCTCTCCGAGCACTCGCCAGCGGTTAATTCGCCGCTACGACTCGGCTGGAGCCTGGGAAAGTCTCACATTGGTCACCGAAACAAAAATCGCTAGTGCTAGCTGATATCTCTGCTAGGCACGAAGGCAGCGATCGCACTTCCCGCAGCGCAGTGTCTCAGCCTCCTGCGCAAACCCAAATTCTTCCAACAGTACCTGCCAACGACAGCGCCGCGTAAACAAGTAACGCTGCATCACCGCCACCGCCGAGGACTTACGCACGGCCTTCCCACTGGCTCTCGTCGTCTGTACCCCATAGTTAAAAGGATCTAGCCATTTCAGCTGCCCGTCGCGATGCAGGAGCGCCAGCGCCTGGTCACCCTCCTTAGACTGACGGCGAACGTCATCAATATGGCCTTCCTTTGGAATCTGCTTCACCAGCTGCATCGCAGCCCGTTCCATCTGTTGCGCTTTCTGCTCAAAAAACTGCCAGCGCTGCTTGTCTTCCGGCGACAGCAACCCCGTCCGCTCGCTCACCAGCGAAAGCGCTACCGCGCTGCGACCATCTCGCCCGCCCCGTCCTACCTCCTGCACATACTCAGAAATTAGGCTCGGCACTTCGTAATGCGCTACAAACCGGCAGTCTGGCTTGTTAATTCCCATCCCAAAAGCCGACGTACACACCACAAACTGACAGTCCCCCTCAATCCACCGTGACTCTATCTGCCGCCGCCGAGTAGCCGATAGCCCTCCGTGATAAGCCTTCACCGAATAGCCCTTCGCCGCGAACCACTGGGCCAAAGCCTCTGTCCCCCGGCGGGTTCGCGCATAGATCAGTCCCGACTGCTTTCCCTGCCGCTGGATAAACCGCAGCAAGGCCTGCCGCCGTCCTCTCGGCGTCCATACGGTCTGTACCGCAAGCTGCAAGTTACGCCGATATGGGTTGAGCCGAACAATCTGCGGCGATCGCAGCTGTAAAACATTGCGAAGGGCATCCTGCGTCGTTGGGTCAGCCGTTGCCGTAAAAGCAGCGATCGCAATCTTCGCTCCCTTTGGTTTCGTCTTCAGCAGCGCGGCTCGCACCGTTCCCAATCTCCGATAGGTCGGGCGAAAGCTGTCGCCCCACTGGGTCAGGCAGTGCGCTTCATCGAGCACCAGCGCATTGATCCTGACCGTCGGCTGAGTCAGCACTTCCCATACAGATTGGCTCAAGAGTGTTTCAGGAGACAGATAGAGCAAATTCAGCTGGTTTTGAGAGAGCGATCGCAACGTTTGCCACCGCTGCCGCTTCGACAGCTCACTATGCAGCGCCGCCGCCCGCAATCGCTTATCTCTCAGCTCCTGCACCTGATTTTCCATCAGCGCCACCAAAGGCGACACCACCAAAGTCACCCCTCGCTCCATTAGCGCAGGCAGCTGGAAGCACACCGACTTACCACCCCCCGTCGGCATCACCACAACAATATCCTGCTTACTCAGAATCGCCCTCGCAATCTCACCCTGCGGCGGACGAAAATCCTCATAACCCCAAACCTGCCGAAACATCGCCCTTAGGCGCTCCATCTCTGCAGAGACCCCAGACACACCACCAGAAGCAACCATTTCGTCCGCATCACAAAGCGCTTTACACCCCTAGCCTGCCCCCCTTGCAGGAAAAGCTAGAAGCCGCCCATCACCTACGTGTGTTTTTTACGAGAGGGACAAATTTCATGATTCGGGTCCCACCACAAAAGCCTCAAAACCCCCTCTTCCAAAATTCCCCATACCCGCTGCTTCCCAGACAAGCTGAGAGATACTAGCCTATCAATGTCGTCTTGTTCTATTTCGCGAAGCCTTTCCAGAGCAGGCTTCGCGATTTTATCGATGCAAACGGAGTGATGCCTTTTCTTCCCATCCACCAAAATCTGATTCCAAGTCATAGACTCAAAATCGCCCAGCTTTTCTCTAATGCGCTTCAGAGTCGCTGAATTGGTTTTATGCCATCCGTAAGGATCCACCATCTCCAAATGCGATACGCGCCAAGCCGGTCTTCTGTGATTAAAGGACATCGGCTCTAAAGCTGCCTTTGGTTCTTTTCTGGCCTTAGGTAGCAATTTCGTCTTTACGGTCTTATCTCGCTGCGTCGGGGCTTGCTTTGTCTTGGCCCGCTTTTTCTTATCCCGCCTTGCCAAGGCTACAGCCCCTCATAGTACTCAGCCATAGCAGCATGGGTAATGACTTCATTGCCGCGCTGCCCAGGGGCTAGTCCTTGCCGGGCATCTATCCAAGGGTTTTCCATATGAGTCAAATCGCTCAGCCACTGTGAAGTTCTACCACCATAAAATTCTAGGACATTGTCAATTGTGTCCTTCTGGGTATCACTGAGCTCCGGGACCCTTTTCATACTGGGTCTAACCTTAAACTCTCCGCGATGCTTCTGGTATAGAGCTGGCACCACAGGTCCATTTGCCCATGCTTCTATCGGCTCTGCAAAGAGGGGCGCCTCATCCCACACGAGAGACCAAGCCTGAGAGTAGTACACAAGCTTTTGGAGCTTCATGGCAGTCATCTCACCGATTTTTTGAAGGATATATTCGGCCACATCAAAAACAGTAGCCACTGCATTAGCGCCTTCAATCATGCACGACTCCATCCACATTTCTACAGGCTTTAAACCTGCATGCTCAAACGACTTCAATTCAAAGCTACGTCAGTTCAATAACAAATTGACACTCACTCAATAGAACCCAACACAATCTTCAATCTATCCTGACGCATCAGCGAGAAAGTAGGTATTTTATACTATATTGCTTCACAAAGACATTGTGTGCCCGTGCTGCAAGAGGCAGATTACACAAATAAATGCCCCCAATGGACGCTTGCCATGGGGGCGTCTGAGTAGCAGACGGTATCGCTATCTACCGGCCCAAGATATTACCAATGTTGTAACCGACACCAACGGTTACACCGAAATCGGAATCATCAAACACGCCTAAGTTTGCCTGTGCGTTGAGCGTGAACCGACTGGAGAGAGGGACATCTGCGCCTGCCGAGAGCAATAGATTTAGGTCAGAGTCGTCATCGCCATCGGAGAAAGATGCACCAACACCGGCGTAGGGCACTATCCGAAAGCCACCGCTAGCATCAGCACTCAATCCATTGAATTCGTAGGTAACCGGTACCAAAACAGCAAAATCGTCGCCGATTAGCACTGAGGGGCGAACCGCCAGCT
Source organism: Cyanobacteria bacterium J06623_4 (assembly GCA_038524545.1). Lineage (GTDB taxonomy): Bacteria > Cyanobacteriota > Cyanobacteriia > Phormidesmidales > Phormidesmidaceae > Phormidesmis. The sequence continues at coordinate 12,672 of JBCBIK010000097.1, read as the reverse complement.
GTCGGGTAATGCCAATTCTGCTGATTACAGCAAATGAAACATCATCTGCAAAACCGAAATCAGCACCGATGCCTACAAAGTTGGAACTGCCTGCGCGCCCACGGGTACGGCGGCGTCTTTGGGCAAGCTCTACGCTTTCGTCATCAGTAGAGGGGAAAGTTAGGTCAGCAGCCGTTGTTGTTGCCGGTTGGGCAAAGTTTTCGGAAGTCGCGTCTGCTACCGGAGCGGACTCAGTGTAGGAGGTAGCTTCGTAAGCAGTTGACTGCGCTGCGTCGGGTACTTCAATCAGCGTAGCCTCCTCTTCGAAAGTTAGGTCAAGCCCTTCGTAATCGGTAGCCTCTAGCTCCTCATCTGGAAAGTCAACAATATCTAGATGTGTGGTTGCGGCACCAGAACCGGCTTCAGCTGTATTCAGCTGAGCATGGGCAGGTGCCTGAATAGCAGCCGCCATAAGTGATACACCAATTAGGCTAGATAGTGTTTTGCAATAAGACATATCTAAAAATAACTCCTCTAAAAGATCGCAGCGGGTTGTGCAACCTTATTTGTACCTGAAGGTTACCCGCAATTACATCAACTTATTTGTATATAAAGAGAAAAATTACTGATTTTGCTTATGTGCGATCGCACACCACCCATCCAGCGCTAAAAACAGCCTTTTGTGAGCGCTCAGGTCATTTTTTGCGGCCCCTACTGCATTCTATCAATGGTTCTGTATTGAATCGCTTCTGCCACGTGCTGAGTAGCAATCTCGGGCGCAGCATCCAAGTCAGCAATCGTACGAGCCACCTTCAAAATACGGTCCGTCGCCCTAGCCGAAAGCCCCAGCTTACGAACAGCCCCTTCAATCAGTCGCCGCGTCGCGTCATCAAACTGGCACCATTGGCGAATATGCCGACTTTCCATATCCGCGTTGCACTGCAAAGCAGATTCCTGAGCGAACCGGGCCTGGGCTCTTTGCCGAGCAGATTCCACTCGCTGCCGCACCACAGCCGACTCTTCTCCGTCAGGCTGACGCGTCACCTCTTCAGGCTTCAGCCGACCCACCACCACCTGCAGGTCTATCCGGTCCATCAGCGGACCTGACAGCTTCGCCCAGTATTGCTCCCGGTGACGCGGCGTGCAGGTGCAAGGCTGCACCGAATCACCAAAATAGCCGCATGGACAAGGGTTCGTACTCGATACCAAAGTAAACTGCGCAGGAAATTCTACAGACTGGCGAGTGCGCGTAATGGTCACCTTGCCATCTTCCAAAGGCTGTCGCAAAAATTCGAGTACGCTCCGCTTAAACTCCGTCAGCTCATCTAAAAAAAGGACGCCTCTGTGTGCTAGCGAAATCTCACCCGGCTTCGGGAAGCTACCACCCCCGACCAAAGATGGGCCTGAAGCGGAGTGGTGAGGCGTCCGAAACGGGCGCTGATTGACTAGGTGCCCCTTCTCTTTAAGCAAACCTGCGACAGAGTGAATCTGCGTCACTTCTAGAGCTTCAGGAAAGGTCAGAGGCGGCAAGATACCCGGTAGTCGCTGAGCCAGCATCGTTTTACCACTCCCGGGCGGGCCAATAAGACAAAGGTTATGTCCGCCAGCAGCGGCGATTTCTAGAGCGCGGCGGGCTTGCGCTTGTCCTTTAATGTCTTTGAGGTCTAGCACAGGAGAGAGCGATCGCAACAAACTATCCGAGGCACTAGCCTCCACCGGCTGACAGGTCTCTGGCCGCTCCAAAAAATCAACCACATCGCTCAAATGATCGAACCCGTACACTTCCAGATTGGGAACGACAGCCGCTTCGTAAGCATTCATCGCAGGTAGCACAACACCTTTTAGGCCGAGTCGCTGTGCGGCAGCAGCGATCGCAACCACCCCCGCCACAGGTCTTAGCGTCCCATCTAGAGACATCTCCCCCAAAAATAAATAGTCATCTAGCAGCGCGTGAGACACCGACTCCGAAGCCGCCAAAATACCAATCGCAATCGGCAAGTCATACACTGGTCCTTCCTTGCGCACATCCGCCGGGGTGAGATTGATCACCACTTTGCGCATTGGGAAAGCAAACCCCGAATTCTTCAGCGCAGCCCGCACCCGCTCCCGCGACTCTTGCACGGCAGTATCTGGTAACCCAACCACCACAACCCCTGGCAACCCACCCGAAAGATCGACCTCTACACCAACTTTCAGAGCATCAATCCCAATGAGTGAAGCACTCCAAATTCTTGCCAGCATGTTGCCTATCGCCTTCCGGTACCGCGCCCTCTAGCTTGCCCCAGCACAGGCAGAACAACCGACACAAAAAATGCTCAATATTGCTGTTCAATTTTGATGCGCTGTTTTGATGCCCTGTTTTTTTAAGGAAGTTATTTATCAGCTAGTCAATAGCAGTAGACAAATCAACTTAAAGGTAAATCAGCAAGAATGTACTTTTCGATACAATTGAAGATAGAAATTACTGGCATATCACCGAGACGAAAGCCATCCTTGCCGAAACACGGAACAGCTTTTATCTATCAGGTAAAGTAGTGCTTATTAGTATTGACTAAAGTATTACAAAAGCTCTTAAACTGCTTACAAAAGGCAGTCGCGCTAGATAGAGTAGAAGGCTCTGAACGCGCATCTCCCATCCAGGCTATGCAGGCCTTCTAGCCTGTATCGTTATCGTTACTAAAGTGATTGATGAGTCATGACAGCTTACGACGCGCAAAACGCAGATAGAGAAGACCTCTCTCTAGACAATGCAGAAGCCAGCGCAGACGAGATTCAAATGGAATTCAGTGAGCAAGCTGCAAAGCTACTCTGTGAACTCGCGTCTCGAACCCAGCAAGATGCAGGACAGGTCGTTAGCAATGCGCTAGGCGTTTACGATTGGGTAGAAAAGCAGCACGCTATGGGGCTAAACGTCGTAGGGACCAACAAGGCAGGTCAACTTGTCAATACGATTGAGTTCCCCGAAAGTAGCGCACAGTCAGGTGTAGAGACTTCCCTAAGAGCCCAGGGCCGCTCCAAAAGCCCAAGGATATTAGCTCGATTTTTGCGTAGGCTAGCAGGCTGATACCCAAATCAGAGCCACAAAGTCTCCGCTAGTCAGCTCATTCAAAATCGTCAGCCTGTCGTCACAGCCCACTCTATGCCTGAGAACGCCAACCAGGAAAAGGCTCCGTCAAAAACACTGCCAAACTCCCAAGTTCACCGCACACCTCAGGTAGCTTCCAGCAATCAATCTAGCGCTCCCCTTAGCCGCACATCTATGCCACCGCCACCGAACCTGACGGCTGACTTACGCAGCAAAGTATCTTATAGAGCAAGCATTGCAGGCGATCTGGGTAAGGCAATTGTCGATTTCAGGGAAGAACGAGACAGATAGGCGAAAGCCTTCTTAGGATACAGGTAGAGCGCTTGAGACAGACGTTAGGCTACAGCAGACAGAACAAACGACTAGACGTAACGCCCCTCCTCCATTAGGCTGCTTCAAAAGGTAGGCCACATCATCGCTTTCCAGCTACGCTGTCTCAACTATTGCATCATGCTCAGGCTATCTAGAAGACGCGATTCAAAAACGACGGTCACCATTCGTGAGCGGCAGATAGAAGACGACCGAATGCGCGATGTAGAGCTGCTCTTGGAGAGTTTGTTCCTAAGAGAAGAGGTGACGCTGCGGTTAATCTTGGACTGCCTGTACGATGTGGGGTCTGTCAATTTGGTAAATCGCCGGGTGCGATCGCGCCCACTCAACTACCTCATGAAAGCGATCGCCAAATACTCAAAACCCATCTTCAGGCCGTTTATGCTGCGCTGGACGCGCAAAAACTGCCCGCACATGATCGCAGACTGGCTACACACTCAGGTGAAATTTTCACCCAGTGAAGTCCTGTTACCACAGGTAGTCAGCCCGGAGGGCACTTCACCTAGCGCTCAAGCCCAAAACATTCAGCCACCAGACGCTCAGCGGTAAGCGATAGACATGATAGAGTTTGAGGCGAAGGATAGTCCTACAGACTGCGACTGAATCTGAGAGTTCTATAGCTTCAAGCCCAGAAACATGGCTAATGTAGATATATCTGCCAAAAAGAGAGAACGCTGACGTGAGCTCAATCAAGATCCCGATCTTAGACCTCAAGCCTCAATATCAATCGATTAAGTCAGATATTCAGGCGGCTGTGAATCAAGTCTTAGAGTCCGGTCAATTTATCTTGGGTCCGACCGTTAAACAATTTGAGGCAGAAGCCGCAGCATATCTAGGTGTAAAACATGCCATCGGCGTCAATTCTGGTACAGATGCCTTGGTGATTAGCTTGCGATCGCTCGGTATCGGCCCCGGTGACGAAGTAATTACAACCTGCTTCAGCTTTTTTGCCACAGCAGAATCTATTAGCAACGTCGGCGCCAAGCCTGTCTTCGCAGACATCCAAGCAGACAGCTTCAACCTCGATCCCAGCCTGCTCAAAGCCGCCATCACCCCCAAAACCAAAGCCATTATGCCGGTGCATTTGTACGGCAACCCGGCAGCCATGGCGAAAATTTTAGACATCGCCGCTGAGCACGGCCTCAAAGTGATTGAAGACTGCGCGCAGTCGTTTGGCGCCGTTTACAAAGGAGACTGCGTGGGCTGCGAGCAAGCCTGCCGCGACTCGACCCGCAACCGGCTACTCGGCAGCAGAGCGGGTGCCATGGGCGATGTCGCCGCCTTCTCATTTTTTCCGACAAAAAATTTAGGGGCCTACGGTGACGGTGGCCTTATCACCACCAATGACGACCAGATCGCAGAGTTTGCCATGATGCTCAGAGGCCATGGGGCCAAGCAGCGATATCACAACGAAATGCTTGGCTACAACTCCAGGCTCGATGCGCTTCAGGCAGCTATCTTACGCGTCAAGCTACCCTACATCGACAGATGGAATCAACAGAGACGACAGGTTGCTGAAACCTATTCGCGCCTGTTGAACGGGGTTGAAGGCGTGATTACCCCACAGCTCTCAGATGGCCATGTGTTTCATCAGTACACGATACGCATCTTGAACGGGCAGCGCGATCGCGTCAAACAAGCCCTGGCAGAGGCAGGCATCGGTGCCATGATCTACTACCCCTTCCCCCAAGACAGACTCCCTATCTACAGCGGCCAATATCCCGCCAACCCGGTCAGCGACGCCCTCGGCAAAGAAGTTCTCAGTCTGCCTATTTGGCCAGAACTCAGCGAAGAAACCAGTACGCTGGTCGCCAAAACCCTCATAGAAACTCTATAAGCAGGATACAGATTGAATGTTGAAAGCCTTAGCCGTCCCTCAAGGGAACATTAGTAGCCGTTAGCCTCAGTAGAAATACGCTACGACTAAGGCTGAATGAAAAATAATTCGGTGGATGTCGCCTTCTCAGAACAGACGCAAGCAGACTAGGCTGAGTCTGTTTCCTCCGAGTAATTCAACCCATGATGGCACTTAAGTTTATCCGTCGCTTGGTGTTGGGGGCTTCTATCCTATGTATTACGCAGGCTGGCCTCAGCGTCCAAAAGGTCAACGCACAGCCCCTGCCTGCAGAATCTATCTCATTTTCCTTGCTGCCTTTAGAGACCAGATATCTAGAAAACGCATCTGCAACCACGCCCCTAGATATCGTTGCTGAAACCGTCAACACTCAGTTTGCCGAGGCGCAGGCAGCGGCAGCAGCTCAGGCAGAAATCGGCGTCCTTCAGTTTGAAGATATTCCAGTAGTCGGCAATGTCATCACCGAGACGGGCGAACTCAATATGAACCTGAACCTCCCCGTTTCAGTCAGTGTGGGCAGTGTCTTGGGTTCCTATGGCATCGTTATTCACCAAGAGCTCAGCATCAGCGACTTGGGCAGTTCCCCCGATACCGTCGCACCTATTAACCGATAAGTCACTATTAACCGATAAGTCAATAAGCCGATAAAATGGGGCTGCTTTGTCAAACGCTGCACGCAGCAACAGTCAGCCCATGAGTGAAGAGACTATCTTCAGCAAAATTATCAGCCGAGATATCCCCGCCGATATCGTCTACGAAGACGACCTGTGTCTCGCGTTTAAAGACATCACCCCTCAGGCACCTACACACATTCTGGTCATCCCTAAAAAGCCCATTCCAAAGCTTTCAGAAGCCGCACCAGAAGACAAGGCTTTGCTTGGTCATTTACTGTACACAGTGAGTGAAATTGCCCGTGAGCAAAAGCTTGAGAATGGCTATCGCGTAGTGATCAACACAGGAGAAGAAGGCGGACAAACCGTCTTTCACTTGCACCTCCATCTCTTGGGGGGACGCGGACTAGCATGGCCGCCAGGGTAAGGCCAAACCGGGTAAGTCTATATGGTTCAAAGCCTCTGTCATAAGTAAAGGCACCCCAGTTTCAGTATCTCGGTGGTACATGCCAGTCAACGCGTCGCACATCGCAGACCATTCGTCGATTTGCAGACTATTCGTCAATTCGCTCGAGCTGCCAGAGGATCTGGTTGCCTTCGCGGCGAATGCGCGATACGGTCCAGTTTCGCCATGCCCAATAGTCGCCGCGACTGGTTACCGCGCTGGCGTTCACATCCATGAGGTCGGCGAGTTCTGCGCTTGTGATCAAATAGCCCTGCTTGGCCAGCTCGTCGGTCACCTTTAGGGTCTCTAAGGCATTTTTGAGACGGTCTATTCTGGGGATTTCTTGGTAGGTATTACTTTTTGAAAGGGTAGAGGTTGCCATGTCCTGGGATTCTTCCTCAGCGTTCTTCTCGTAGAATCTTAGCGCTGGTGACCCAAATGGTTCCCGTGTAGTGCCAGTATTTCTTTCTGTCGTTCCCAGTGATTTCTCTCTATGAGACGAATCTATTGCATTGATTTTATCAACGGTTTTCGTCTGATTTCTTCTCTGGTTGAGCGCGATGGGCTGGGCGTGAGAATAGGCCCTGGCAATTTCGTCGCAGCGTTCATTTCCTGGGTTGCCAGCATGGCCGCGCACGTAGCGCCAGTCTACTTTGAGCTTGTCGGCCTGTAGAGATTGCGTCAGCGAATCTAGCTGCTGCCACAGGTCTTTGTTGAGTACGGGTTTGCCAGCAGATGTTTTCCATCCCTTACGCTTCCAGCCTTTTATCCATTTGGTGATGCCGTTTTTCAGGTATTCACTGTCGGTATGCAGGAGAATAGGGTCACCAGCGAGGTCAGCGGCCTCTGCGGTTTTAACAAATTCTAGGGCAGCGATCGCAGCCTGCATTTCCATCCGATTGTTAGTAGTATCGGTATCTCGCCCGCCGAGTTCGTGCACCTGCCCGTCGTCAAATTCTATGCGAGTCCCCCAGCCGCCCGGTCCCGGATTACCCGAACAAGCGCCATCAGTGTAGATATTGGTAATCGTTGACACAGTGAAGTTGCGCTCCGTACAAAAGACAAACAAAAGCTATCTCTAGCCGAAGGGTAGCTTAGCGCGAATGTATTCTCGGCGCATCTGAGCGATCGCATCAATCGAAATGCCCTGCGGACACACAGCCTGACATTCCCCGTAGTTCGAGCAATCGCCAAACCCTTCTGCCGTCATCTGCTGAGTCATTTTGACAACCCTGTCTTTTCGTTCAGGATGTCCCTGGGCTAGCAGAGCGAGGTGCGAGATTTTGGCAGCGGTAAACAGCGATGCAGAGGCATTCGGACATGAGGCTACGCAGGCACCACAGCTGATGCAGGTAGCATAGTCAAAGGCCTTATCGGCATCCGGCTTGGCAACGAGAACAGCATTGGCATCCGGTGCGGCACCCGTTTTCACCGAAATGTATCCGCCAGCCGCCACAATGCGATCAAAGGCCGTGCGGTCTACGACTAAATCTTTAACGACGGGAAAGGCCGTTGCTCGCCAGGGCTCCAGCGTAATCGTGTCGCCATCTTGAAAGTTGCGCATATACAGCTGGCAGACGGCTGTCTTTTTCTGTGGGCCATGGGCCTGACCGTTGATCATCATGCCGCACGAGCCACAGATGCCTTCTCGGCAATCATGGTCAAACTCAACGGGTAATTCTCCCTGCTGAGTCAGCTGCTCATTGAGCATGTCGAGCACTTCTAAAAAAGAGAGGTCAGGCTGCACATTATCTACGGTGTAGCTGGCGAAGCCCCCTTGGGCTTGAGTACTTTCCTGTCGCCAGACTTCTAAGTTGATTTTCATTTGTAGCTATACATTTTTGTCTGGTTATTAGGAAATAGCCATGGCTTTAGGCACAATAATCTCCCAGCCATTGGCCTGTGCACCCGTTAGGTAGTCATCAATGAGCGACTTAAAAGCAGCTTCAACCTCTGTGGGTGTAGTGCCCTCAGCAGTTAAATAAAGACCTATGGCATTAGCGACAGAGGCATAGATACAATCATCTTCAAAATCTATTTCAACGCTACCTATATAACCCTTGCACTCAATAGTGTTTTTCATGCGTTGCCCTCTAACAAATCTCTAATGCCGCTATCTATCAAAAACTTTCTAAGGTCTTTGATGTACGGACGCTTAATGTATGGCTGTGGATGCGGCGGATGCATTCCCCAGGCTTTGCCGTTTAGCTCGAATACTACGTTTGCACCACCTTTACTGTGACAATCACACCCTAGAGCTACTAGCAAATTTGAAACATCTGAGAATCTTAGCTTTTTACTGCATAGCATCACCCAGATCTCTCGATAGATCTTAGCGCTGCTGCTGTTTAGGTTCACAGTTTTAGTCTTAGCTACTTGTAAGAACGTTGTGTGAGTTTGACGTTTTCAAAGGTCAGCTGTTCGCTGACGAGAGTATGCACCTGTTCATCTCCTTCATAGTGCCAGGCAGCGGCGGTGGAGTATTGACTATCGCGGCGTTGGGCTTCGCCTTCAGCAGTTTGGTACTCTTCGCGGAAGTGACTGCCGCATGACTCTTCGCGGGCGAGGGCGTCGCGGGCCATGAGTTCGCCCAGCTCCATAAAGTCTGCGACACGACCGGCAAATTCTAGGTTTTTATTCAAGGTGTTGGCTTCGCCAGGAACGCGCAGGTTTTGCCAAAATTCTGATCTGAGCGATCGCACCTTTTCAATCGTCTCTTCCAGCACTGGTTTAGAGCGGCTCATCCCCACTCCATCCCAAATGAGATATCCCAAGGCGCGGTGGAAATCAAGCACGGTTCTATCACCCTTAATGCTCAGCAGCTTCAGCGTGCGTGCTCTGGCAGAGGCTTCCGCTTCGGCAAAAGCATCGTGGTCAGTGGTGACGGGGTCTATGTCAGTCGTCGCGATGTAATTACTCAGCGTGTATGGAATCACAAAATAACCATCCGCCAGTCCCTGCATCAGTGCACTAGCGCCTAGCCGATTTGCGCCATGATCTGAGAAATTTGCCTCGCCTAGCGCAAATAAACCCGGAATCGTGGTCATCAAGTGATAATCCACCCAAAGGCCGCCCATGGTGTAATGAACTGCCGGGTAAATGCGCATAGGTACCTGATAGGGGTCTTCTCCAGTGATGCGCTGGTACATGTCGAATAAATTGCCATAGCGGGCTGCGATAGTAGCCTTGCCTTGCTGTGCGATCGCATCTCGAAAATCCAAATACACCGCTAACCCAGTGCTACCCACCCCGCGCCCTTCGTCAATTACCTGTTTAGCATTGCGTGAGGCCACATCCCGAGGGACTAAGTTGCCAAAGGTGGGATAGCGCGTTTCCAGGTAGTAGTCACGGTCTTCTTCAGGAATGTCATTGGCGGCCCGACTATCACCCGCTTTCTTAGGCACCCAAACCCGGCCATCGTTTCGTAAGCTCTCACTCATCAGCGTTAGCTTCGACTGAAACTCGCTCGCTACCGGAATGCAGGTCGGGTGAATCTGCGTGAAGCAGGGATTGGCGAATAGCGCCCCTCGCTTGTGTGCACGCCAAGCCGCCGTCACATTGGAGTTTTTACCATTGGTGGAGAGATAGTACACATTGCTGTAGCCACCCGTAGCCAGCACCACCGCATCTCCCACATAGCGCTCAAAGTCACCCGTGAGCAAATTTCGCACTACAATGCCTCTGGCCTGTCCCTCCGCCACCACTAGATCCAGCAGCTCTCGCCGAGGGAACAGCGAAATCCGCCCGGCTGCGACCTGCCGCATCATGGCACCGTAGGCTCCTAGCAGCAGTTGCTGACCGGTCTGCCCCCGCGCATAAAACGTGCGCGAAACCTGCGCCCCCCCGAAGGAGCGATTGGTCAGCAAGCCGCTGTATTCCCGAGCGAAAGGCACCCCTTGAGCCACGCACTGATCGATGATCTGGTTGCTGATTTGGGCGAGACGGTACACGTTTGCCTCGCGGGAGCGATAGTCACCCCCTTTGATCGTGTCATAAAACAATCGCCAAACGCTGTCACCGTCGTTCGGATAGTTTTTCGCAGCATTGATGCCGCCCTGAGCCGCGATGCTGTGGGCCCGGCGCGGCGAATCTTGAATGCAGAAGCTTTTGACCTGATAGCCTTGCTCTGCCAGGGTTGCGGCAGCTGAAGCACCCGCCAGCCCGGTCCCTACCACTAAAATGCTGTGCTTCGTTTTATTTGTCGGGTTGACCAGCTTGCAGTGGTCTTTGAAGTAACCCCACTTTTCAGTCAGCGGTACCGGCGGAATGCGAGGGTCTAGTTTCATGGAACGTCCTGAATCAATCTGAATCAACCTACCTAAATCAATTAGCCAATGAATCCAAAATAGATAGCTAGCGGCAACCCGATGAAGCCTACGGCGATCGCACCCCCTATCACCGCACTCGCAGCAAACAGGCTAGGCTTAGTCTCTACCCCAAGCGACTGCAGCGCGCTCCAGATACCATGGCGCAAATGCAAGCCCAACAGGCTCAAAACCACAACGTAGCCAGCGGTGTAGCCGGGCTTTCTAAACGTTTCAAAAACCAGCCTAGCCAAGTCGCGATCGCCTGACCCAGGCAGCCGATACATGGTACCGAACTTAAACGTCGCCAAATGAAAGACTAAAAATCCACCCAGCAACAGCCCAGAGAAAATCATAGTGCGAGCAGCCAGCGTCTGGCGGCTGGGCTCACCAGCGCTGGCGTAGTGGGTGTAGGCTACCGAACGCGCCTGCCGCTTCCCTAGATAGATATTGATCGCGGTGACAGCATGGACGCTTACCGCAGCCAGCAACAACAGCTCAATCACTGCTAGCACAGGCCCCAAACTTTCAATTTGCTGGGCCAGCTGGTTATAAGAGGTGGGGCTCACAAACAGCATGAGATTGCCCACCAGGTGAACGACCACAAAGAGAAACAGCGTCAGGCCTGTTACTCCAGTCAGCAGCTTTTTGCCGATAGAGGAGGATAGAAAGCCGCTGCTAGCGGGCACATCGATAGATGCGTCGCCCTTTTGCTGCGATGAACTGGGAGTCAAGACCATGTGACAGTTTTTATAAATCCTTCCTTCATTTAAACCTAAAACTGCCTGGGATGTGGCCATTTCCACCCCCAGACAGTTGAGCTGAACAAAGATTTAAGCTGTCTGCAAAAGAATCAATTAGTCTTCAATTTTCACAGAAACAATTTTGTCGCCTTTAGCGATCGCATTGACCACATCCATATCCTCAGTTTTGCCAAAGACGGTGTGGATGCCATCGAGGTGAGGCTGCGCTTCATGGCAAATGAAAAACTGACTGCCGCCCGTATTTTTGCCTGCATGAGCCATCGATAGGCTGCCCGCTTCGTGCTTATTGGAATTGATTTCGCAGTTTATTTTGTATCCAGGGCCGCCGGTGCCGGTGCCATGGGGGCAACCGCCTTGAATCATAAAGTTGGGAATCACACGGTGGAAATTGAGCCCATCATAGAAACCATCCTTCGAAAGCTTCACAAAATTAGCAACCGTGTTGGGTGCATCCTGTTCGAACAGATCAAGGTTGATCGTGCCCTTGTCTGTCTCCATAATTGCCCGGGTCATACAGTCTTCCTTTAACAGTAGCGGTTGTCACTCGTCATTCTATAGCGTTGCTTGGTCTTAGCGCGTCGGCTGCTCCTCCAATTCGCGCCGATACGCGCTCTCAATGACAGAAAGCCGAGTTTCAAACTCCATTTCTGCCAAATCGCCCTGCAAAATTTGCTCATCCTGATAGAACTCTATTTTTTTGGCGAGCTGCCGCTCGTAGTCCGACTGCAGCTGATCGGTCGCGGCTCGCAGCCGAATTTCATGTTCGTTTTCCAACTGCTGAAGGCGACGCTGATTGTTTTGCAAGGCTACCAGTAGCCGTTCAATTCGCTGTTTTAGCAGCCAGTAGATCATGGCAGCCGCCAAAACACCAATACAAAGTCCAATAAAAAGACCAATAATCAAAGCTCAACGGCTCCAGGTACGTAGGGTCAACAAGTCTGATGGGTTTGTCAGGATTATGCCTTACTAACGAATCCTTTGCGAGAGGGGGACTCGCCCCAAACCATTCACGGCCCATTCCTGCAGAACACATTCCTGCAGAGCCCATTCCTACAGACAATCTATTTCAGAAAACTTCAGAAAACCGCATGGTCCCGGCGTTCGTCATGGCCTTTTGCAACAGATCATTAGGAATTGTTACAGAAAAGGCCCTTGTTAATCGTAGGGCCCGACGCATAGCCAAGGCTAAAACCGTGAGAAAAATGGCCGTTACCCAACGCTTTATCTATGTTTTCTCTATACAAAGCGTTGGTGGCGCGCCAAACGGTAAACGCCTGGCTTTTCAGTAAGATAGTAAAT
>JBCBIK010000096.1:0-19791 GCA_038524545.1 Cyanobacteria bacterium J06623_4 | reverse complement strand
CCAAATCCCTTTTTCTTGCCCCTGCCAATAAATCCAGCGCCCCACAAACAAATCCATCACAATGTAGTGAATCCACCCTGTCGCCATGACGCGCTCATCGGCAAATAGCCCAGCCAGCGTACTCAGCGTCGGGTTTGCAAACGCCGCCATCGAATCAGGGTCCAAGCTATTTGCAAAGCAGTAGAGGTAAGCCAGCGCCAGCGGCACAAACATCAGCGTCGACCCCATCACCCGCCGCGTCACCGACCAGCCTGGAACCACTACCATCAGCGCCCAAAAAGGCAACGCAAACAGGTTCGCCCCATTGTAAAAATACTCAATCACCATAGGTTTTCAACACTCACTATTTTCCCGATAGTAATCGAAGTTCGGCCATGGTTTCTCTGTCTCATCTCCGCAGATGACCTTCTGACTATGTGTGCTAAACGCACCGTGTGTAAGTGTATTAAGCTATGGAGGAGATACGCTTGTATCTGTTTTCTATCTATATAAAACATAAAACGCCATGCTCATTCTGCCGGGGTCTCCCGTTCGCATTACCAACGTCGACGATACCTACTACGGCTTCGAAGGCCAGGTGCAGCGCATCACCGATGGTAAGGTCGCCGTTTTGTTTGAGGGCGGTAATTGGGACAAGCTCGTCACCTTCAAAACCAGCGATTTAGAAGTTGTGAAACCTAAGCGAGGCAAAAAGTAAGCGATGCGCCTGCCGCTACCGCAGTTCGAGAGCCAAAAGCGTCAGCCTAGCCATATCGCTGAGGTCATCGAAACCGCTACGACCGAGTTCTTGGCCCAGTGCTTAGAACCTGAAGACCTGAGCTTCCCGGCGATGCCTCCTTTCGGCAGCTGGGTAAAAGCCTACGATGAAGAAGCTGCCAACCAAATTTATGGGGTGGTGTACCACGCTACCACCAGCCCGCTAGATTCTGTGCACCGTGCCCGCGCCCTAGGTATGACGCTAGATGAGCTGCGCGAACAGCAGCCTCAGATCTTCGCCATGCTCAAGACCGAATTTCGCGTGGCCATTGTTGGATTTGTCCCGACACCACCGGGGCGTAATGGCAAGTCCAAACAGACACCTAACAGCCGTGTCTATCAGCACTTGCCGCCACGTCCTCCCCAGGTTCACCAGGCCGTTCACCGCTGCGAAGCTCAAGAGGTCATCCACTTCACCGAAGCGCTTGACTGGCTGCGCACCCTGCTGCAGGTTAGCGGCGTGCCGACTGAAAGCCTAGCTGCCGCCGCCATCCGAGAAGTCTATACCCTGAGAAACCTCGACCGCGACTGGCTGGTCCGCGCCGGTAGAACCGTGAGCGTACTCCTCAAAGATGACTATGACCGCCTGCGCATGATTCTTTCCCAAATACATCCTTAGAACCATGCAAACCTACGATGCCATTGTGATTGGCAACGGATTGGCAGGCGCTGCCCTTAGCTACGAACTTGCTAAGGCAGGCCAGTCTGTTTTGCTGCTTGATGATGGCAATCCCCACAGTGGCACCCGCTACAGCTATGGCGGGATTGGCTACTGGGCAGGCACTACCGACCTCACCGAAACGCTGTTCACCGCTGGCATTCACCGGCACCGCGAACTGCCCGAAGAGCTAGGAGCCGATACCGAACTGCGTGAGTTAGATTTGCTGCTCACTGCCGAAAAAGGCGCAGATATCGATGCGCTCAAAGCGGGGTATGACAGCTTTCGCACGCCGCCAACGTTTATCTCTGCGCAAGCTGCCTGCGACCTTGAGCCTCAGCTCAATGCCGAGGCTATTGAGGGCGCGTTTGTGGTTCGCCATGCCCATGTCAACCCAATGGCGGTGGTCGATGCCTACAACCAAGCTTTTAGAAGGCTAGGGGGACATCACAATTTGACGGCTGTAATGGGGCTGGTGCGGGTGGGCGATCGCATTACTGGCATCACCACCGGGGCCCAAGCCTACCCCGCCGATAGGGTGATCGTCGCCGCAGGGGCCTACAGCCTTCAGCTACTTCAGTCGGCAGGCGTGCAGATTTCACTTTTTTTCACCCATGCCGAAATTGTGGAAACAGCGCCCCTCGATTTCGACGTTCGCGCCTTCGTGATGCCTGCGACTAATGCGCGCATTGTTGTAGAGACCAAGGCTACAGACCCTGCAGTCTGGCAACAGCCAAACCATCAGGTGATGCCGCCGGTGCTGGAAGCGGGAATTATTCAGTTTCAAGATAAAACTGCCCGAATCGGTCAGATTAGCCGCTTCCACACTGCTTACACACCGCCTGTGGAGCCTGCTGTCAGCGAGGCCAAAATGCGACAGGCGATAGAGCATTTTATCCCAGCACTGCAGCAGGTGCCGGGCACCTGGCGGCATTGCCTAGTCACCTTCACCCAAGACGGACTGCCGCTCATCGGCCCGGTTCCTGGCTGTCTTGGTCTCGACGTGTTTAGTGGGTTTACAGGTCCATTCGCCCTCGTCCCACCGGTTGCTCAGCGCTATGCCCAGTGGCTCACGGATTCTTCAGACCGTTTGATTAAGCAGATGCTGATTACTCGCTTTTGAGGGCTCATTCCTATGGAGTATCGGCTGAATACGCGGATGGCACAATCGCTATGAGTGAGCTTGAACAATTGGACCGAGATATCTGGGTCGCAAGTCAACCGCTGACGTACTTGGGTCTGGGTGTGGGGACACGGATGACGGTCATTCGCCAGCAAAATCAGAAGCTGACGCTGATTTCACCAATTACGCTGAGCGATCGCATTCTCCAAGCCCTGCATCAGCTGGGCGATGTAGAAAACATCATTGCCCCGAATTCATACCATTATTTATTTGCAGGTGAGGCCAAGGCCCTCTTCCCAAATGCAACGCTTTGGGGCGCGCCGGGCTTAGCTGAGAAAGTGCCAGATTTACCGATCGATAGAACCATTGCGCGCGATCGCACTACCCCTTTCGCCGATCTCGATTACCTATTTTTCGATGGTTACAAAACACTGACGCCAAAGGGCCCAGACCCACTCAACGAGTATGTGTTTTTCCATGCCCATAGCCGCACGCTCATCCTCACCGACACGGCTTTTCATTTTGATGAAAGCATGCCGCTGCTGGTCCAGTTCATAGCCAGAATATTTGGCAACAACTATAAAAAACTCAGTCCTTCGCGCCTAGAGAAAATCGCCACTAAGGACAAAACCAGGCTCAGAAAAATCGTTGATCAAGCTTTGCAGTGGGACTTTGAAAGGGTGATTGTGGCCCATGGGAGCGTTGTAGAGTGCGGTGGAAAAGAAAAATTTGCAGCGGGCTACCGCCAATTTTTTGCCTAGTGCGAATTGCTATAAGAAAGCACCCTACAGCCGGTAAGGGTTGGGCAATAGGGAAAGGCAAGGCAGTTCCATCAGGCGCGATCGCACCACCCTATCCCACGTCTGTGGTCCGACAATGCCATCTGCAAGTAGCCCCATTTGCTCCTGATACGTCTTCACGGCTTGCTCAGTGCGAGGCCCAAATTCTCCATCTGGCAGCACGCTAATTCTGGCTCTCAAGATAGCCTGCTGTACTGCTAGCACCCCCGTACTGCGGCTGCCCAGCGACATCACAGGCAGTCCCCGTGCACCCGCCGTCAAAAAGGTCATTAGCCCATCGCCGACGCGCCCATTTACCGGGAATCCGCCCACACACTGCAAATATTTCACCGCTGTCAGCGTCTCCCGCCCAAAGACACCATCGACAAAAACAGAGATCACGTCAGTCATTTCTAGGGCTTGGAGGCGTAGATTGAGCAGACGCTGGAGCTGCCGAACAGCAGACCCTTTAGAACCAATGGTGAGCACAACATGAGCGGGGGAAACAGCAATGGACATCACAAACCTCCTGCAAGGCAAAGCCTGTCAGTGAACAATGAGAACCGACAACGGCGAAGATCGACTCATAACCCAGCGACGCTACAGTCTCAAGCGTCAAGCTTCATAGCCATCACCGCCGTCAAAGCTTGCATGGTGTGCTTGTCCTCAAGGATCTATCAAGGCTGCATCGAAGAATTACGCAACCTTTGCCAAAATTTTTAGACTAGCCCGGATGAACCTAGCGCTACATCCGAAATTAACCGCCTTCTCATGCCCTCCTCAGCCTTAGGCCTGACACTAAGGCTATCCCCACCACCACTATTATGCGAGGACGGTTCATGGGCCACCCCACTTCACAGAAGAGAGTCTTACAGAAAAGAATTGGAAAACAGCTAGGTCAGCTAGTCGGTGCAACTGGGCTCATGCTGGCAGCCGGATGTTTTGCACCCGTGTCTCAGCTACCACTAAATCGTGCTGTTGCTCAAGCTGAAGCGAACCAGCGCCCTCAACTAAAGCAGCAGTCTATGACCCTTACAGACCTAGAGGCGATTCTCCAAGACTCATCTAGTACGGTAGACGGCGGCAACGGTCAGTGGCAGGTCAGCGTAGAAGGTCGCACTCTCCTCGTGCTTGCCGATGCTACCAACAACCGCATGCGAATTTTCACCCCCATCACCTCTACCAACGAGCTGACCGCCCCGCAAATACAGGCTGTTCTCCTCGCCAATTTTCACACCGCGTTAGATGCCCGCTACGCGCTCTCTCAAGACACGCTCGTTTCCACATTTGTTCATCCCCTAGACTCTCTAGAAGAAAACTTCTTGCGTTCAGCCCTCTCCCAGGTAGCTACCTTAGCCAACAACTTTGGCAGCACCTACTCCAGCGGGGCACTAGATTTTGGCCCTGAAAGACAGTCAAATCGGCCTCCTTCAAATTTTATTCCCGGAGGCGATCGCCTCGAAATTTAGCCCGCTTCTTCTGTGAAAAGCACTCAGCAAAGATCATCCAGAAAAACACTTGAAATAGTCTCTTAAAAAGCACTCTACAGTGAGTGCTTTTTAATGGAAATTTTTATGAGTGGGTTGTTAGAAAGGCTCTCAGAAACTTTTCACACCGGCCTAATCTCTCCACCAAAACAATTCGCCATAGTAAGCCTAGTGTTGTTTTCAACGAAAAACAAGACACCGTTGTTGTTACACTTTCACAAAGGATACTTTCACAATGAATGTCAAGTCTCTTATTCGCGCCGGTTTGACAGCAGCAGCGATCTTCTCTGCAGCACTTTTAGGCAGTGCCATTGTTGCTGAGGCTGCTGAGGCCGTCGAAGTAACGGTCACCATCGAAAACCTTGCCCCCGAGCAGGGACTGGTGCTGACACCACTTTGGGTAGGCTTTCACGATGGTAGCTATGACCTATACGAGCCTGGGCTACCTGCCTCTGAAGGGCTAGAGCGCATCGCAGAAGATGGCAGCCCCATGGTGCTCAGCGAGACCTTTACAACAGGTCATACAGACCGCGTTGATGGCGTTATCACAGGTGACGGCATCAGCCCAGATTCCCCGCCGCTTATTCCCCCAAGCACCTCAGCAACGCTGACTTTCACAGTTGACCCAGCGACCAATCCCTACTTCAGCTACGCCTCCATGATCCTCCCGAGTAACGATGGCTTTATTGGCAACGAAAGCGGTACCGCCCATCGCGTGTTCGATACGAACGGTGAATTTATCGGTGCAAACTTTGTTATTGTTGGCAGTCAAATTCTGGATGCAGGGACAGAAGTGAACGACGAAGCTGCAGAAAGCGTCCCTCTCTTGGGACAGATGGAACCCAATACAGGCACTACTGAAAACGGCGTAGTCGCTAGCCATCCCGGATTTGCAGCAGGCGGCAACGTACTGACTGGCTTCCCAGGCGCTGCCTTCGACCAACCGCTGTACCCAGTTGCGAATATTCGGGTGGAACTCGCCGAGTAACGACTTTGAAATGCGTAAAGACAATATGGGTTCAGTCGGTGCCCACAACGCCAAGACAGTGCCCACTCAAGCTACGCTGTTGCGTTTTGACTAGGTAATGCTGAATACAGCTTTGGCGCTGATAAGTCAGTAAGCTGTCAATAGCTTTAGGCGTCTATCAGCGCCAACTCTCAGCTAGGGATTTAGTCGATTGCGTTCTTCAGCCAAAAGTTCATTTCAGCGCATCTTAACCGGTGCGCTATTTTTCTCTATCACCATCCTAGTCGCTGTCGTCGGCTACATCTTGGCTGGCTGGTCTCTAGTCGATGCTATTTACATGGTGGTGATCACCATCTTTGGTGTCGGCTACGGAGAAGTCAATCCGCTAGAGACCACCAGCCTACGCGTGTTTACCATTCTCGTTATTGTGGCGGGTGCGCTGTCAGTTGCCTACATGGTGGCAGGATTCGTACAGCTGGTCACAGAAGGTGAAATTCGCCGTGCGCTCAATCTTAGACAAATGACTCAAGAGATAAAAACATTAGCTAACCATGTCATTGTTTGTGGCTATGGTCGGATGGGGCAAATGCTCACCCAGCAGTTACAGACTGACGGGCAGCGGTTTATTGTGCTAGACCGTGACCCAGAACGTATCAACAGCGCCTTCGAGAAAGGGTATTTGGTCTATCTGGGCAATGCAACAGATGAAACTCAGCTGCAGGCCGTTGGCATTGAGCGGGCCAGGGCGCTGGCGACGGTGCTCCCCGACGATGCTGCCAATGTGTTTATTAGCCTCACCGCCCGAGAGCTGAACCCTCAGCTGAGGATTGTCGCCCGAGGCACTCTCCCCTCTTCCGAAAAAAAACTTCGCCTCGCAGGGGCTGATGAGGTCATCCTACCGGCTAGCATTGGCGCACTGCGCATGGCTCACCTCATCACCAACCCCAATGCCGTTAGCTTTTTGGCACAAGATGACAGCCGCACCAACCTCAACGAACTCCTGGCCGAAATCGATATTCAGATGAACGAAATCACTGTTCTCCCCAACTCACCTTTGATAGGCCGCACCATTGGCGATGTCGAACTCAGGGGCAAAGGTACGTTCATCATCGTGGCGCTGAAGCGATCTACGGCCAACATTATCATCCACCCCAATCCGCAAGAAAATCTCAACCAAGGTGATACGCTGATTATCATGGGTCACCAAAACGACATGCCTACCTTTGCACAGAGACAGGCAGTAAGAAGTCATCTGCGCTATCGAGGCGCTAGGGTCCGATAGCGCTCGTTTTCGGAAGCCCTGCAAACCTTCATCGATACAAAGGGGGCAAAAACCTCTGACCTGTTCGTCATGGATTACTAAGCTACCCATTGCAGCTTGAGCGCGTACCTATGACTGTCTCAGCGAAACCGATTGCCTTAGAACTTCCTCTACTAGAGACCAAGCTCTACCGCCCAAAATGGTCTACTGAGCAGGTCTCGCGTCCACGGCTTATCGAACGCATGCAGCCACAGCGCAAGTTAACCCTAGTTTCTGCCCCCGCTGGATTTGGCAAAACGACGCTGCTAGCAGAATGGATTGCAGCCATTCAAACACAGGCTATTGCCTGGGTGTCTTTAGACCGCAGTGACAATACGCCATCCACTTTCTGGACCTACCTTATTACCGCGCTGCAAAACGGTTGCCCTGGCCTCGGTGTGCGATCGCTCTCCCTACTCCAATCATCACAGCACCTAGCGCTCGAATCTATCTTGATGCTGCTGCTCAATGAACTGATGGCCATTGAAGCAGAGATTACCTTGGTCTTGGATGACTACCATGTGATTGAGACTCAGGTCATTCACAACGGGGTGGGCTTTTTGCTCAGCCATTTACCGCCTCAGGTACATCTCATCCTTTCCAGCCGCGCCGATCCACCTCTATCCCTGGCGCGTTTAAGGTCTCACGGAGAGTTGACTGAGCTGAGGGCGAGCGACCTACGGTTCATGCCGGATGAAACAGCGGCTTTTTTGAATCAGGCCATGGGGTTAAAGATTTCGGCGAAGCATGTTTCTGCCCTAGAGCAGCGGACTGAAGGCTGGATTGCAGGGCTACAGCTAGCGGCACTGTCTCTACAGGGGCGAGAGAATGTCTCTGACTTTGTGGCGGCATTTTCAGGAGATGACCGTTACATCGTGGACTACTTGCTAGAAGAAGTCTTGCAGCGACAGCCTGAGTGCGTCCGTCGCTTTCTGTTGCAAACTGCCGTTTTGGAGCGCTTGAGCGGTTCTCTATGTGATGCCGTCTGTGGTAATAAAACAAAACAAAGCGATGGTCAGAGCATGCTGGAAGCCTTGGAACGAGGCAATCTGTTCATTGTTCCACTAGACAGCAAGCGCCAATGGTATCGCTACCATCACCTGTTTGCTGATGTGCTTCAGGCCCATGCTCTAAAAGCCTGGCCCGACCGAATACCTAGCCTGCATCATCAGGCCAGTGAATGGTATGAACAGAATGGACTGTTCCCCGATGCGATTCGTCACGCCATAGCAGCCAAAGCGTTTGAGCGGGCGGCGGATTTGATTAAACAGGTGTGGCCTGCCATGCGCAATCGTCAGCAGGAGAACACGGTGCTGGCCTGGCTGAAGGCCCTACCTGAGCCGCTAATTCAGGCTTGCCCCGTCCTAAGTGTGGCCTATGCGCTATCGCTATTGAACACGGGACAGATCAATGCAGCTGAAACCCACTTACGCAATGCCGAGCAAGCATTAGCTAAGGCAAAGAGTTTTGCTACGAACCAGCAAATAAGTCAGCACCGCTCTCTACCGGCAGCTATTGCCAATGCTCGTGCGTTTCGCGCTCAGGCAATGGGAGATTTTGCTGGGGCCATTGCCCACGCTGAGCACGCCTTGGATCTGTTACCCACCGAAGACGACAACGAGCGAGGGGTGACTGCAGCGTTTCTGGGGCTGGCCTATTGGACTGACGGTAACCCCGCCACCGCCTACCAATCTTTTGCCAAAGGGTTGAGCATTTTTCAAAAGGTGGGCAATATCCAGATCGCCATCTGTGCCACCGCAGTGCTCGCGCAGATGGGGATGGCGCAGGGGCGATTGCGAGCTACGGCTACTGCTTGTGAGCAGGCCTTACAGCTGGCGGCACAACAGCCGGTGCCCATTCAACAGGGGACGGCGGATCTGCATTTGGCACTGAGTGAAATTCACTACGAGCTGGGAGAACTAGATGCTGCTCATCAGCTGTTTCAAAAGGGAGAGACGCTGCGCCAGCAAGGGTCAACCTCTGGGGCGGACTTTTTGTGGTGGTTGGTGAAGGCTCAGCTAACTGCGGCTGGAGGCGACTTAGACACTGCCCTTGAGCAGCTTCAGGAGGCTGCGCGGCTGTATCGGCGATCGCCCATTCCCAATATCCGCCCGATTGAATCATTGAAAGTACGGTGGTGGCTGCAGCAAGGCAGATTGGCAGAAGCGCAGAACTGGGTGCGGGGGGCTGGTTTGTCGGTAGACGACTCACCAAATTATCTCCGCGAATATGAGCATCTGACCCTGGCCAGAGTCTTGATCGCGCAGTACCAACAAGATGGCACAGGTGAGGACGTCACCGACCTTCTCTCTCGACTACTGGCAGATGCAGAAGCTAAGAAACGCACGGGCAGCTGCATCAAAATTCTGTTGGTTTTAGCGCTAGCAAAAGAAGCTCAGGGAGATGTTTCAGCTGCAATGTTATCCCTAGAACGCGCCTTGCTCCTAGCTGAACCCGAGGGACATATTCGCCTCTTTGCAGACTGCGGTCCGCCAATGGTGCGACTGCTGAAAGAAGCAAAGACTCGCGCCATTACTCCCGCCTACACACAACAGCTTTTAACCGCATCAGAAACCTGGGGACAACCGCAAAATACCCCTTCCTCACTACCCTATTCTCCTACTCCCCCATCCCTCATCGATCCTCTCAGCCAACGCGAACTAGACGTCCTGCGATTACTCAATACCGAACTCTCCGGCCCAGAAATCGCCCGCGAACTGGTCGTAGCCCTAAGTACCGTACGCACCCACACCAAGCGGATTTACGGCAAGCTCAATGTCACCAATCGTCGAGCCGCAGTGAAAAGAGCAGTAGAACTAAAGCTGATATAGGAATGAAGGCGAAACTTCTATTTGGCACGATAGGCTTTGGGTGTGATACCTGTTAGCTGCCGAAATTTTCGTCCTAAATGGCTATGGCTATTGAAACCGCATTCGAGCGCAATCTCCGCAATTGACTGATCACTTCGTCTCAGTAGTACCTTAGCCCGTTCTGTCCGCTGTTGCAGCAGATATTGATAGGGCGACAGTCCGAGAGATTGCTTAAAAAGGCGACCGAAGTGAAACTGGCTGAGGTCAACCAATTCGGCTAACTCCGCCAGAGTAATTTCACGGCCTAAATGAGCATCGATATAGTCCAATACCTGTAGGAGCTGACGCTGAGAAAGTCCGCCTTTGTAGACAGGTAATGACAGTCTTTTGGTTGCATGATGGCGTAGCAAATGGACTGCTAATACATTTGCGAGGGATTCGGTATACAGGCGGCTGCCTGGTGCTTCGTGATGTAGTTCTGTGAGAAGCATGGTTGCGATCGCTTCCATTTGAGAATCGCGGGTTTGAAAGGTCGGGATGAGCTGAATGCGATCGCTATCTTTCTCCAAGGTTTCCTGTGCTACTTGACCCACAAATGAGTCTTGAAGCCGTACCTGTAAAATGTGGATGTCCCCCTCGGCTTGGGTTACCAATTTTGTATCCGCTGGGATAATCAGCAAATCACCTTTGCCGTATAGTCCAGCGTAGGTGCGACCCTCTTGCCGATGTGAAAATTTGAATGGGCGTGGCGACAGGAATAGGTCCAGGGTATGTTCGTTTGGATAGCTCCACGCCGCCGCACACGCACTACGGCGGCAGATATGCCGAACATACCGAATGGCCAATGGCCCCCATTGCTGGGTGATGTGCCATTCAGTATTAACAGGCGCTTTAGATGAGGATAAAAGAGGTTGCGGCATGGGTATCTACAGCAATTTCCCCAAGTTTAGCGTCTCAGGAAAAATTGGCAGCAAGAATGTGCCAAACTAGCGGGAATTAGATAGCTACATTGATTTATCTTCCGTAAATTGAGAGCAAACAGACGAGTTTACGGTTCAAATACCATGATGAAATCAAGCCTCAAACACACCAACTTAAAAAACATAAACTTAGAGCGTAAGTCTTTGCTATCGACGCTGTGGGTGTTTGTTCTATTGAATATGGTCTATGCCGACATTTTAGGAACGCTGCGACCCGGATACTTAGATTTTTTAGACCAGATTAGTCAGCAGCTCACGGGTAGTACGGTGCTGTTTTTTGCTGTGTTTATGGAGATTGCGATCACAATGATTCTCCTATCTCGTGTTCTAGCCTACAAAGCCAATCGGTGGGCGCACTTTATCGCTATTCCACTCACTATATTGTGGGTTGTTGTGCCTGCTTTTATGTCATCTTTAGGGGAGACAACGCCTCTTTCCTACGTATTCTTTGCTTCGGTAGAAGTCACCACGATGATGTTCATGTTTTGGTACGTATGGAAATGGCCTCAGCGACACTGAAAGTTTTCATTTTCTAGCAGAAGAGAGAATCACCATGAAAGCGATTGTTTTATCTAACTATGGAAATCCGGATCAACTTGAGCTGAAAGACATCGAAAAGCCTACACCCGAGGCTGGCGAGGTATTAGTCAAAGTCTGCGCCACTACTATCAACGATTGGGATTGGTGCTTGGTCAGAGGCAATCCTTTTTATATTCGATTGTTCTACGGCTGGCGCAAACCCAAAATCCAAGTCCCCGGCGCAGAAGTAGCCGGACGGATTGATGCTGTAGGCCAAAACGTCGCACAGTTTCAACTGGGCGATGCAGTTTATGGCGATATCTCTGAGTGTGGGTTCGGTGGCTTTGCGGAGTATGTATGCGTGCCCGAGACTACGCTGTCTTTGATGCCTGAAGAGATACCCTTCACTGAGGCGGCAGCAATTCCCCACGCCGCCATGTTGGCAGTACAGGGATTGATTGACGTTGGCCACTTGCAACCCGGCCAGAAACTCTTGATTAATGGGGCTGGTGGGGGCGTGGGTACCTTGGGGGTGCAAATCGCAAATGCAGTCGGGGTTCACGATGTGACTGGCGTAGATAGAGCCGGCAAGTTTGCCTCAATGCGCTCTGTTGGGTTCACACACACCATTGATTACACCCAAACTGATTTTACGGAAGGTAAAGAGCGATACGACATGATTTTGGATACAAAAACGAATCGTTCTCCCTTTAAATATTTGCCTGTGCTCAATCCTGGCGGCACGTATGTAACCGTTGGTGGTTTAACGCCGAAATTGTTGCAAGTGCTGCTATTTTGCCCAATTATTCATCGGTTGACTCAAAAGAGCGTGCGCATAGTGAGTCTGCAACCGAATAAAGATCTAGCCTATATCAACGAACTGCTGGCTGCGGGTCAGTTGAAGCCAGTAATTGACGGCCCTCATCCTCTGAGTGAAATTCCCAGCCTCATTCAGTATTTCGGTACAGGCCAGCACAAAGGGAAGGTCGTTATTGCCCTGGAATCGTGAATATCCGCGAATCCCCACATCCAATCCCCACATGTGGGGACTACGGCTCCCCATCTCCATTTGTACCTTTGAGTTGTTAATGTAATTAGCCACTGAAGGGCTTACGCAAAATAATGGAGAATAAACCATGACGATGCAGAGCATAACTATACAGAAACAGATACAGGCAATGTCTGTAAAAGCTAAACTGTCGGCGCTTTGGATATTTTTTCTTTTCAATATTGTCTTTCGAGATATTCACGAATTTGTTGAACCGGGTTTCATTGAAGAGATTATGACCGGCACATCCAACGGCAACCCCATTACAGAACATATGCTGCTATTAGGCGGTGTAATGATTGAAGTGCCTATTGCGATGGTACTACTCTCCAGGGTATTGCCTTACAGGGGCAACCGTTGGACCAACATGATCGTCGCAATACTCTATGGCGTGCTGGTTCCAGCTTTTGGTACCACCGATCTAGACGATACCTTTCATTTGATTATGGAGGTCGCTGCTCTGTCCGCCGTGATTTGGTCTGCGTGGCGATGGCGTAAGCCGCTCCCTAAAGCAACAGGCGTAAGGAGAGCATGAAACTATGAAGGCCAAAATTCTTGAGCTAGAGGAAAGACTAAGATTAGCAATGCTCAATTCAGACGTTTCTGAATTAGACGAACTGATTTCGCCAAGCTTGTTGTTTACGAATCATCTCGGAGTGTTGGTGTCGAAAGAGGATGACATTAAAGCACATGCGAGTAAAGCTTTTGTGTTCGAGTCTCTTGACCTGTCAGAATTGAAAATAATCATTTATGAGAGTTCTGCTGTGGTGTCAGTCAAGGCTGACATCCAAGGTTACTACAATGGCCAGCCAGCCAATGGTCGTTTTCGCTTTACTCGCTTTTGGTTGAATACGTCGGGCAAATATCAGGTTGTTGCAGGACACTCAAGTGTCATTGCATAGAACATATCTGTTTGAGTCATAAGTATCATGCACGCAACAACCCCGATGAACAAAGTAGCTGTATTTGGTAATGCAGGCGCGGGAAAGTCTACCCTCAGCAGACGCTTGGCTGATACGACTGGTTTACCCTGGGTGCCGCTAGACTCGCTCCAGTATCTGCCAGGAGGTAGCGCAGTCCCGCACGCTGAGTTTGTAGCCGCCCATGATTCGCTACTACACCAGGGACAGTGGATTGTAGATGGCTTTGGCTCTATGGATACCCTCTGGAAGCGTTTGGCCATTGCAGATACCTTGATCTATCTCGATATGCCTGTAGTGCAACATTACTGGTGGGTGACCAAACGCTTTCTTCAGGGAGCTTGGGTGTCGCCTGCCGGTTGGCCAGAAGGAAGCCCACTGCTGCGCGGCACGCTAAACAGCTACGCCACCGTTTGGCGGTGCCACACTAAACTAACGCCAAGATATCGAGACTATGTGGAAACGGCTAAGGAGACGAAGCAGGTTTTTCATTTGCGATCGCGCCACGACATCGACCAGTTCTACCGAACCATCACAACACAAAACACCAACAAACAAAACAACACTACATAGGAGTTGAATCATGCCTCAATCAGCTCATTTTTGGGACAAGATTGCCGAGAAATATGCCAAGCAACCTATCGCCGATGAAGCGGCATATCAGAAAAAGCTAGCAGTCACTCGCGAGTACTTTCGGCCTGATATGGAAGTGCTAGAAATTGGTTGCGGTACGGGGTCAACGGCCATTCTTCACGCCTCCTACGTCAAGCACATTCGCGCTGTTGATTTTTCTGGCAGCATGATTGCTATTGCAAAGAAAAAGGCCGACACTGAACAGATCCACAACGTGACGTTCGAGCAGGCCACAATTGAAGCGTTGGATGTTCCTGATCAGAGCTTGGATGCTGTGTTAGGACTGAGTATTTTGCACCTGTTGCCTGAGAAAGAAGCTGCGATCGCACAGGTGTATCAAATGCTAAAACCGGGTGGACTCTTCATCACCAGCACCGTCTGTATGGGAGATACCATGAGCTGGTTCAAGCTCGTTGCACCCATCGGAAGAGTCCTCGGTTTTTTCCCTTTTGTTCAAGTTTTCACCGTGCAGTCGTTAGCAAACAGCCTGATCCAGGCTGGATTTGAACTCGATTACCAGTGGCAGCCGAGTAAGGACAAGGCACTGTTCATCGTGGCCAAAAAGCCTACATAAACCACCATAACGACCATGAATCTGAAGCTAGATCACGTATTTATATTAGTTGAGCCGGAAGCTAAGGCAGCGGATCGGCTAATCGAACACGGCTTTCGAGAAGGGCCAAGAAACACGCACCCAGGTCAGGGCACGGCTAACCGCCGGTTTTACTTTGCGAATAGCATGCTGGAGTTTATCTGGGTGCAGGATGCCGATGAAGCAAGAAATGGGCCAGGTCGAAACCTGCACTTTGCTGAGCGAGCTGAAGACCCCACCGCATCGCCGTTTGGCATTATTTTTGTGCCTCGCAGCGACAATGCCAGTTCCGACATGCCTTTTCCTGGCTGGCATTACCAACCTGCTTACTTTCCACCACCCAAAGGTTTCCATGTAGGCAAAAATTCTCACAATATCGCTGAACCGCTTTGTTTCTATTTTCCGTTCCAGAATCCAGGAGTTCCTAAACCGCAGCCTAACCGCAACCCTCAGACGGTGAGCGAGATCATTATTTCTACTCCCTCAACAGACACTGAAGGGGTGCTAGAACTGGCTTCACAAGCTGACCTCCTCTCAACGCGATTAGGCAAAGAACATCTCATAGAAATCACGCTGGATCGCCACGACTCAGGGCGCACAGAAGATTATCGCCCTGCTCTACCGCTAATCCTGTGTTGGTAGACTTCGGAGGTAGATGACATGTCGTAGTGGACGGTCAGACTTACCTCATCCCCATTCGGCCCGAGCGTTCAAATCTTCTGCGCTTTAGGACTGCCATAGCTTTTTATCAATTGAGTTCACAAAGTCTATAGCCCTCTGCAACAAGGGGGCCAATTTAGCCATGCCATTAACTACAACAACTCCAACCTTAGATCGTTGGGAAGCCGCCCCCAGCATCGAGACACTTCGCTCGCTCTACGATACATCCGCCCATAAATGGCAGAACAACTTGACTCGTTTAGGACAGATCCGCGATTATCAACTGCTGTTTGAAAGTCAGGTGATACGTAACCATTTGAGTGGTCTTGGCCGGACATCGAAAATTCTGGACTGTGGGGTGGGTACGGGGGCCTTCAGCCTAGCGCTCTTGGACAGTGTTGCTCAACCTGCCCATATCTCCGGAGTTGATATTTCTTACCCGATGCTAGTTCAAACACAGCAGAATCTGAAAAATCGCTGCGCAACTCTCGATTTGAAGTGTGGCGACATCAGACGATTACCCTTTGCTGATAACTCTTTCGATGCGGTTATTTTTGCCCATGTTTTAGAACATATGGCCGAACCTGTAGAAACATTGCGTGAGATGGTCCGAGTGTTGAAACCGGGTGCTCCGCTAATCGGTTCAGTAACTCGCAAGAGCTTGGCCCAAGTCTTCATGTCTTTGCATTGGCACCATCGCGGCTATACTTCCGACCAACTAGTCTTTTTTCTGCAAGCAGCAGGACTTGAGTCAGTCAGCGCCTTTGATTACGGTGTTGACTGGTCAAGACGAATGTGTCTGGCCGTGACCGGGATTAAGTCCCAGACCTGTAAGCTTTTGGAGTCATTCCAGTAAGCTGTTTGAACTGTTTGCTCAAATGGCTGTGACTGTTAAAGCCGCAGGCTAAAGCAATATCAGTGATGAGCCGATCTGTGTTTTTCAACAACTGCTTGGCACGCTCTACTCGCTGCTGAAGGAGATACTGATAGGGAGATATGCCCAAAGACTGTTTGAGCAGACGACTGAAGTGAAATTGACTCATATCCAACAGTTGGGCCAAGTCAGATAGCTTAATCTCTTGGTCTAGGTGTGCATCGATGTAATCTAAAATCTGTTGCAGTTGACGAGGCGGCAGTCCACCTTCGTAGATGGGTAAATGGGGTCTCGTTGTGGCGTGCTGCCTGAGCAAGGTTACAGCCAAAACATTAGAGAGAGAGTCAATATACAGGCGATTGGACAAAGAGCCTTGCTGATGTTCGTTTAGCAGCATTGTGCTAATCGATTCGAGCTGAGGATTTCGGGTTTGAAACTCAGGCTTGAGGGTGATGCGATCGCAATCTCCAACCACTGTCTCTTTTGCAACATTCCGCATAAACTCATCGCTCAGCCGAATTTGTAGGCAATTTTCCTCGCCTTCCCACCGTACAAACAGCGGGGTGTTAGCCGGAGTGATTAACATCTCTCCTCGTTGATATAAGCCTGTATGGGTCTTGCCGTCCTGAGCCTGTAAATAATGAATCGGACGAGCAGCCAGCGACATATACAGCGTATGCTCACCTTCAAAGAGGCAGTTCGCTTCCCCAGACGAATATTGCAATAAATCGACTTGAACGTGTGTCTGCTTTTCAGCCGTTACTATAGCTGTATTTTTCATGGCCTAGTCCAGCGCTACGCTATCTGCCTTCAAATATATTCGATATTCGCCACTATGGTGGTATTTTTAGGCACTTTCAAAAGATCCTGAAAGCGAAACTCGTCAACCCAACGCAAGATTTTGATAGTTCCGCAAGAAGTTGACAGCTAGAGCGGCGCAGTCTCCATAAGCTAATAGCGTCAACACTTTGAAGACAAACTTTGGAGACAACCGCAATGAAACTTGTAATTTTTGGCGCAACTGGAACCGTTGGAGAAAAGGTTGTAGAGCAAGCCTTAGAACAGGGTTATCTCGTGACTGCCTTTGCCCGCACCCCTGGCAAGCTCAACCTTCAACATCCTAACCTTACTCTATTTCAGGGGGATGTCATGAATCTCTCATCCGTAGAGCAGGCCGTTCATGGACAAGACGCCGTTGTTTGTGTTCTTGGTTCTGGAAAGAGCTTGAATAGCACTGTTCGATCGGAGGGTACTAGGCAGATCATCAAAGCAATGGAGCAAACTGGCGTTCGACGACTCATCTGCCAGTCTACGCTAGGAGCAGGCGATAGCTGGAGCAATCTCGACTTCTACTGGAAGTATGTCATGTTTGGATTCATCTTGCGCAAGGTCTTTGCCGATCATCAACTACAAGAGCGCTATGTAAGGCAGAGCCATCTAGATTGGACAATTGTGCGACCCAGCGCATTTGTTGACGGTCCTCTCACAGGCTCATACAGGCATGGTTTTTCCAGTACCGACAAAACATCGACGCTTAAAATCGCCCGAGCCGATGTCGCAGACTTTCTGTTGAAGCAGCTGACGACAGATACCTATCTGGGCAAGACGCCAGGCCTGTCTTACTAGCACTTGCCGCTCTAGCGCTTCTAAACAATAAAAGGAGCGCTAGAACAACACTTTCTTTGGTCGGTCTCAAAAGGCCAAAACTCATGAATTCACACCCCATGACTACTTGGAGAAACATGTCATGAAAATTTCGCTGAATGTTCTTTTTCTGTCCATCGCTGGTTTGATGCTACTGACTATCGGCGGCGCTGTCCTGCTTACGCCTCAGGCTTTCTACGCCAATGACGGAGTCTTGCTTGGCAACGATCCCAGTTTGCTATCAGAAATTCGTGCGTCTGGTGGGCTGCTTGCTGGTGGCGCTTTAGTTATCTTCGCTGGCATCGTTCGCCCTGGTGTGCGATCGCTAGCAATGACGCTGAGTGTGCTCATCTACGGCTCTTTTGGACTCGCACGCCTCTTGAGCTTAACCCTAGACGGAATGCCGTCTAACAGTTTGTTAGTAGCCACCGCGATTGAGCTGACCGTAGCCACCATAGGCATTACGATGCTTATCTTCAGCCCAAGCCCGGTTCGACACTGAACTAAAAACGCTTCCCTCTTCAACAATTCACAGGTGACATTACAATGATTGCTCAAAACTTTCGAATTTCTCTCATCTACTTCGCCGTTATTAGCAGTGCGCTTAGCGCAGGTATTTTCTTTGCTTTTTCTACCTTCGTCATGCGGGCGCTTGCTTTGCAGCCTTCTGCCTCAGGTATTGCCACGATGCAATCGATTAACGTCACAGTCTTCAACCCATGGTTTTACTCTGCTTTTTTTGGTCCGGCAGTGGCCTGTGTGATGCTAGCGATTGTTGCACTGCGCAATTGGGAACAGCCAGGTGCCATTTATTTACTAGCCGGGAGCCTGCTGTACTTAATTGGAACCATCGGTGTCACCGGATTGGGTAATGTGCCACTTAACGACGCCTTAGCTATCATGCGCCCTGCCAGCGCAGAAGGCGCTCAGCTATGGAGCAGATACCTCACAGATTGGACACTTTGGAACCACGTTCGTACAGCCGCCGCCTTTTTAGCAGCAGCAATGTTTACCTTCTCTCTTCCTTAGACTGTTGCCGCCGCTCTTTTTACTGCAAGCAGTACAGCTCATCGAGCCAGTGAGCTGTACTTTTTCCTTAAGAGTTGTGCTCAATGTCTGTGCTAAAACTCTATTTTTTGTGAAATGAATGGATTTCACACGCCTAGATTTCACACGCCTAATTGGTGTCTACTATACCGACCAAATCTAATAGCTAAAGATATAGTTCGACCCGAATAAAGAAGTGAGGTGGAAGTATGATATTCGAGACCTCGAAGGTATCGCCGGTTGCCTACGCAAGACTTGCTGGTGTGCTCTATAACACCCGTGACGTAAATGATGAAGTAACGCCCTATCACCCAGGACGGGAGCATCTGCACCATACCATCTGCCAAAGCAAAATGGCTACCGCCCGTAAAGGTGAATAGCGCCGCAAACGCAATACACCCGGCGGTGATTCTTTTGGTGCAGCCGTGCAACTGCAGAGGTTGACGATTATAGTTTATATGTACTATGCTGCATAAGTCGCCAAATCTATCGCACCATGGCTCTCCACAAAGCCCACCAGTCTGTTCTCGATTGCATTCAAGCCTACTGGCAGGACCATGCCATGAGTCCTACCGTGCAAGAGATTGAGTCCCGGACCCGGCGATCACGCGGCAGCATTCAAAATAGCCTAAACCGACTGAAAAAGGAAGGTTTCATTACCTGGCAGAAGTACAAGTCTCGTACTATTCAGCTACTGAATGAAGTTTCCTCTCCCGTTCCTGAAGTCTTCTTAGACTCTACCGTTTTAGCCCTTCCCGATCTTTCCCAGGGCCTGCCCATTCGAGGTGAAATCGCCGCTGGCTACTGCCACGAACCTTTCACCGATTCCAACGATTATCTAGATATCAACTACGCGGGTCGTAAGCCCACCGACTACGTCCTCAAAATTTCTGGTGACAGCATGATCGGCGTGGGTATTCCCGATGGTGCCTATGTCGGTATTCGCCCGGTCGATAAGGGGTACAGACCTCGCCCGGGCGAGGTCGTTGCTGTA
>JBCBIK010000095.1:0-19909 GCA_038524545.1 Cyanobacteria bacterium J06623_4 | reverse complement strand
GAAACAACAGAACCGCCACCGCCTGCCCCACCACCACTAGCCCCGTCAGCAAAGAGGTGTATAGCGCCAGCGACAGCAGCCCTCCATAGCTCACCCACGCCTGCCACCGGTCAGCTTGCAGCGATCGCCACAACCCCTGCCCCATCAGCAACAACAACAACACCCACAAGCTGTAAGGCCGCGCCTCCTGCCCATAGGCCACAAAAAAAGGCGACATCGCCAGTAGCCCCATCGCCAGCCAGCCAGCCAGCTTCACCTGCGCGCCAAACAGCGATCGCGCCAGCCCATACATCGCCGGTAGCCCCAGCAGGCCAAACACCACAGACAAACTCCGCATCGCCGCCACCGAGCTGCCAAACAGCTCCGCCCACCCCCGCGCTAGCACAAAATACAGCGGCGTATGCTCCGGGCTCAGAGACAGCACCCGCACCAAATCTGTCACCGGGCGATCGCGCCGAATCTCTACAAATTCCAGCAGCCCCGCTGGACTGATCGGCTCCCCCGTTGCCACCTGCGCCCGCACCTCCGCCCGCGTGTAGCCCGACACCCGCATCGACGTCGAAATCTCATCGACCCAGTACACCGGCTCAGCCACATTAGCCACCCGAAAGACAATGCCTATGCCCACACACATTGCCATCAGCCACACCCAAAGACGACGCTGAGAAAAATCCACCCGGAAGAAAGAAGCCATGTCGAGGAAAACAGGTTGAGGCAAATGGTTTGTGCTGGCGGTTTAGAGCTGGCGGTTTGGTGCTAACGGTTTGCAACAACGACCAAAACTAGCTACCTAGCATACCGCTCTATGAAAGCCCCAACGGCCTGACTGTAGCGATCGCCCGCCACCAGCGGCAGGTTATTGTGGTCTGCCCCCTCTACCCATAGCAGCGTTTTATCCTCAGTCGCCGCCGCGTCGTACAGCGCCTGACTCATCTCAGCAGGCACCACCCGATCTGCCGTACCGTGCATAAGCAAAAGCGGCATCTGCAGCGATCGCACCTTCTCCAAAGACTCAAACCGCTGCGTCAGCAAGCGATCAACCGGTAGCCACAGCCACTGCGAGTCCTGCTGCACCATTGCCCGCATAGAGGTAAACGTGGCCTCCACCACCAGCCCAGCCGCCTCAGGATGCTCACTGGCTAGCTGAATTGCGATCGCCCCGCCAATCGAGCGCCCGTATAAAATCAACCGTTCGCCCGGCACCTGCTGCACCTGCCTCAGATACTGCCACGCCGCCTTTGCATCTTCATACACCCGCTGCTCATTGGGAAAAGGCCCCGAACTCAGCCCATACCCCCGATAGTCGATGAGTAAAACGCTGCAGCCCAGCCGGTGCAGCAGCAGCGCCCGCTCCGCCAAGTCGCCAATATTACTGCCATTACCGTGCAAGTACAGCACTGCGGGCGCAGCAGTATCCGCTGCAGGCATCCACCAGCCATGTACCTTGCCATCACCCGCAGGCAGCCACACCTCCTCGTAGGCCAGACCCAGATCTGCCGGAGATCCCCTCAGCTCAGCCGCCGGGAAAAACATTAGCCGTGGCTGATAGCGCCACAGCGCCAGGCAAATCAGCGCATACGCCAACAGCAGCACGGTCCCCACCCGCAGCAACACCCGTACAAACCGCAGCAACACCAGCCCCTCTACCACCGGCTACCACCACTTAATCTTCAGCCGCCCTCTCGATGAGCCGCTTTGCTCACTCGCCGTCAGCCATGCCTGCGGCTGATAGGTGCCAAATACCCGGTCCCACCAGTCCACCGCTAGGCCAAAGTTGTGATACCACTGGTCGTATTTGTGGTGGACGTAGTGTACGGGCATGTCCATCCAGTCGCACTTGATGGGGTTGTCGTGCTGGAGCTGATGGGCATAGGCCGCAAACGCCGCGTAGGAAAGGCCGCCTAGGGTGCAGCTCAGCCCAATCTGCCAAGAAAATAGAAACATCGTCGCCATCATCGGCGCCGTGCCCACCACATAGTTGCGAAATTCTAGCCAAAAGCCCTGACCAGTATTTTCCTGGTGGTGGCGGACATGCACTGCGCCAATCCCCCGAGGATAAATATGCATCAGTCGGTGCAGCCAGTATTCCACAAGGCTTGCGAACACAAAGGCAACCAAAAACCAGCCAACAAACCAGAGTCCCTCTGTTGCAGTATTCATAGGTGTTTTTTGAAGTGTTTATTGTATGGAGCGCACTTGTTTTACCCTTTCTACCTTGCCGCAGTTTGCGACAGCAGGCTAGTGCTCAGAACTGGCCACCCCGCCCCCAGCAGAAAAGATACAGTTGTGTATGATCGCATACGCTATACGTTAACGATTTCAGCCCCCATGTTTCAGCGTTTTACTCGACGGTTTAACCCTGCTTGGCAAGCTGCCAGATTGCAGGTCTCCGGTCTTGGTTTGGGTCTAGCGATCGCACTACTTACCCCTCTTTCAGTCCAAGCCGCCGAACGGATCCGCCTCACCTACGGCCCCTTTCAGTTTTCAATCACCCAAGCTGACCTTGAGACCTACGCTGAAACCGGTGTCGCAGAAGGCGATCTAAAAACCGTACTCTCCCGGCTTGGCCCGGGCGCACAGGCCCAGTTCCAAACGGCGCTAAACGCTAGCTACGACCTCGATCCGGTCTTGGCCAATCGCTTTTCCTACACAAGCTCAGGCGTACAGCTGCTCACCGAAATTGGCGAGCTGGTGAGGACAGATTCTGGGCGCAATGGGTTTAAATCTCTGCGGGCCGCGCTTACCTTGGCCGCCGCTGACCCAGCGGGGCTGTCGTTGATTACTTTTTTAGAGCATTTGCCCACCGATATGAAGGTCGACGTCGGACAGATGCTTTCCCTAGTTGGCAATTTAGGCGGCGTCTTGGGGCAAACCCAGCAAGTCGTGCAACAGCTCGCGGCAGAGACAGATGCGATCGCTGCCACAGAGCCCCCGGTCGATTTCTCCACCCTGCCCGACCCGCGTTTGCCCGGTGACCTTGGCTTTACCGTTCGCACCCTTACTCTGGAGGATGCTGAGCGCGATCGCACCATCCCCGTCGATATCTACACCCCGCAGCAACCTGCCGCTGCCAACAGCCTACCCGTAATCGTGGTATCGAATGGATTAGGAGCTAGACGCGATCGCTTCAAGGAACTGGCTGAACATTTGGCCACCCACGGCTTTGCCCTGGCTTTGCTAGATCATCCAGGGAGCGATCGCGAACGCCTCAAAGATTTTTACAACGGCCTAGAACCTGAGAACTTTGAGCCCGCTGAATATTTAGACCGTCCTCAAGATGTCAGCTTCGTGCTGGATGAACTCACACGGCTCAACGAAGAGCTCTTTCAAAACGCGCTCAACCCCGATCAGGCAGGTGCCTTTGGCTACTCCTTTGGGGGCACCACGGCCCTCGCCCTCGCAGGCGCAGAGATTGACCGCGACCATTTGCAAACGGCCTGCGAAACCCGCTCTAGCCTGTTCAATATTTCACTGCTTTACCAGTGCCGGGCGCTGGAGCTAGAGGAAAGTGCGATCGCCACTGCCAATCTCAAAGACGAGCGCATCAAAGCCATCCACGTGTTCGTACCCTTCAGCCGCAGCCTCTACGGCCCTGCTGGGCTCGCCCAGGTGACCGGCCCCGTACTCTGGGAAGCCGCCGACCTAGACATTCTCACCCCCTTCGTTGTAGAGCAGATGCCCGCGTTTTCTTGGCTGACCGCCTCCTCAGACCCAGTAGCAAACCCAGCTGCCGACCGCTACCTCACCGTCACCTCCGGCCTCCCCCACGCCCGCATCACCCTAGAAGTGATCAACCGGCTCACCAACCAGCCCGCCGCCGACTGGGACAGCATTCGCCCCATCGCCGAAGGCTACCACCGTACCCTCAGCACGGCCTTCTTCGCCGTGCACCTCGCGAATAACGAAGCCTACCGCCCTTACCTCCAGGCCCGCGGTGCCCAACACCTCACCGAAGCGCCCTACACGCTGACCTGGACAGAGACACTGCCCGATTTCGCATCACCAGCTGCGGAGTAGTCACCCTACTCTGCCGTTGCAATGCAGCCTGCATCCAGTACAATCAGTCGCTCACTGCGAAAGGTGGTGCACTGCGGAATGACGCGAACGAGGGCGGGCTCCACACCTGCTTCTAGTGCTTCATCGGCTGCGGTGACTGCTCTGCGCTCCAGACTCTGGAGCAGCCAAGCCTGCTGATTAAGATAGTTCACATCGGTAAAGTCTTGCGCCAAAATCCACAGGTCCACGCCGTAGGCCTCGATAAAGGCCTGCACCTCCAATAGCGCCGGGCTATACTGCGCCGTGACCAAATCCCGCATGCGCTGACGCATTTCTCCATAAAAGTCGATATGGTAGGGAAGCACGAATTCTCTGCCCACCAGCACCGACCGTTCAGAGAAAGCGGGCACATTGTCATTTACCTCGCGCACAAGCGAGACAATTAGGCTGTCTTTGGGAGATTGGGCAATGTGGTCGTAAAGGCTTTCGCGGGTGCCCACCTGCCAGCTCTGACCAGTGAGAAAAAGCTGCGGAACCGCCGGAACGATGACCACTGCGATCGCTAGCCCTACGCTCCCAACAATCTGCCCGGTTTCTTGCACGCTCCACCTTCCCCGCTGCAGCCACTGCTCACCTAGCCACGCCACCCAGCACTGCATTACCAAGGTCAGCATCACCCCCGCCGCAATTATCAACACAAACCGCATGCTGTAAAAGCTGTAGCGGCTCGGCAAAAACAGCGTTGGGAAAATGATGTGGGCACAAAAAAACAGGCTAACCGAGGCGACAAATAGCTGGCCTAGCACGCTCACTCGATGGGTGATCGCACCAGACAGCGGAAACGCCTTGGCAAAATAATCCGGCACTTTCCACACCACCAGCGGCAGCATCGCCCCCAGCCAAATTACGGGCGGAAACAACGGGAAGCGTAGCCCGCTCAGCCCATCAAACCAAAACAACAGCTTTGGGTAGCCAAAGTATCCTCCTCGGCCACCCGGCTGAAACTCTGGCCAGGCCTTCATCTCCGCTAACGAAGCGAGCCGCCCGGCCTGCGTAGCCACCTGATGAGAAAACAACAGCAGCGTTGCCCCAGTCATTGCTACAGCAATCAGCCACACGGCATAGTCGCGCGATCGCGCCGATAGCCGAGGCCTGAGCCCTTGCCACCGCACCAGCCGCACCGTCAGCAGCCCCACCCCTACCAGCGCCATCTGCGGATAAAACGACCCCAAAATACCCAGCGACACTAGGCACCCAGCCCGCTTGCCCCGCAGCAGATAGTACAAAAAAGCCGAAAAAAGTGGATAGACAAAGGCCCGAGGCGACGCAGAAATTAGATCGTCTCGGATCCAGATATTTTGATTGAGAATCAGGGTAGTGAGTAGGCCGCAGATGGGCACCGGCAGCACCAGCAGCGCCACCCAAAACAGGTAGGCCGTCGCCACCAGCGCCAGAAATAGCGGCAACACCTTCGCAAAAAAAAGCGGCTCAATGCCCAGAGCCGCCACCCCCTGATAAAACGTGCTAAAGCCTATGCCTTGAATTGCGTGATAGTAGTCTGCGATCGCATCATTGGGAAACAGGGCCGGGTCGATGAGTCGCTGCAGCCAAGCAATGTGGTAGCGCGCATCATCTTGCACCACGTAGGTATACGAGGTGGCATACCAAAAAGAAACCAAGCCGTAGTACAGCGGGGCAATGAAGCTGAGGCCAAACCAAAGCGCGACCTGACGGTCTTTTAGCGACGGTGGCAGTCGCTGAAACGCTGATTTAGCAATTTTCATAGTGTTTCCATAGCTCAGAAAGGTGGATGTAAACCAACCGACTTCAGCAATTTTCGCAGATTTACAACCCCAGTTCTGTTTAGAGAAAGCGCTGCTATGGTAGCTCTACCACAAACCGTCTTGCCTATCACTTGAACGCTTTCTTCTGAGTCCCAACGAAAATGATCTAGCCAAGCTTGCTGACGTGGATGAAACAATTTAACAGTATTGCCGGTATCAGGGTCATTGGCTTCTGTCTTTACATGTTTGCGGCCATTACAGCCAAAACAGGCCCAGGCTAGATTACTCAAAACTGTTTTTCCGCCAAGAACTTTTGGATGGATATGGTCAATGGTGAAGCTGTTGGGTGAAAATTCGTCAGGGCAAAGGCAATACTCGCATCGCCGTTGGGCTCGCTGAGCAACGTCTAGCCTCATTGCCGCAGATATTCGTTCTGGGTTAAGCGACATTGTCGCCTCGAATTTCAGCTTCTGAACTCGATAGCAGTTCTTGGTTAAGGGTCAAAAGGTCGATGTTTCTGGACTTTGCCAGTTCGATTAGGGCAGATAGCCTGTCGACCCTAAGCTGTTCCTGCTGATCTTCGTAGCTAATGAGTTCTTTGTGTTCTGTGTCGGTAAGCTGCTCCCACTCGCAACGCTGTCGCAAATCGTTTAGCCGTGACTGCTTTTCGGCGGAAAATGCCTGACTAATTTTTTCCAGTAAGCGACTTTCTTCGTGACTACCCGGTGACTGAGGTGATTGGTCAGGAGGGCTCGTCAGCAGCTCTAGAAGTTGAACAACCGCAGGGAGCTTTTCAGCTGAGAGTTGCTCAACGAGCGCGATCGCTCTCTGGCGGCTATCAATTGATGAATGCATATTTAAAGTGTAGAGTCAACTGATTCAATTGTATCGGCAAGCAGCTTGCGCTTATTGACCGTTTGCCGCACTTTCCTGAGATATCTATTTGAAGACGGCCCTTTCTGCGGGCTATAATCCCTCTACATTACCAGTGGTTTTACTGATCGCTCATATGGCTTCTGGCTCCGAACATTCTTCGCTCAACTTATCGACCCGTAGTGCGCCCAGTCAGCTCGACCAGTGCGGTTCCCTTGTCGAAATTTTGCGATATCGAGCGCAGCATCAGCCTCACCAAGTTGCCTACATCGGCCTAGAAAATGGCGAAACGGAATATGGCCGCCTGACCTACGCTCAGCTAGACCAGCAGGCTAGGGCGATTGCCGCTGAGCTGCAATCACGCAATGCCACCGGATCGCGCGTGCTGCTCACCTATCCTCTCTCAGATGGGCTGGCCTTCGTCACCGGGTTCTTTGGCTGTCTGTATGCGGGTGCGATCGCCATTACCGCCTGGCCTCCTCTGAACGATTCATTACTACAAGAGCTGCAGTACAAAGCCATCAACGCCGAAGTGCAGTTCGCCCTGACCACGGCTCCTCTCCTAGCGCAGAGCAAAGAAACCTTTGCCGCCACCCCACCGCTCAACCAAGTCCACTGGATCGCCACCGATCAGCTAGACACTATCCCTGCCAGCACCTGGCAATTACCCGCCCTCGACAGCGACACGCTCGCTTACCTGCAATACACCTCTGGCTCCACAGGCCTACCCAAGGGAGCCATGATCAGCCATGGCAATGTGCTAGATAATCTGGACCTGATTTACAAAACCTGCCAATACACCGAAAAAGACATCGGCATTTGCTGGCTGCCGCTCTACCACGATCTAGGCCTTGTGGGCGCTGTGATTCAGCCCGTATATGCGGGCGGCCCAGTAGTGATGATGTCTCCAGTCGATTTTATTTTGAAGCCATTTCGCTGGCTGCAGGCGATTTCTCGCTATCGTGGCACCACGAGCGGCGGTCCTAACTTTGCCTACGATCTGTGCTGCCGCAAGATTACCCCTGAGCAGATTTCACAACTGGACCTGAGCAGCTGGGCGATCGCAGTCAATGGCGCAGAGCCCGTCCTCAGCCACACCCTAGAAAAATTTGCCAAAACCTTTGCCCCTGCAGGCTTCCAACAGTCAGCCTTTTCACCAGCCTACGGCATGGCCGAAACCACCGTCATGATCACCATGAGCGGTCGCAACCAGCCGCCCGTCGTGCAGCAGGTTCACAGCAGCGCGTTAGAACAAAACAAACTAGCCCCTGCTAGCGACCACGACTCCGAAAGTAGAACAGTCATCGGCTGCGGAAAGCTAATAGAAGATCACCCTGTGGCCATTGTGAACCCAGAGACCCTTGAGCGCTGCGCGGCAGATCAGGTAGGTGAAATTTGGGTTGGGAGTGGAAGTGTTGCCCAAGGCTACTGGAACAAACCAGAAGAAACCCAGGAAACCTTCAACGCATACATTTCAGGTACCTCAGAAGGTCCTTTTTTGAGAACGGGTGACTTAGGCTTTGTTCAAAACGGCGAACTCTTCATCACTGGACGTCTCAAAGATCTGATTATTCTCTGGGGCAACAACCACTATCCTCACTTTCTCGAAGCGACTGTAGAAGCTAGCCATCCTAGCCTGCGTCCGGGCGGCGTTGCGGCGTTCGGGGTGGCCGTCGGCGGAGAAGAACGGCTCGTGGTCGTGCAAGAAGTGGAGTCTCGGCATATCAGAACCCTCGATACCGAAGAGGTCATTGGCGCGATTCGGCTGAGCTTGGGAATGCACCACATGCTAGAGCCCCATGCGATCGCACTCCTGCGCCCCGGCAGCACTCCCAAAACCCCCACCGGCAAAACCCAACGCCGCGCCTGCAAAGCCAAATATCTCGCAGGCGAGCTAAACATCGTCGCCCAGTGGCAGCACGAAGACATCGCCGAAGGCATCCTACTCGCCCCCGACCTCATCGAGAGCCCGTCTTAAACTCTCCCACTGCGCTCTTTCAACAATATCCCTTTCAGCCTTATCCTTTTCAACAACGTCCCTGAAAACAACAATGTTAGACACCAGCATCACTAACTTT
The DNA here is from genome assembly GCA_038524545.1 of Cyanobacteria bacterium J06623_4. Lineage (GTDB taxonomy): Bacteria > Cyanobacteriota > Cyanobacteriia > Phormidesmidales > Phormidesmidaceae > Phormidesmis. Next base: position 11,178 of record JBCBIK010000095.1, on the reverse strand, counting down.
GTCGACTTGTTGAAATATCGGGCTGCACAGCACCCTCAAAAAACCGCCTACATCTTTCTCGAAAACGGTGAAACCGAACAGTGCCGCCTCACCTACGAAGCACTCCATCAACAGGCCGAACAGATCGCCGCCTACTTGCTAGAGCACGCAACCCCCGGCGATCGCGCCCTTCTCCTCTACCCCGCTGGTCTCGACTTTATCACCGCTTTCTTCGGCTGTCTCTACGCAGGCATTATCGCCGTGCCCGCCTACCCGCCCCGCCGCAACCAAAGCCTAGATCGCCTGCAAGCGATCGCCCAAGACTGCCAACCCACCCTCGCACTCACCACCCAAAAAGTCCTCACCGACCTCCAAAAAAACTGGACAACCGCCCCCTTCTCACCCACCATCCTCACCCTCGCCACCGACCACCTCCCTCCCAAACCCCCAAATCCCCAAACCCCCACCTCCCACAGCACCCTCGCCTTCCTTCAATACACCTCCGGCTCCACCGGCACCCCCAAGGGCGTCATGGTCAGCCACCACAACCTCATCTACAACAGCAAAATCATCTATACCTGCTTCGAGAGCAGCCCCGACCATCTTGGCGTTTCGTGGCTCCCCTTCCACCACGACATGGGCCTGATCGGCGGCGTGCTTCAGCCTGTGTATGGCGGCGGCACCGTGGTCTTACTCTCTCCCGTCGCCTTCCTCCAAAAGCCCATCCGCTGGCTACAGGCCATCTCACACTACCGAGCCGTCACCAGCGGTGGGCCCAATTTTGCCTACGATCTGTGCGCCCAAACGGTCAAGTCAGAACAGCTCGCAACCTTAGATCTAAGCTCGTGGGACCTCGCCTTTACAGGCGCAGAACCCATTCGCCCTGAAACGTTAGAGAAATTTTCCAACACATTTGCAGTCAGTCGCTTCAAGAGCAGTGCCTTTTATCCCTGCTATGGCATGGCAGAAACAACCCTGCTGGTAACAGGGGGGAGTCGGGCGGCTGAACCGATTATTTACTCAATCGAGCGCAGTGCTCTAGAACGCAGGCAAGTTGTTGAAAGTTCTCCGAATTCAGAAGGTAAGCAGGTCGTGGGCTGTGGCCACAGCTGGCTAGATTACACTGTGCAAATTGTTGATCCAGACTCACTTGCGGTGTGTGAGCCGGGACGGGTTGGTGAGATTTGGGTGAAGGGTGATAGTGTGGCGCAGGGGTATTGGGAGAGGCCAGCGCAAACGGAACAGACTTTTCAGGCGTACACGGCAGATACTCGCGAAGGACCTTTTTTGCGCACGGGCGATCTGGGCTTTTTGAAAGGAGAAGAGCTGTTTATCACCGGACGTCTCAAAGATGTCATTATCATTCGTGGGCGAAATCATTATCCTCAGGATATCGAACTCACTGTAGAAACGGCCCACGAGGCGCTGCAGGTTAATGGTTGCGCGGCTTTTTCTGTGGAAGCGGCAGCAGCAGAACAGCTGATTGTGGTGCAGGAGGTGAAGCGGGCCTATCTGCGACAGCTTGAGACTGATGAACAGCTGACTGAGGAGATTGTTTGGGCAATTCGCCGGGCTATCTCTTCAGCGCATGAGCTTCAGGTGCAGGCGATTTATCTCATCAAGCCGGGCGGATTGCCTAAAACCTCTAGCGGTAAAGTTCAACGGAAAAAGTGTCGTCTGCAGCTTGTAGAGGGTGACCTAGCGGTGACCTTTCAGTGGGCGCGATCGCTGCCAAAACCTTCAGACCTCCCCTTAGATGACAGCCTCTCCGTCGATCTCTCACAGTTAGATCTAAAAGAACAAATTCGAGCGGTAGAAACTTGGCTGACCCACCGCATCGCCCAGCGCCTGCGCCTACAGCCAGCAGAGATAAACCGGCAGGAACCTCTCGCCAGCTACGGTTTAGATTCGGTACAGGTGGTAGAAATTTCTGGAGAGTTGGAAGCCTGGCTCAAGCGCCCTGTGCTGCCTACCATCGTGTACGATTTCCCGACTGTTGAAGCGCTCTCCCAGCAGCTCGTGCTGAGCGATCGCACGACAACGACTACGCCCCTACAACCCCGCCAAACCCCTCAGCACCATTCTCACGACCCCATCGCGGTTGTTGGTATAGGCTGTCGCTTCCCAGGTGCACCTACAGTACAAGACTTTTGGGAACTGCTGCGAAAAGGGCAAGATGCCATTACAGAAGTACCCTTGTCCCGGTGGGATCCTGCCCAAGTGGGTGGCAAAGGAACTCCTGCTGGAACGGTAGAAACGGCGCAGTGGGGAGGATTCATCAAGCAGGTCGACCAGTTTGACCCGAAGTTTTTTGGCATCTCTCCCCGAGAAGCGACCCACATGGATCCGCAGCAGAGATTGTTGCTGGAGGTTTGTTGGGAAACGCTGGAAAATGCTGGGCTGCCTGCTGCGCGGCTCTCTGGGAGTCAGTCAGGCATTTTCTTGGGGGTGAGCAATGGCGACTATTCGCGGCTGCAGGGCGCACAGCTCAATCGGGAAGTGTACTACGGGACGGGCAATGCCTTCAGCATCATCGCCAATCGACTGTCGTATCTGTTCGACTGGCATGGTCCGAGCTGCGCGATGGACACGGCCTGCTCTTCTTCTTTGGTGGCGGTGCATCAGGCATGCCAGAGCTTGCGGCTGGGTGAATGCGACTTGGCGCTGGCGGGAGGCGTGAACCTGATTTTGGATCCGCAGCTGACGGTGACCTTTTCTCAGGCGCAAATGCTCGCTGCCGATGGGCGCTGCAAAACCTTTGATGCGAGTGCGGATGGGTATGTGCGCAGTGAAGGCTGCGGGATAGTGGCCCTGAAGCGGCTCTCGGCAGCGCAGCAGGCAGGAGATACCATCCTGGGGGTGATTCTTGGCTCAGCGGTCAATCAAGATGGACGGAGTAACGGGCTCACCGCGCCGAACAGTCTGGCCCAGCAGCAGGTGATTCGGCAGGCGCAGGCAAACGCGGGCATTCGTAATGCGCAGGTGGACTACATTGAGGCGCACGGGACGGGCACCGCGCTGGGCGACCCAATTGAGGTCAATGCGCTGACGGCTGTCTTTACAACAGAAAAGAGAGAACAGGATCGGCCCTGCTGGCTAGGCTCAGTGAAAACGAACATTGGCCACTTGGAGCCTGCCGCTGGCATCGCGGGATTGATCAAAGTGTTGCTGTCGCTAAAGCACGAAGAGATTCCGCCGCACTTGCACCTGCAGAAGATAAACCCGTACATTCAGCTGGAAGATTCGCCGCTGACGATTCCAACAGAATGCCAGCCTTGGCAAACCAATGAAAAATCTCGCATAGCAGGGGTGAGTTCGTTTGGCTTTGGGGGGACGAATGCTCATGTGATTGTGTCTGAAGCGCCACCTGCTACACCCGTAGAAGAGGATGATCTGCCCCCAGGGCGGCCACAGCATATGCTGACGCTCTCTGCCAAAAGCGAGGCTGCACTGGACGCTTTGGTGAAGCGCTATCGAGATTGGCTGCTGGTGAACGATGGGTCAACGGGAGAAGAGCTTTCAGTAGAAGATATTTGCTACAGCGCCAATACGGGGCGATCGCACTTTTCCCACCGCCTCGCCATCACTGCCAAGTCTACTGAGCAGCTTCAGCAACAGCTTCAGACGATCGCAAACAATTCTCCTACTGCCAGCACCATCACCGGCAAGTGCGCCCCCCAGAGTCCTCTAGACGTTGCCTTTTTGTTCACCGGTCAGGGTGCCCAGTATGTAAATATGGGCCGCCAGCTCTACGACACTCAGCCAGTCTTTCGAGGAGCCATTGATCGCTGCGCTGAGATTCTCTCGGATTTGGGTATTTCCCTAGTCAGTCTGCTGTATCCAGAATCATTGGAGAAAGCTGAATCTGTATCGCCGCTGAACCAAACGGGCAACACACAGCCTGCGCTGTTTGCCATTGAATATGCGATCGCACAACTCTGGCAGTCTTGGGATATCGCGCCCAGTGTCGTGCTCGGACACAGCGTTGGTGAATACGCAGCGGCCTGCATCGCCGGAGTCTTTAGCCTAGAAGATGGGCTGCGGCTGATTGCCGAGAGGGGCCGACTGATGCAGGCCTTGCCCGCTGGTGGCAAGATGCTCTCTATCTTGGCAACCCCTGCGACAGTCGAAGAGATGATCGCACCCCATGTAGAGAAAGTCGGCATTGCAGCGATCAATGGGCCGAGCAGCGTTGTGATTTCGGGTGAGGGAGCGGCGGTGAGTGCGATCGCAGCGACCCTCACAGCGCAAGCTATCAAAAACAAATTTCTCACGGTCTCCCATGCGTTCCATTCTCCCCTGATGGACCCCATACTCAGAGACTTTGAAGCGATCGCCCAAAGCGTTACCTACAGCACTCCTACCGTTCCCTTCGTCTCTTGTCTCACCGGCCAATTCATCACTACCGAAATCGCTACCCCGGATTACTGGATACGCCATATAAAACAACCCGTCAGATTCGCTGACGGCATCGCTACTCTGCATCAAAAAGGCCTTAATCAAAAAGGCCAGAGTCTCTACTTAGAAATTGGCCCGAAGCCCATCCTTTTGGGCATGGCCAAGCAGTGTCTCCCCGCCGAAACACCCTCCGCATGGCTCCCCAGCCTTCGCCCCCCCACCAACCAGCAGACCAGCGACTGGCATACCCTACTGCAATCCCTCAGCCATCTCTACACTCACGGCATCTCCATCGACTGGCAAGGCTTCGACCAGCCCTACCCGCGCCGAAAAGTCACCCTGCCAACATACCCGTTTCAACGTCAGCGCTACTGGGTTTCACCCGCGCCCCCGAATTATCTCCCCACGCCAGCGGCGGCTCTCGATGGCCATCCCCTCATCGGCCAACAACACCTCTCTCCCATTCCGCCTATCCAGTTTCAGAACCATCTCAGTGCCCAGCACCCTTCCTACCTAACGCACCATCGCGTCTTTTCTCAGCCCATCTTTCCAGCTACTGCCTACTTAGAAATGGCCCTGGCTGCGGGCTACAGCACGCTGCTAACTGAGCAAGCCTCTGCCACAGCCTCCCTGGTGCTTACTGAGGTATCTATTCAGCGGGGGCTCATCCTCCCAGAAGACGGTGCGCTGACGGTTCAAACTGTGCTGACAGCGGCTGAGAACACTGGCTACACATTTCAGATTTTTAGCTTAGAAACAGACAGGGCGGGAGAGAAGACCTCGTCGCAGAGCTGGATATGTCATGCCAAAGGAGAGATTCGCGTCGTAGAGAGCAGTCTCCCTGCGCCAGTGGATGTAGAAGCAATTAAGGCCAATTTTCAACAAAATGTACCGGTTAAAAGCTACTATGCTCAGCTGCATGAGAGAGGTCTGGAGTATGGTCAAGATTTTCAAGCAGTTCAGCAGTTGTGGGCTGCGCCGTATCAGGCACTTGGGGAGATTGTTTTGCCGCCGAGTGCCGTTGAAAAGAGCGATCGCTACCAGCTACACCCCATCCTGCTAGATGCCAGCTTCCAAGTGCTGGCAGCGGCTATCGGTGAGAGCGCCCATCAAGATATCTACCTGCCTGCTGGCGTAGACCAGCTACAGCTCTACGGCCCAGTCAGCCAAACGCTCTGGGCAATCGGCAGCCTACGAGAGCACAATGAGAAAATTCCTAGACAGCTAATCACAGACGTTAAGCTCTTTAGCCCTGATGGCACACCTATTGCTTACATAGAAGGTCTCAGGCTAAACCGTACTAGCCGAGACGTGCTATTGCGTGTGCTGCAGCCAGCAACGCCACCCGCCCTGTACCAGCTCATGTGGGAGCGATCGCCCCTCGCCCCATCTACAACGCCCGCCCCACTCCAACAGACCAATCCAAAAACTTGGCTCATCTTCGCCCTAGACAATTCCATTAGCCAACAGCTAATAGAACAACTCCGTGAGCAAGGCAATCAGTGCGTGATTGTTTCACCCACCACCCGCTATCAACAGATTGATCAACAACAGTACCAAGTCGCGCCGACGCATCCAGAAGATTTTCAGCAGCTGATCGAGTCGGTTCTAGCGCAATACGATTCCATACAGGGTGTCCTCCACCTGTGGAGTACGGGCTACCAAAGTCCAGACAGCTTACCTGAGCTAAACACCACTCAGGAGCTGGGCTGTGCGGCCCTTTTGCACTTGGTGCAGGCTTTGGTGCGAGGGCGTGCCAAGCCTGTAGTTACGCTTGTTACCCAGGGTGCACAGTGTGTTCAGGGTGAGCGATCGCTTCAAGCAACCCAATCTTCTCTGTGGGGGTTAGGCCGAGTGATTGCGTTAGAGCATCCTGAGCTGAACTGTCGGCGAATCGATTTGCCTGCAGCACTTGAGGAAAGTCTCGTACCGCAGTTGATACACGAGCTGACATCACCCGACGATGAAGACCAAATCGCCTATCGTCAGGAACGCTACGTGGCCCGATTGGCCGCTTACGAAACAGCCGCCAACAGCCAACTAAACCTCCCTGAAGGCCAATCTTTTCAGCTGAAGCTAAGCGAGTATGGCCTGATAGATAATTTGGAGCTGCAAGCCGTCAAGCGGCGATCGCCCGCATCCCATGAGGTCGAAATCCAAGTCGCCGCCGCCGGGCTCAACTTCCGCGATGTGCTCAATGTCCTCGGCCTACTCAAAGACTATTACGCGGAGCACCTGGGCATTACAGCCGCCAGCCAGCTCACCTTTGGCTTCGAGTGTGCGGGGACAGTCGTCGCCATAGGCGAGGCGGTTTCTCACCTAAACATTGGCGACGAGGTGATTGCCACCCTGCTCACTGATGGCGTCAGCCGCTTTGTCACCACCCGGGCCGAGTTCGTCATCCCCAAGCCAAAGCAGCTCAGCTTTGCAGAAGCGGCGACCCTGCCCCTCGCTTTTTTGACGGCCTACTATGGCCTTCAGCATCTGGCAAATCTGCAACCAGGAGACAAAGTGCTGATTCATGCGGCAGCAGGGGGCGTCGGCCAAGCCGCCGTGCAGGTCGCACAGCAGGCAGGCGCAGAGATTTTCGCAACCGCCAGCCCCAGCAAATGGGACTTCCTGAAAGCTCAGGGCATTTCCCACGTGATGAATTCTCGCACCCTAGACTTTGCCGACCAAATTATGGAAAGCACGGCAGGTCAGGGCATCGATGTGGTGCTCAACAGCCTCAATGGAGACTTTATTGACGCCAGCTTTGCCGCGCTCTCGCCGACTGGGCGCTTTGTAGAACTTGGGAAGATTGGCATCTGGGATGTCGAAAAAGTACAACAAACCTATCCTGGGGTGCGCTACTATCCCTTCGATTTGGGAGAGGTGACACGAGCAGAGCCAGCGCTCATACATCGGCTGTGGCAAACCCTCAGAGAATACTTCGACAACAGCCATTTTCACGCGCTCCCGATCAAAACATTTCCGATTGAAGAGAGCGCTCAAGCCTTTCGCCATATGCAACAGGCGAGGCACATTGGCAAAGTTGTTCTCACCTTGCCAAACCTCAATCCGACCGCTCCGAATGTCTCAATTCCGGTGAATGCGCAGGGTGCCTACTTGGTCACGGGCGGGCTTGGTGCGCTGGGGCTTCAGGTTGCTCAGTGGTTGGTCGCACAGGGTGGCAAGCATATCATTCTCACGGGTAGACGATCGCCCACCGACCCCGCACAAACAATTATCAAATCATTAGAAGCAACGGGCGCTCACATCTCGGTAATGCTGGGCGACATTTCGAAGCTATCAGACGTTGAAAACATTCTGGAAAGTATCGCCGAGCAGGCGGCAGTAGGCAGTGCGCCACCGCTGAGGGGTGTTATTCACGCTGCGGGCGTCTTAGAAGATGGTCTTCTTTCTCAGCTTAGCTGGCAGCAGTTCGCCAAGGTTATGCTGCCAAAAGTTCAGGGCACTTGGAACCTGCATCAGCTCACCCAGTCGCTGCCGCTCGACTTCTTCGTGTGCTTTTCTTCTATGGCGGCTTTGATTGGCTCGCCGGGGCAGGCCAACTACTCAGCGGCCAATGCCTACATGGATGGGCTGATGCAGCACCGCCGAGCGCTCGGGCTACCAGGGCTTAGCATAAACTGGGGGCCTTGGGCAAATGCAGGCATGGCGGCCCAGCTCAATGCCAGCGCACAAGAGCGTCTGCAGGCCCGAGGCGTGACCCCGCTAAAAACAAAAGAGAGTTTCCAAGCGCTCGAATACCTGCTCACCGAACCCATCGCGCAAGCGGGCTACTTCTCACTCGACTGGCAGAAATTTGTGGGGCAGCTACCCCCTGGCGTTTCGCTGCCCGCGCTCAAGCACATCACAGAACAGCTTGCGAATGCTTCGTCGGATGAGGCCAAGGGTGCCCCCTTACAAGGGTTGGCTCAGCTGAAGAAAATTCCGCTTGCAGAGCGTCGAGATCACTTAATCAGGCATATTCAATCTGAAATTGCCGATGTCTTGGGCTACAGCTCACCTGACGAAATTGTCTTAGATCAGCCGCTCGCTGACTTAGGCGTCGATTCTCTGATGGCCGTTGAGCTGGCGAACCAGCTAGAGCACACCCTAGGGCCGACCATTCCCGCCAGCTTCCTGTTTGAGCATCCGACGCTGGAGGGGCTGGTTGCTTACCTAGAAGAACAAATGCCTACGGTGATGCGATCGCAAGCTGAGAATGAGCCTCAATGACGGGAAACAACGTGGTCGAAATATCGGTTGAGCACCGGAGCGAGGAGGCTGTGCAGCCAGGCGAGCACGCTCATTTCGGTGCCGGGTGAAATTTGAAAAGCCTGCTTTTCTAAACCGTTTAAGATGACTCGGGCAATGTCTTCCGGCTGCCACAGCTTTGCCGTAGCGGTGATTTCTTTGGTGGCGGCGGGTTTTGTTTTGTTCTCTGTCGTGAGTTGGGGGGTGTCGGTGTCGGGTGGGTAGGCGATCGCAACACCGATTCCCATGGGTTTTAGCTCAGCCCGCAGAGTTTCTGCCAGGCCCCGCACGGCGAACTTACTCGGACAGTAGGCGCTGTAGCCATAGATGCCGATCAGCCCTGCGCCAGAGGAGATGAGGCAAATTTGCCCTTGGCCTGCTTGGGCCATGGCCGGGAGGGCCGCCCGAATGCAGTACAGCGTGCCGAAGTAATTGATTGCCATCGTACGCTCGAAGATTTCTAGGCTGAGCGCTTGGAAGTGGCCGGGGTGGGCAATGCCAGCAGAGGTGACCAGCAGGGTGGGGGGGCCCAGTTGCTGAATGGCCGTTTCGATGGCTTGGGTGGCTTGGGTGCGATCGCTCACATCTGCCGATAGCGTCAGCACCGTTTGGTCGACGTTTTTTCGTGCAGCTTCAATGGCGCTTTTGGCCTGCTGCAGCTGACTTTCTCGGCGAGCAATGATGGAGATAGCGGCGCCTTGGCTAGCTAGCTGACAGGCGATCGCCAGGCCAATACCACTCGACCCCCCAGAGATAATGGCGTGCTGATTTTCTCTGTTCATCCGTTGGCCAACCATTTCTTGAGCCGCCCGAAAAGTCTACAGCTCAGCCCTTCTTTCTGTTTCTTGCTTAGCTGCAATCAAAGAGTCTTCCAAAACAAGCCGATACGTGCTAAAAAACAACCCCCGAGGTGACCCATCCCCCGGATCAATATCGACCTGATGGGTGATCAGCACTTTGTCTGGATCTTCTCCGTCTGTGGTGGCAACCGGGTCGAGCTTCCAAATGCCCTGCAGCACCTTCAGGTCACCTTCAACAAGATTAAAATCGACCTGCTGCGGGTAATTTTCCATCGACTCGATGACGACACGGCTGCGAATGTCAATTACCGACGGCACGATGGAGATGACATTGAGCTGTTCAAATACACGGCGATTGTCGTCTGACTCTAGCAGCTGACTGTCTTCTACATTGGGCAAAAACTGCTCGAAGTTGTCGTAGTCGGTGAGCACTTTCCAAGCTTCGGTGACGGGCGCATCGATCAGCACGCGGGCGACAAACTGCCCATTTTCGCCTGAGCGCTTGGCCGTGACCATGACTTCGCCTGCTTCGAGAGCCGATTGCTCCTGCTCTGGTAGCTCGCTGAAAACAGTGGGGACAGGGTCAGCAGAAGAGGCTGGTTGTGACGTATCGGTCGGTGCAGAATCGGTCTGGGCTGAGGCGGTCGCAACCGGCGTGGCCAGGGTGAGCGCGACGGCTGCTAGCTTGCCGAGAGTGCGAACGTGCTTGGCCAAATTGCGAGAAGTCATAGGTACGGCTTACCCCGAGGTTTGATAAGAAGCTTTTTTTGAGCGATGCGTCTACTACCAGACATCATCTTTACAGACTCAATTTACGAACTCAAGTTGCCATAGCGCCAGCGCAAATCGGCACATCTTGATCTGTCATTTGGGCAGAGCGTCAAATGAGCCTTTTATGCTAGCTACGAACGAAAACGGTCCAGATCAAGGCTTTTTTGCATGCTTAAGGCTGTGCCAGGTCGGGTCCGTAGTGCTGACGCTGAAAAGGATACAGAGGCAAGTCAACGATTTGAGGAGGACGCACCTGTCCAGCGGTAGAGGCATTCTGCTGGTAGTACGCCTGCCAGTTTATCGGCTCACCTTGTACGTAGCGAAGGGCGGTTTGTCGCTGCGCATCTTCTCCGGAGATATCAGCAAGTTGACCTAGGTCGGCAGATTGCAGGCAGCTTGGATGGGGACGTCCAGCAATGATGTCGATGAGGATTTGGCGAAGGTCTGCGGGGGTGCTGGTGAGAATGGCGAGTCGGTGGGTAAAGTGCGATCGCCCGACGCTAGCGGTGTAACACAGGTCGGCTAAGTTCACATTGGGATGGGCCGAGAGGTGCTGGGCGTAGCGGGCTGCGAGCTGCTTGAGCGCGGCGGGCGTTTGCGCTGAGAGCGGCAGGAGCTGAGGTATTTCAGTTGCTTCTACAGACACAGATGGTGCGGGTGCGGATTGGAGAATGAGATGGGCATTAGAGCCGTTGAACCCGAAGGCGCTGACGCCTGCTGTGAGCGGGTTGTGGGTAGGCGACCAGTCGAGGGTTTGGGCGGGTAGCTGAAAGGGGAGCTGGTCCCAGGCGATTTCTGGGTTGGGCGTTTTGAGGTGGAGGTTGGCAGGAATTTGCCGGTGCTGGGTGGCGAGCACGGCTTTGATCAGGCCAGCGATACCCGAGGCGGCTTCGGTATGGCCGATGTTGGTTTTGACGGCGCCTAGAATGATGGGAGTTTTCGATTGGGTGCTAGCGCTATCCTGTCTGAAGGCCTCTCTGAAAACATC
>JBCBIK010000094.1:0-19949 GCA_038524545.1 Cyanobacteria bacterium J06623_4 | reverse complement strand
CGTAGCCGACAATTTCTCGTCCCCTCCGTTCAGCGCTCAACTAATATAACGAAGCTCCTTCACTACTGTCAACTGTTTGGTCGGAAATAAAACATAGTTGCTGTATTGCCCAACACAAGAGCGATTTAGGCGATTAGCATCTGATTGAAACGTAGTTTACAGTCAAAAAGCTGGCTTCCGTAATTCTTTTCTGTGCCACAGTCCGAGTGTGATTCGTTTCAGAATTAGCTGAGTCAAGCCTACAGTAATGCTTTTGATGAATTTGTATTTGCGAAGAAATTCCTAAGCGTTTATTTAGTAGGTCAGCTTTTTATTTGAATTCATTAGAATTCGACCCTGATTTATCTGCTTGAGTCTTACGGCTATTGGCGTAGGTGCAGAGAATATATATGGTGATGGAATCGCTATGTAGGGGCACCCCGTGAACTTCCAGTCTGTTATCGCTACGTTGAATCAGTTTTGGGCCGATCAGGGCTGCATCATTATGCAGCCCTACGATACGGAAAAAGGGGCAGGAACGAAGAGTCCACACACTTTCTTAAGGGCGATTGGTCCGGAACCGTGGGCAGTTGCTTACGCTGAGCCATGCAGAAGACCCGCGGATGGTCGGTACGGGGAAAATCCCAATCGGTATCAGCATTACTTTCAGTTTCAGGTTTTGATTAAGCCTTCGCCTGAGAATATTCAGGACCTCTATCTAGATTCTCTGAGGGCATTGGGGATTATGCCGGAGGATCATGATGTACGGTTCGTAGAGGATAACTGGGAAGATGCGGCGGTGGGCGCTTGGGGTGTGGGTTGGGAAGTTTGGTTGGATGGCATGGAGGTGACTCAGTTTACCTACTTTCAGCAATGTGGAGGGTTGGATTGTCGGCCTGTATCGATTGAGATTACTTACGGGCTAGAGCGTTTAACGATGTATCTGCAGGAGGTGGATGCCATGGCAAAAATTCAGTGGAATGATCAGCTGACTTATGGCGATATCTACATGCAGGCAGAAATTGAAAATTCTACCTACAACTTTGAAGCGTCTAGTTCAGAGCTTTTGTTTAAGCTGTTTGAGCTGTATCGACAGGAAGCTGAGCAACTAATAGAAAAAGAGCTGGTGCTACCAAGCTATGACTACGTACTTAAGTGCTCTCATGCGTTTAACCTATTGGATGCGCGAGGGGTTATTTCGGTGACGGAGCGCACTAGATACATTCGGCAGGTGCGCGGACTCGCAAGGAAGGTAGCTCAGCTGTATTTAGAACAACGGGAAAAACTGGGGTTTCCCCTTCTGAAACAAGAGCAGACATCAGAAGAATCGGCCGAAGCATTGCAAGCATAGATCGGCTCATGTTAAGACATATTAAGTGTCTTGATGTTTGCTGAGGACGTAGATTGTGGGCGTAGGGTTAAGGGGATATCTAGAGCCGATTGCAAGCTGGTTTGCACAGTTCAATTTGCCGGAACCAATTGTGCACTGGGGGCACCCGGCGATGATGGCGATTGTGGTGTTTGTGATGGGAGGATTTGCGGCCTATGCCGGTTGGCAAGGCCGACTGGCAACGGATAGCGGGGTTGCTGTTGAGCAAAAGCAGAAGCACGCAAAGGTAGCACCGTTGATGTATCTGTTTATTGTTTTGGGCGCTACGGGTGGAATTTTGTCTTTGGTGATGCAGGGTGAACCTATTTTGGAGAGTCCACATTTTTGGACAGGGATGGGGGCGATCGCACTCCTGACGGCCAACGCTCTGATTGCAGCAACCAAGTTTGGTAAGGGCAGCGAGGCTCTCCGCTCTGCTCACGCTTACATTGGCAGTACAGCCTTGGTTTTGCTGGTAGTGCACACATTTTTCGGGGCACAGCTTGGGCTATCTTTTTAAGGGTCGGGCTATCTTCAAGACCGCGAGCAAACGAGATAGCTACGGCGGAGATAACTCAAATTGATAGATGGGTTCTCTAAGCAGAGCATCTGCGGAGAATCTGAACTATTGAAACCTTGGGGAACTTTTGTATTCATTGCAGCCTACCTGACTGGGCTGCTCGTAACAGGGATTACGGAAAGCCAAACGCTCGGTAGTGCGTCGAATGCGGGCTTGGTTCTACTGGCTGTATGCATGGTCTGTAGTTTAACTGTGCCACATCGCTGGCGCCTGGGACCCAGCAGGCGGCAGTGGTTAGCTGCAGGCGTTTTGGGTTTGGTGGCTGCAAGCTACTGCATAGCTAGGATTCCTCGGCCTGCACCTGACGATGTTAGCCGGTTTGCATCTAGGCGTGAACGTCAGATTGTCGGCGAGGTCATGCAGATGCCGCAAACTAGCCGGAATGATAAGGGTCAGTTCTTCTTGCGAGCACGGTCAATCAGAGGGATTGGTGGTGATCGCAGCATCGAAGCACCTAGACCCGTGAGCGGCAAACTATATGTAAGTGCACCACTAGAGCCCAGCAAACAGCTATATCCCGGACAAATTGTAGGCTTGGAGGGCGAAGTGTATGCCATCCATCAGTCAGGCAAAGAGCGTTCTGGGTTTGGAGAGTATCTGTCTAGAAAAGGGTGCTTTTCAGGGTTTAGAAGTCACTGGATAGAATTCCTACCTGATCAGACCCCACCAAAGTGGGCCCTGTGGAAGCTTAGGGCCAGAATTGTAGCTGCGCAGAATCGATGGCTAGGAGAGCCCGCGGGCAACTTGGTCAGCGCCATGACGCTAGGACGAAAAGCAGTCGATTTGCCCCATGAAATTCGAGACAGCTTTATTGCAGCGGGTTTAGCGCATACGCTTGCAGCGTCAGGCTTCCATGTCTCTCTGCTGTTGGCACTTGTGCTGGGCGCGCTTAAGGCGCAGCAGCCTAAGACACGGGCGATCGCAGGTGCGATCGCGCTTCTGGTATATGTAGGACTCACCGGTCTGCAGCCCAGCGTTATTCGAGCTGCCTTAATGGGAGCGGGCGTCTTATTGGGTCTGGCCACTCAGCAAAAGGTGAATCCGCTAGGTGGGTTGCTCGCGGCAGCTGTACTGATTTTGTTAGTCAATCCTCAGTGGATTTGGGATGTGGGGTTTCAGCTGAGTATCGTCGCTACGCTAGGGCTGATTTTGACAGTCGGCAGGCTCATGCGATGGCTAGACTGGATGCCGACAACGGTAGCGGCTGTCTTGGCAGTCCCAGTAGCGGCCTATCTCTGGACGATTCCACTACAGCTGCTCTATTTTCAGAAGCTGGCGCTGTACAGTGTTTTTCTAAATGCGATCGCAACACCGCTGGTGATTGTGATTAGTACGGGTGGATTTATCAGTGCGATCGCAGCTGCAATTATCCCTGTAGTAGGTAGCTTTATTGCTGCCAATCTTTACTACCCCATTCATTTACTGATTTGGATAGTCGATAAATTCAATCAGCTTCCAGGTAGCTCGATAGAAATTACCGGCATCAAAGGATGGCATGTCGTCTTGAGCTACGGCGTGTATACATTCATTTGCATTTGGATATGGAAACGAGATAGTCAAAATCAAGACCATACGCATCAGTCATTCATACTCTAGATTTTCAGAGAAATCGGTGTAAGATGTAGAACCATCTGGAGAGGTGGCAGAGTGGTTGAATGCGGCAGTCTCGAAAACTGTTTTAGGGTCACACCTAACGGGGGTTCGAATCCCCCCCTCTCCGTTTTCATCACGTAAAATACGTGTCCTATTAGAAAGTAATAGGCTAGAGATGACGCTCAGCGAATACGATATCGTCGCCATTACAGAAGACATCGCGACCCATCATCAGACGACTGGCGCCCTGCTCACCCTAAAAAAGGGGCAGGTCGGCACGGTATTGATGACGTTTGATAGCCAGACTAAGGCAACCAAAACTGGGGCAGAAGCTGTTCACGAATACTGCGAGCCGTTCTATTTACTAGGCGCGCCGCTTGAATATGTGGCTCGTCTGGCACTATCGGAATAATGTCGGCAGGATAGCCGATACCCAGCTTGTCTATCACGCTGTTCGCAGCTTCCAAGCCAGTCACGTAGGCTTTTTCTTGTGACCATGAGCCGTGGCGAGTGACAATCCAGTCGCCGCTCATGTAGACGTTATTGAAGCTGGTGGTGCTCGGTAATAGGTAGCGATAGCTACCTGGCGCAAAGTGGCTAACGCCCTGCCGAATGCGGACGACAGAATGATCTGTAATTTTGGCTTCGCCAAACGCTGGGACACAGCCTTCAAGATTTTTTTGAACTAGGGGGAGTGTTTGCTCATCGCTAAGACCTAGCAGCTGGTTAGCGTGGTAATAGTCAACTTCGACGACGCTACCGGATTCGCGCTTGTACTCGTCGTGTAGCGCGTTGAGGTCAAAGAACGTCCAGCCGGTGGTTTGATGAAAGCCGAAGCAAGCATTTGACGGCAAGGGAATGTCGATCTTGCGATCAAACCAAAGACGAACAGCCAGAACGTCTATACCGCCTAGGTTTGAGAGATTACGAAATTCGGCGCGATCGCGTAACACCTCACTATTGGCCACAATCTTTTTCATACCGGTAATGCCAACCGAGAAAATGACCGCATCTGCCTCGAACACTTCGTCACCGCAGATGACTGCATCAATCTCGTTATTTGCACCCATGCGAACATCGGTCACTCGCTTGTTTGCAAGAATTTTGCCACCTGCTTTTTCGATTTGAGCTACCCACGGACGGAAAATCATTTCGCCAACGGTGCCACGACACCAACGCACATCAAAATCGGGCTGATGCGCCAGGATGAAATAGTAGAGCATGCCCAACGCCGCTGCCGCCGAGCACTGCTCGCCAGGGGCAAACAGGCCAACGAGCAACATCGGCTCAAAAGACTCTTTGTACAGCCTTTCTGAAACGCCATACTGCTTGAACAGCTCACGGGCAGTCATTTTGTCGTATCTCTGCCACGCTTCATCAGAGTTGTCGAAGTCGATGAGCGAATATAGCAGTGGAAGGGCAGAAAGTCTGTCGACGAGGGGAAGGCGCTTGAAGCGGGTGTAGAGGAAGGTGCCCAACGGCGTTGGTAGATAGGGCTCGCGTTGAAAGATGGGGGACTCTACTTCTAAGCCTGCTGGAGAATATTGGGAGGAGCGCGTGTAGGGGGTAAAGGGCTGAATACCTAGTTCGTCTGTCAGGGCAAAGATGTTGCTGTAGGGATACCAAAAGCCGTGGATGCCCGCCTCTACAGAGCGCCCTTTTTCGGTCTGCCAGCCTGCCACAAGACCACCGGGATAGGCACCTGCCTCTAGCAGAGTGACAGCGTAGCCCTGTTTGGCCAAGTGGTGAGCTGCGCCTAGTCCGGCCCATCCAGCACCGACAACGACGACATTTTTTTCAGTTGCTATGGATTGAGACATGGGGCTTTTGGAGTTGGTAAACAATTCGGACTTTGGGGTTGGACTTTAGGGCGAACATAGAAAAAGCCACGGGAGCATCCGCGGCTTTTTCCTAATTCAAACGTTTTTTAGCTGAACACTAGCACCGGTTAGCTGACACCGATCAAGGCAGGCTCCTTCGCAGGTGAGGCAGTGATTTCGCCATCTTTATCTACGTCGAAAACGACGGTATCGCCATCTTTGAGCGTGCCTGCCAGAATGGCCTCAGCTAGCCGGTCTTCGACTAGGCGAGAGATTGCTCGACGCATGGGTCTAGCACCGTAGCGCTGATCGTAACCTTCTTCGACTAGGCGATCCTTGAAGGCGTCGGTCATTTGGAAAGATAGGTTGCGATCGCTCAGCCGCTCACCGAGCTGCTTAAGCAGGATATCGGCAATCTCCTTGACCTCATCCTTCGTGAGCTGACGGAAGACAATGATTTCATCAATCCGGTTGATCATTTCAGGCCGGAAGAACTGCTTCATCTCCTCATTTACGAGGTTGCGAATGTTGTTGTAGCGGCTAGTGGTGCCGTCCTCATCGGACAGTTCAAAGCCAAGACCACCGCCTCCCTTCTCAATGACCTTCGAACCGATGTTTGAAGTCATGATGATGAGCGTATTCTTAAAGCTGATTTCACGGCCCTTAGAGTCAGACAGCCGACCATCATCTAGCACCTGCAGAAGAATATTGAAAATGTCAGGGTGAGCTTTTTCAATCTCGTCGAGCAAGATGACGCTGTACGGCTTGCGGCGAACGGCTTCGGTCAGCTGACCACCTTCGTCGTAGCCGACAAATCCCGGTGGTGAACCAATCAGCTTCGAAACCGTGTGAGACTCCATGAACTCGGACATGTCTAGCCGGATCATGGATTCTTCAGAGCCGAAGACAGACTGAGCAAGGGCTTTTGCAAGCTCAGTTTTACCGACGCCTGTAGGACCCGAGAAGACTAGGCTAGCAATAGGCCGATTGAGCCCGCGCAGGCCTACCCGCGCCCGGCGAATAGCCCGGGATACAGCTTCTACCGCCTCGTTTTGACCGACGACCCGCTCATGCAGAGTGTCCTCAAGGTGCATCATCATGACAGACTCTGTCTCAGTGATGGCATTTACAGGGACCCCAGTCCAAGAAGAGACAATGTCTGCAATGTCCTCGTCACTCACTTCGGGCACTTTCGTAATCGAAACGTCACCTTCTAGCGTGTCTTGGATCTTGCGAGTGAGAGAAGCCTCAGTCTCGCGGAGTGTTGCCGCCTGGTCGAAGTCCTGATGCTGAATCGCTTCGATGATGTCTTTTTGAGTCTGGCGAAGTTCGGTACGCAACTCGCTGGCTGGGATATTGCGGGAGTAGCGCAGGCGGACTCTGGAACCCGCTTCATCAATGAGGTCAATCGCCTTGTCAGGGAGATGACGGTCTGTGATGTAGCGATCGCTCAAAGTCGCTGCCGCCTCAACGGCTTCATCTGTGATGTTCAACCGATGGAACTGCTCATAGCGACTGCGCAGACCGTAGAGAATCTCAACCGTATCCTCGACGGAAGGCGGCTCAACCATGACAGGCTGAAAACGTCGCTCAAGTGCAGCGTCTTTTTCGATGTACTTACGATATTCGTCTAGCGTGGTGGCACCAATGCACTGCATCTCGCCGCGGGCCAAGGCGGGCTTGAGCAAGTTAGCCGCGTCCATCCCCCCTTCCAGAGAGCCTGCACCGACTAGGGTGTGAATCTCATCAATCACCAAAATGACGTCTTGAGACTTACGAACCTCTTCAAGGACCTGTGTAATGCGCTCTTCGAAGTCACCACGGAAACGAGTACCCGAAACTAGCAACCCCATATCTAGGCTGATTACGCGACGGTCGATTAACGCTTCAGGTACGTCTTGGTTGACAATGCGCTGTGCCAATCCCTCTGCGATCGCAGTCTTACCGACACCAGGTTCACCCACTAGCACCGGATTATTCTTGGTACGGCGACCCAAAACCTGGACTACCCGCTCAATTTCTTTGTGGCGCCCAATAACCGGGTCAAGCCGACCCTCAGCAGCTACCGCTGTCAAATCTGTACCGTACTCAGTCAGAACACTGCTATCAGACTTACGTTCAGACTTGGAGCTACCGCCCACTCGGCCAGAAGCAACTGGCGTGCTCTCGCCAATGACGCGCACAAGCTGCACACGAATTTTCTCTGGATCTACACCGAGATTGGCTATCACCCGGTAGGCGACGCTCTCAGCATTTTGAGTCAGGCTGAGCAGCAGGTGCTCAGGCTCAATGTATGGATGATCAAGCTTGCGAGCTTCTTGAAAGGCTTGCTCAAAAACCTGCTTTACCTTCGGTGTAAATGGAATTTCTACTGGGCCATTACCAGAACCACGGCCAATAATAGACTCTACCTCGGTACGGGCGTTGGTCAGGTTGATGCCAAACTCATCCAGTACCTTGGCGGCAATGCTGGTATTTTCTTTGATGATACCGAGCAGGAGCTGCTCGCTACCGACAAAGTTGTGACCCAGGCGACGGGCCTCCTCTTGCGCCTGCATGATGACCGCGATCGCTGTGTTTGTGAAATGCTCAAACATATTTGGAGAGACCTCTAACCCAGGATTTGATGGCTTCGTTAATGACTGTAATCACTGCCCTTATCAGATTGTGAGAAAAAGGCCGAGATCAAGCGTAGCTAGACCATGTATTCGCACTGGCTTTAGTTAAGTTATTTATCTACTTATGTCAATATACTTTCATTTCAGGACTTCCGGCACTAGAGAGAGCCGTACCCGATGGTGTGTTTTCCGTAACTCACCCCATTGACCATAAATTTGACGGATAGATGACGAACTAAAATCGTCTTCACTTCCATCTTAATCTAAAGATACAAAACTTAATTGTTTTGTGGCATCCGCCAAAGTGCCTTATTTACCTTAGCCACTGTCTTTTAATTAGCTAGAAAAATCCGAATAAAGACAGAGGCCTATTATTCCCAGTTTCATCAGCGCAATTTCCGGACTACCAAAACTGAAAATAATAGGCCCGTCCGTCATGCAGATGTTCTATACAGAAAATCACCCGACTAGATTTATTCGACCAGATCATTTGAATATGTCGCTAAGCGAATCAAGCGAATCACTGGGCAAAATCAGCTTCACAGACAGCCAAGATATCGAGGTCCTGCTGGGATAGAGTATCAATCCGATGGAAGCCTGCTAGGGTATAAGCGCCAGCAGCGTCGCCAGCGACCAGTGAATCGGTGAGGGTTAGCGCGATCTCGTAGGGGTGGAGCGTTTGCTCGTAGCTGTCTACAACGTTGACAGCGAGACGGTCGGACTGGAGGTGCCCTGAGAAGCAGTCAAAGGAAGAATGGGGCTGATAAAAAGCGCCTACCGTTTGGCCATTGTCTACAGAGAACACCGCGTAGGCTGATCCCATTTGGTCGGGCTGCTCGCTCTGGCCGAAGAGATAGGTTCCATCTGACAGGGCGGCGCGGCTTGTGGATGCGGATTCGGCGGCCTGGATAGATTTTGGTGCAGGTTGGGAAGCTAATCGAGCAGTTCGAGCAGTTTGAGCAGTGCTGGCCCCCGGAAGCATGAGACCCAAGGCGGCTAGCGCGAGTAAAGACTTGTGCATGAGACGGGAGCGGATTGAAACTGCTTTGAAGAAAATCATGTTGTAGATGCTCCCTATGTATTGGATGTCTGTGCGTTAGGTATTTTGAGAAGTTGACCTAAGGAACCTGACTTTAGAACTTAGCCTCAGACTTGACCTCAGAACTTGGCAGTAGACCCAGACGGGAAAGAATGCGCAAATATTGCCTATCTATCTATGATTTTCCGCTTGGGAAGCACCTCTTGGCGATTATGATAACGATCCTTAATTTGGTAACGAATCTGTTACAGGTAGGATTGCAGTCAGTCAGAAGAGTGAGTGCTAAAAAGAACATTCACAAAGGATAGATAGGGTTATGGCCTTGCAAACAACGGGTGAACAGCTGAGAGGTCAGCTAGAAGGTCTCGAAGGTCGTAGCTATAGAAACTTCAGGGAAATCAAAGGGGATTACGCATTTTCTGATTTTCAACTGAGTGTGGACTATGTGCAGGGCGATCCATTTGCTGCCCCTAGCCGAATTCGGATTCAGCTCGCCCAGGCGATCGCAGGATTTCCTGCCCGGTGGATAACTGATTATGTGTCCCGAGTTGCGATCGCTGATTATCTGACTAGGCAAGTGGCTCAAGTGGCCCAATCTATCGGGAAAAAGCGAGGTTCAGGAAAGAGCGGACAAATTCAGATTGCTAAGCCAAGCCAAGCCATACTCAGGCGTACAGCCGTTTGGTTCACAGCAGACGTCCTAGAGGTCAGACTGACAGTTGGGCTACCGGCCTTTGGCAGACGCATCGCCGGAAAGGCAGCGGCGGCGCTACTCTGTAACGATATTCCAGAAATTGTGGCGCGATCGCTAAAATACGAATCCCTTGACAGCGCAGCGCTAAAAAGACATATCGCCGCCCTTGAAGATGCCGAAACTCTAAGAAATCAGCTGCCTCAGCAAGGACTCATCGCCTTTATTGCAGACGGTGCTTGCCTGCCTAGGCGCAGCGGCATTGATGACCAACCGCTCTTAGAAGAGGCAGATCGCTTCATATCTCCTATAGAAGGGAGGGTCGAACTGAGCACGCCCCACAGCGGAGTGGTGAGTGGGCTAGGGATCAAAGCCGGGGTGACGCTAATTGTGGGCGGCGGGTATCACGGAAAATCTACGCTGCTGAGAGCCATTGAACAGGGCATATACAACCATGTACCAAGAGACGGGCGAGAACGGGTTGTGGCCAATCCTAAAACGGTAAAGCTGAGAGCAGAAGATGGTCGCAGCGTTGCAGGGGTAGACATTTCGCCTGTGATTAACCATTTGCCTAAGGGCCGAGACGCTAAGCACTTTTCGACTGCCAACGCTAGCGGCAGTACCTCTCAAGCCGCCAGCTTGATAGAAGCCGTGGAAGCTGGGGCAACCGTCTTGCTCATTGACGAAGACACGGCAGCGACGAATTTTATGATTCGCGATCGCAAAATGCAGGCCCTCATCGCTAAGGAAAAAGAACCCATTACCCCTTTTATCGACAAAGTGCGTCAGCTGTATGACGACTACGGCATTTCAACCCTTTTGGTAATGGGGGGCAGCGGTGACTACTTCTCGGTAGCCGACACGGTGATTGCCATGGAAGACTATCAGCCGCGGATTGTGACAGAGCATGCCCAGCAGATTGCCCAGACATCTCCGACGCAAAGAAGCGCAGAAGGGGGACAGCACTTTGGTACGCTAACACCCAGATCACTCTTGCCAAATAGCTTGCCACCCGGCAAAGGAAATCGACCGCTGAAGCTCAAGGCCAGCCGCGACAGCCTCACCATGGGTCATGAAAAGATTGAACTAAGGGCGATTGAGCAAATTGCTGAAGCGCACCAAGTGAGAGCGATCGCACAAGCCATGGTGTACGCGCAGCGATACTACTTTGATGGTCAGCGCACGCTGCCAGCAATTCTCGACTGCGTGATGGGAGATATCAAGCAGGGTGGGCTAGACGCGCTGACAGCTTACGACACGCTGAACGGTGCGGCAGGTAGCTCGCTTCGGATGGGAGATTTGGCTGAATTTCGTCGATTTGAGCTTGCTGCTGCGATCAACAGGCTGAGAACTGTAAAAATCGCGACCTTTTAGCGTCCTGATTCCATATCTCTTTTTTATTTCTTGAGAGATTAGATTAAGAACTTCTTAAATCACCCCCCATTTTTGTATGAAATCGATATGGTGTAGGCAAGATACCTCCTAACTGCGTCTCTAGTCCTACCTAGCTGTCTTATTACAGGTCAGCAGGTGGGGCTTTTTTTTGTTGCTTACTTTTTAATGCTCAGCTAGCAAGTCTGCGTCCAGCCTCTCCACCACAACCCCAAATAATATGAACTTACTTCGTCGGCGCAGTCAGCAAATCCATCAGCGCACCAGTCAACAGAGCAGCCGACACCGTAAGCAACCGCACAATTCACAAAACGCTGGGCATCGTCAAACAGCCTACTGGTTAGCTGCGTGGACAGCGATCGCACTAGCCATTCGCCTCAGTCTTCTGGGCATCAAAGCGCCTTGGATGGACGAAGTTGCCACGACGCTATTTAGCTTAGGCAACAGCTCGCGGCTCATCCCGCTCAATGAAATCATCAGCCTAGAAACCGTTCTGCGGCCCTTGCAATACACACCAGGCGCAACGATTAGAGATGTTGTCCAGCACTTGCTGGCTGAAGACAATCATCCACCGACCTATTTTGTCTTGGCTCATTGGTGGATGCGAGGGCTTCACTGGCTAGGCATGGGCAGTGATGGCTACGCCGCTTTGTGGGCTGCGCGGGCATTGTCTGCAATCTTTGGGGCGCTGGCTGTGCCAGGTATTTATGAGCTTGCTTGGCTAAGTAGTCGACAGCGTCTGAGTAGCCGACTTTGCGCGGTGCTAATGGCCGTCTCACCCTTCGGCGTTTTTTTGTCTCAGGAGGCGCGCCATTACACGCTTGGAACACTAACGGTGATAGCTTCGCTGTGCTGCTTGGTCGTAGTGACCCAGGCTTTACAAGCAGGCAAAACGTCTAAATGGTCGCTGCTTGTCGGATGGGTCGTCATCAACACCGTGGGGCTAAGCGTTCATTACTTTTTTGGCTTAACGCTGATAGCTGCGGGACTAACGCTGCTCGTGCTGCTGATACAGCAATGCCGTCAATTTGGCATTCATGTTTGTTGGAAGGCGGGATGGCTGCGAGTGCATGCCGCTGCTGTAGGCACTTTGGCTGGAGCGTTGCTGTGGTTACCACTATTGCTCAACTTCTACGGCAGTCCTCAAACCAGCTTTTTGAAACGGGAGACAAGCAGCTGGAGCACGTTGATTAATCCAGTAATTCAGTCTCTCGCGGGTTGGTTTTACACTGTGCTCTCTCCGATCACCAATGGGTTTGGCTGGCAGTCGGTAACGGCCATTGTGGTCTCTTGCGTTCTGTTACTGCTAGTGTACGCGCCTTGGCTAACGCTGATGTTGGGGCGATCGCTCAACTATCAATACCGTCAGCCTCAGTTTCGCCAAGGCATCCAGATCCTAGGCGGTTTCTTTTTAGCCGCTAATCTTTTGTTCTTCTTGGTGACCTACGCTACGGGCTTCGACATCACGCGGGGACACCGATACACCTTCGTCTTTTCACCCAGCTTAGTTGTGCTCGTTGGCATGGGGCTAACACCCTACTGGCAGCAGCTCGGTGCCATGGGGAAAAAGGCAGCTGACAACTTCAGCCGGGTAAGACTACCAGCCACAAAGTATGCAATTAGCGGGCGAACGTTTGTGATTTTGGTGATTTGTATCGCCTTTGCGGGTGCACAAACGATTGTCTTCAAGCGTAGCAATCTAAAGTTTTACAAGGCTGACCGCATAATCGGCTTCATCCAAGCGGAGTCTAGCGGACCTGTGCTAATCGCCGATAGTGCGTTGATCACGCCGCAGCCAATGGTAATCGGGCTGGAAACGATGGCGATCGCCTGGGAAATTCACCGCCGATTCAACCCGGACGATGCCAAGCAAAACTGGCAGGCCGCGCCACAGTTCTTGCTGCTAGAGAAGACTGTAGAAGCCAAGGTAGGACCTGAAAAAACGCTGCAAGATATTGTGCGATCGCACCCCTATCCCTTCGATTTGTGGCTACTAGGCGATGCCTCAACGTCGCTAAACGACCTCGGGTCACAAGTCGATCTCAGCCAAGCAGACTGCCAAAAAGCTGAAACCAGCCAAGGAAATCGCGGTTCCTTTCCCTATACGCACTATGTCTGTCAGCGTTAGCCCAGACGATTAGCTAAACCGAGCGTCTGAGAAATCTAATACCCAACCCGGTCCGAGCAGGTTTGCCCGGGCACGCCTTCAGCAATGCAGCTTTCCCAGGTGATGCGACGGACTAGGTTCTCCGGCAGTTGCTCTTGGTAGTCGAGGGCGCGGCTAAAGTACTCTACGCTTTCATCGTTGTTACCGAGTCGAGCGTGAAGCTGTGCCTTGAGGTAAAAGAGTTCTGGATTTTCGGGGGCAGCAGCGATCGCTTTATCTACCGCAATCATTGCCTCATCATACTGGGCCAAATCTCTGTAGCCGATAGCGATACCTCGCTGGGTCAAGTAGACCGGGTTGCCATACTGGTCCATCCGGCTGATGGCCTCCTCTGGATTTGAAAAAGGCAGGTTTACCGCCAGCATCAAATCCATGTAACCCTTCAACAAATTCAGCTCAGAATCAGTAGGGTCAATACTTTCAGCGGCATCTAGCTCGCTGAAGACAGTTTGCAACATGCCCAGCGCCCTAGGCGTTCCTTTTGCAACACCCTCTGTTTGGAGCACGTAGGCCCCTTCCAAGAAAACGCCAACTGCCGTGTACAGATGACCGCGCAACGGGTCTGTCTCCACGAGCGCTTCTGCAGCTTCTCGGGTGAGGGTCGCTCGTCTGGCCACTTCTTCGAGTCCGGCGTCGCCTTCGAGGTAGGCCATAGAAGCTAGCATGGCGTGCACCAACGGTTCGTCTGCTTCTGCCGTTTCGGCCTCTTGAAGAATCTGTAGAGCCAAGTCGTAATCGCCATCTCTAAAAATAGCTTGGAAGGCCGCTTCAGTCAGCTCACCAATTTCGTGGGGTGAATTGGTTCTGAAGGGGTCCGCAGAAAAGGCGGGTAGGGCCAAGCTCGCACTGAGGCCAAAGGCAAGCAAACCACTGCCTAGGCGGACAGAAAACTTACGCACAGCGCGGCTGGAGCGCGCAAATACAGAGGTGTGGATACTCATGGAATCTTTTTGAAGGGCCATCGTATTTAAGGATCGAACTTAATAGGAAACGTGACGGGAAATAGAGGAATACAGAGGAGTTTGCACCGCTTTTAGAGACTGACTTTTCAGGAACGAGGTGCCAAGGATGACCTGTCCGGGATAAATTATAGCGATTTGACTCTGCCATCTTGGCTCAGACTGTGAAGATCCTGAAGCTGGCATAAAGTTGAAACACGATGAAATGCATGGTCGTTACCACAGGCTTCACTTCAAAGTTGACTTCAATGATTTAGATCACTATTTCGAATGGTAGTCCTTTAGAATAAACGACCCAACGACAAGTAGCCCAACAACAGACAGCACAATCATCATGAGCATTACTCTGTGAGCATTATTTTGGCAGGCGATCGCAGCGGCACCGGTAAAACAACTTTGACCCTAGCCCTACTAGCAGCACTCAAGCGACGCAGCCACTCAGCCCAATCTTTCAAAGTGGGTCCTGATTACATTGACCCGATGTATCACAGCGCGGTCACGGGGCACCCCTGCTACAACCTTGACCCGGTATTGACCAGTGAAGCCTACGTGCAGCAAAGCTTTCGGCGACACTGCCAGAACACAGAACAGGCAGTTGTAGAAGGTGTGATGGGACTGTTCGATGGAGCGACGGGCACAGATGATACGGCAAGTACGGCTCACATTGCGCGGCTGTTGGGGCTTGCTGTGGTGCTGGTGGTTGACTGTGGCAGGATGGCGAGGTCGCTGGCAGCGCTGGTGCAGGGATACCGGCAGTTTGACTCGCGAGTGAGGGTGGCCGGCGTGGTGCTAAACCGGGTGGGGAGCGATCGCCACCTTCAGCTCTTGAGTGATGCGCTAGCCGCCATCGACATGCCAATTTTCGGCGTCTTTCGTAGGGAAAAAGCGATCCAGCTGCCCAGCCGTCACCTGGGACTGGTACCCACGGGAGAAATTAGCGAGTTCGCACAGATTGCAGCACGGTTGGCGGATATCGGCGATCGCTGCTTCGATTGGGAAAAGCTAATGCCCCTGCTAGCAGTCGGATCGGGTCGAGCTGCTGAGGATGGGAACTTGGCAGGTACGCAGACGGATCATATCGGCACGGCTCGTCAGGACGGTCGGCTGGTGAGGATTGCGATCGCACGTGATGCCGCCTTCAATTTTTACTACCCAGACAACCTAGAAGCGCTAGAAGCACAGGGCGCGCAGCTGATCTTCTGGAGCCCGATGGAAGATGAAACACTCCCTGCAGCCGATGGCCTGTATTTTGGGGGTGGCTTTCCTGAAGTCTTTGCTGCTCAGCTCAGCGAGAACAAAGCCATGCGGCTCGCGATACGGGCGGCGATTAATCGCGGCATACCTACCTATGCGGAGTGCGGCGGGCTGATGTATCTGAGCGAGACGCTAGTCGATTTTGAGGAAAGGGCTTGGCCGATGGTGGGTGCCGTGGCCCAAACCGTGCACATGGGCAATCGGCTATCTCTGGGCTATAGAAAGGCCCACAGCCTACGTGATGGACCGCTACTAAAAAAAGGGCAAACCCTGGTGGGCCACGAATTTCACAAATCTAGCGTAAGTACCTCTTTGGCACACCCGGCTTACCAAACACAGCGGTTTTGGGGCGAAGTGGGTAGCGCCCAAGCTGAAGGCCATTGCCAAGGCACGCTGCACGCGTCTTATCTACATTTGCACTGGGGGGACCGCCCTGATGTGGCTCAGAGATTTGTTGAGCAGTGCAGGGGGCGATCGCACCTAACCAAACCAGCCAACACACAAGGGTAACGACCGTCTCTAGCCAATCCTTTCTACGACATCTTTCAGCGCCTCTTTTGGCTGCGCGTATTGATAGGAGAACCCAGCCGCCTGCGTCCGCTCCGGCAGCACCTTTTGACCTTTTAAGACGACAACGGCACCATCCCCTAGCAGCGCCTCAATGGCAAAATCGGGAACCGGCAGCCAAGAAGGCCGGTCCATCACTTCACCCAGCGTTTTGCATAAATCGTTCATCCGTACGGGCTCTGGCGCAGTGCCGTTGTAGACGCCGTGCATGGACGGATCGAGTAGCGCTTTTAGGAAGAGGCTGACCAAATCGTCGATATGAATCCAGGAAAACCACTGGCGACCGCTGCCAATGGGTCCGCCTGCATAGAGCTTGAACGGGGTGATCATTTTGGCGATCGCACCTCCATCCCCCAGCACAATTCCTGTTCGAATAATGGCGACCCGCACACCGGAGTCCTTTGCCTTGTTTGCCTCTGCTTCCCAGGATTGGCACACCTGCGACAGAAAATCGTTTTCAGCAGGTTCACTGGTTTCAAAAAATTCAGCCGTTTCACTCGTACCATAGAAGCCAATCGCAGAGCTGCTGACGAGCACGGACGGTTTTTGCTCAGCCTTTGCGATCGCCTCAACGAGCTTTGCGGTACCCACCTTACGACTATTCAAAATCCGATTTTTGCGCTCTGCCGACCAGCGCTCAGAAATCGGCTCCCCCGCCAAGTTCACAACCCCCTCACAGCCAGAAATTGCCGCCTGCCACTCGCCCGATTGAGTTGGCGTATAAACCACGTACTCAACAGGCTTAAACTTAGCGGCAGAAAAAACTCTTCGCGCTTTGGCTTCGCTGCGGGTAAACACCTTGACATCGTGGCCTTCTGAGACCAAGCGGTCAACAAAATGTGCACCCACAAATCCGGTTGCGCCCGTCACGGCAATTTTCATAGCTGAGCTATCGTCCTAATTTCGACACGTCCATTCACTGTATTTAATAGTAGCGAGCGATGGGACAGTCCAATGGGAGAAAACGCGTCTAGAGACTGCTGTCATCTCTTCCGCGCGTTTGGTCGTCGATAGCGACTCTTAGAAAAATAGCGGTTAGTGCGCTGCAAAGTAGTGCATTGATGAGTAAGTAGCTCTGTGCCGCTTGCCCCGAGCCGATCAGCCACACAGCGGGAGCAGTAAAGGCAGTGACGACGAGGAAAGCGCTGACACCCACCGAAATACCTAAAGACAGCCATCTCAAGCTGGGATGGCTGATCAGCAGCACCAACAGCCCAAACGGAATGACCAAGCTGGCAAACAGCGGATTGAGAATACTGTTGTTGGTGATGGCGTTGCCGATTTCTGGGATGGAGCTGCTGAGTAGGCGGAATGGCCAGTGGGGAAGGGAAGCCACGTGCAGGATGCGAATGAAGAAAAGCCCTACGCTGCCGAACATGACACCGGCTAGAAAGAGCCTGTTGAACGGGTTGAAGCGATCGCGCTCAATCCGCAACAGCCAAGTCAAAAACAGCGTGAGTGCCGCTGCGCTTGCCAGCTTAATGGCCACACTGATGAGGTCAATACCGCGCCAGTCTAGCCACACGGGCGCGTTCATCTGCACCGCCCTACCTGCATTCAAAAGGCCTGCGCCATAGTAGTTCTGGCCATCGCCCTTCACTGCCTGCGCCGAAGACTGCAAAATCTCCAACACCCGGTCCGGCGAAACATTGCGCCCTTGAGACTTGATCAGCGCGGCCACTCCGGCCACGTGAGGCGCGGCCATGCTGGTCCCTTGAAAATGCTTGAACTGAAATTCACCCGGCGTCCGAGGATTGATCGTCTCCTGCAAGATACCGTCTGCTTCTTGGCTGCGAGTCGTCCCGCCCGGTGCAGCAATATTTACGCCCGTGCCGTAGTTTGAATAAGAGGTCTTTTGCTGATCGGGGCCAACTGCCGACACCCCAATCGCATGCTCATACAGCGCTGGGTAAGACGCACTCTCCATACCCGAATTGCCAGCGGCAGCAACCACAACCACCCCTTTTCCATAGGCGTAGTCGATTGCCTCACGCATCAGCTGAGACTCACCGCCCCCGCCTAGGCTCATATTCACAACGTCGGCACCGTTGTCAGCAGCAAAGCGAATGGCCTCAGCAATATCTGAGGTGGTGCCAGCACCTATCCGGCTGAGCACTTTCAAAGGCATGAGCTTGGCACCGTAGGCAATGCCTGCGACGCCGTAGTTGTTGTTTGTCGATTGGGCGATGGTACCGGCTACGTGCGTACCATGGCCGTTGTCATCTATGGCGGCTTCACGGTCATTGACAAAGTCGTAGCCTGCCACGAGCTTCGTTTGCTGAAGGTCTGCCCCCTGACTGATGCCGGTATCGATGACGGCGACTGTCGCCCCCTTACCGTTGATGCCCTTGCGCCAAGCGCCTTCAACGTCGATTTGATTGAAATTCCACTGCTTGTCGTAATCGGGGTCGTTAACGGCGGCGCCTGCTTGCGTGTAGATGTAGTTTGGCTCTATGTATTCAGTTTGAGACATGAGCGCTGTCGAGGCCTGCAGGCGATCTAGTAAGGCGCGATCGCCCTCTGCCACATAGATATTGTCTGCTTCTGAAAAGGCACTGTTTAGGATTGGGGCTAGGCCAAAGTCAGTTTGTAGCTGCATCAGTGTGCCCTCTAGCTGAGAGAGCACCTGTGGCTGCTCGCGAAAGTCTATAACGATAGAGTCGAACTCGCCTTCAGCAAAAGGGGTTGCAGGTATCTGTGTAAGACTAGGAGGAGGTGAGTAGAGCGATCGCCCGATGAGAAACGCCAGCAAAAAACTCAAGAAAATCAGGTTTCGGAGCACCGGCTTTTGAACTAGGCGTTTCATAGGTCAATCTCGAATTGATAGTTGAGTCAGGGTCGGTGAGCGATCGCACCTTCTCTTATCCACTTCACCTGATGTCACCTATTTTACGTAAGCCATAATTTTTACGGCCACTGCAACCCTGCCAAATGATGAAACATTTCATAATTATCGTGGCGCTGCTCGCGTTGGTTGCCAGCTGTACGCCAGCCTCCGACCAGTCCGAAAGCCAAACCAGTAGACCTGTAGACTATTCAAACGCTCGTGAGACGATTGAGACAAATAGCCCTACAGGGAATGACCTAGCGAACGAACCCGCGAACGACCCAGGAGAATCTAGACCGATGGCAAATGAGACACCTTCTGCAGCGCAAAAGCAGGCGATATTGAGTGCGATCGCCACTCAACAAAACCTATCGCCCGACCAGCTAGAACTCACCGCCGCTGAGGCAAAAGACTGGCCCGATGCCTGCCTAGGCCTAGCTGGCCCTGATGAAATGTGCGCTCAAATGCTGATTCCAGGCTGGGCGGTCACGGTCACCGACGGCTCACAAACCTGGCAATATCGAACTGATTTAGACGGTGAGCAGGCCAGATTAGACGCAAAATAAATCCGTCCTCTCTCTACAGACCAGCGAAACTTTAATAACTACCGCTGGAAGAATCGGGAGCCTTTTAAGAATTTGACGTTTCTCACGGCATGGAAGCGTAGGGCACACGCGGGAATCGTTCAGTCATCAACGGGACTTTATCAGTCGCAGTGAGGTGTGATTGCTCAGCGGTCGGCATCAATCGCAACGTGGTCGGGAGCAGTTGCTCGGCCATTGGCATCAAGTGCTCTGTGGTCGTCAGGCGTCCTACACGGTCGGGAATGATTGCTCAGCGGTCGGCATCAAGTCCACTGTGGTCGAGAACGGTCACTCGATGGTTAGAAAAGATTACTGGGTGGTCGCCTCTATGTTCTGCTTTGCCAGCTCACCCCACCGCAGCTTCAGCCCACTCTTCAGCCAGTCCCCAAACCCGCTCAGCTCACCATTCAAGCGCACCATTCAAGCTCACCATTGCGCCGCCATCCTCCAGCATTCTCCCGTGTACACATAAGTCCGAGAGAGGCGTCACATCCCGCCGCCCTCATCCCC
>JBCBIK010000093.1:0-20041 GCA_038524545.1 Cyanobacteria bacterium J06623_4 | reverse complement strand
CTGATGCTCAATTTATCAGGTTTAGGGGTACTGGTGGGTAGTTTCTTGCAAAGGGAGTCGTTCTAAAAGGAACCTGTGAACAGTCAACGCGGTAGTTCTCGACCCATAGCGCAAAGGCTGAAACCCTGACCCATAATGTTTTTCAGAACGTTCACAGCGAGCACAAGAGAGCCAAAGATTCCGCGCCGTCACTTTTTTTCAGGAAGGATAAAATGCGGAGAAACCCGATAACTCTCGTTTAAGAGAAGTTTAAACTAAGAACAATCTGGCCAATTTTTGGCATCAAGTTCAGCCTTAAGACTTATCTCAAGACTCGTGTAATACCGGATTGTCACGGGTCTACCGTCAGTCGAAAAACAAGCAGCTGGGTCTCTTGGTCTGCCGAAAAGTTGTCGTCACTCATGAGCAACAGGCTACGGCTGCGATCGCCCATCGTGGGTCCAAATGTCATCGCTTCATAATTTTGCAGCGGCATCGACAGCGTGCCAAGGTCTAGCAGCATTTCCTTCCGAATGGGGTTTATACCGCTAATATCGCCCCCATTATCGGTCCGCAGAGAGGCGATCGCGCTAATATCTGTCGCCCCACCAGAAGCTAGCTGATATAGCTTGATCGCTAGGCCCTGAAACCCGTAGGCCCGCTCCAAGCTCAAAAAGTGGCCGCCCTGGTCTAGCACGGCGATTTCTGGCACCCCGTGCAAAATCGCCCCGGTCGGTGCCAGATCCATTTCATACAAATGCTCCGAAATTAGCGTCGTTTGGTAAGGGTCAATGGTGTAGTGCAGCAGCCGATTTTTGTAGGGAATCTCTGGTGCAAAGTCGAGATCCTGCAGCAGCGGCCCTTCTGTAGCCACAAACAGCCGGTAGGGCTCATACACCCCGCCCGTCCCAGAAGAAACGTTGACCGCTAACGCTTCGAAGCTCAAATTTTCTTGCACGCCCTTACTTTGGGCCACCGCATCTTGGCCGTCTGACTGACTACCTAATTGACCGTCCGGTAGGTAGCGCCCCGGCACAGGAATCTCCTTTGCGAGCTGACCGGTGGCGATGTCGTATTCGCCAATCGCAGGGGGAACGCCCGCTTTGGGTGAGCCTTCAGAAGAAATCAGCAGCGTGTCACTAGGCGTAATAGCCATTCCTTCCGGGTCTAGGCTGCCAGGCTCGCAGGGATTGCCCTCAGTATCCTTGAGGTAGGTAACAGATTCTACGGCGAAGGTGGGCGCTGAGAAGAGATTTTGCAGCGTTAGCGTATAAAGGCGCGGGCGATCGCGGTTGTCAGAAAGCGCATACAGCCGGTCTCTGGGCACATCGTATGCGATCGCCGAAATCCCCCCAACCGGTTCCCCTTCAAAGCTTTGCTTCGGCAGTACAGCCGAACCAACCAGCTCTACCGAAAGGTCTAAAAAGAGCCGATCTTCAGCGCTGACCTGCGGCAAGCTGCAGCCGCTGAGCGACAGCACCATCACAGCGCCGACCACCCAGGAGAAAACAGCCCGGAAGCGCCGTCTGCCTGCACCCACCAAGCCAGTCATCAGCCCAGCAAAGCAACAAGAAAGCCCGCCACGAGCCGGTTCAAACGTTTTTTCAGAAGCCATTTCGTAAGAGAATTCAGTACACAGATAAATACAAAAACACGGTACAAAGACACGATAGATGATTTAGGCCACAGCGACCGGCCCATTCGCAAGCCACCCCAGACGCAACCCTTCGCAGCAAGCAGTCGCCGCCCCATGCTCAATCAAGGCTGGACCTACACAGACACTATCCGCAGCGCCGCCGTAGGCCAAACTGTGCTGGCCTTCTACACCCAGCGCTACCACCATTCAAACCAAGCCACCTGGCAAACCCGCATAGAAACCGGCCAAATCCTTCTCAATGGTCAGCTCGCCACCCCTCACACTCGTCTAGCTCTCGGCCAGCAGCTCACCTATCAGCGCCCGCCTTGGCGAGAACCCACCGTACCGCTCACCTTTGAAATTTTGTACGAAGATGCTCACCTGTGGGCGATCGCAAAACCCTCCGGCCTGCCCGTTCTCCCCGGCGGCAGCTTCTTACAGCACACCGTGCTCCACCAAATGCAGCAGCGCTATCCCCACGAGCATCCCGCGCCCGTGCACCGGCTAGGCAGAGGCACCTCCGGCGTACTGCTCATCGCCAAATCTCAGCAGGCCAGAGCCAGCCTCTCTCGCCAGTTCCGAGAACACACTATTCGCTCAGACATCTCAGCAAGCCAACAAACCTTTCTCAAAACCTACCGCGCCCTCATCGGCCCAACCACACCCGCCCAATTTCCAAACTCGCTCACCTGCACCTTTCCCATCGGCAAGTCTCCCTACCCTCAGCTCGGCTACCTCTATGCCCACACGCCCGGCGGCCTACCCGCCAAAAGCACCTGCACCGTCCTCCACCGAGGGGCAGCTTCCACCCTACTAGAAGTCTCCATCCAAACTGGCCGCCCGCACCAAATTCGCATTCATCTCGCCGCGGCTAGCCACCCGCTTCTCGGCGACCCGCTCTACACTATCGGCGGCATCCCCTACCCGCAGTCCACCGCCATCCCCAGCGACTGCGGCTACCACCTCCACGCCCATCGCATCCGGTTCACCCATCCACAAACTGGGAAATCTCTATTCATTGAGGCCATTCCGCCCAGCATTCTCCGAACGCCGCCGCCCCAATAACGCCCAAATCAACCTCCAAAACCACTCAAAATCAGACACCTCAAAGATCGGCCATCCCCATTGTGAAACCCACCCTCGATTGACTACTCTCGGTAAAGCGTTTGCTTACTCCATCATTCACGATTTTGCATCCTCTTACCCTTCCTGCGATGCCCCAGCCCGACTACATTCTCTACGCGCAACACGGTTGGGCCGATATCAACCAAGGCATTGGCACCCTCGCCAAGCAAATCGCCAGCCCAGAGGCCAGGGTAATCGTCCCAAACTTAGGCTTTATCAATACCTGGATTAGGATTGCGCCGCTGATTGATCGGGTAGAAGCGATCGCACTTCAAACCCACTCCGAACATCCAGAAGCTCCGCTGAGAATTGTGGGACACTCTATGGGCGGCCTCATCTGGCTCGAAGTCCTCTCCCGCCACCCTGAATGGTGGCCCCAGGTAGAATCCTTAGTGTTAGTCGCATCCCCGGTAGGCGGTGCCGACATCAGCCGTATGATTGACCCCTTCGAGTGGGGCATCGGCATTGCCAGAGACTTGGGCACCAATCGCCGCGCCCTCGCCGAGAAAATCGCCGCAAACGTACCTACCCTCACCATCGCGGGCGACTACGACGGCGGCAGCGATGGCATCGTGCCTGTCGAATGCACCAAAATTCGGCAGGCCAGCTACGTCACCGTGCGCGACATCAACCACGACAAGATGAAAAAGCATCCCGCCGTGGCAGAGATTATTCAACAGTTTTGGCAGAATACCGATCACCTATGCGTGCCCCAGCCAGTAGAAACCTACTGCGATCGCGTGATTCGTCAGCTCCAAGCCATCCCCGGCATGACAGATGCCCACTACCGAGGCTTCCAGTCCTCAACGCAGTGGTCCCACTTACCAGAAGGCCTCACCCTGCGCACCTGGCAAAACCGGCTGGGCGTTCATCACGTATTCTTAGCCAATCGCACCGGCGACTGCCTCTTTGCGGGCTTCGTCGGTTGGCCACACACAGCCGCCCTATACGCCACCCTATGGCATCTGCGCGCGCAGGGAACGCAGAAGCACAGCTAGCTGTTCATATCCAGGAGGGAAGCCACCACCGGAGCTGCAGCTGCTCTGGCGTCAGCGGCGACCCTAGGCTGAGCGGTAGCCAAAAGAGAAAGGCAAGTGCGATCGCGCCCAGCATCAGTCCTGCCATCACCTTTGAAACCATTGGCGGCCCGCTAGTCAGCCATCTGTCCATCAGCCAGGCCAGCGCCATAAAGCCAAACACAGCAGCAGGCATGTGCAGGTAGAGGTAGGTGCAGCGCCGCACTAGCACCCACGGCACCCAGTTCGACAAATACCCGAGCAGCAGATAGCTACTGACATCACTGCGCCCACCTGCCAACAATCCACCCCGCTGCAAACTCTGCCACAGACTACTCAGGCAAAGCAACAAAACCGCCGCCGCCGACAGCCACCAAAGAACCGGATTTCCCAAGTTGTTCACCGCATGCACAGTCTCACCAAAATCCTCATACCAATAGGCAATCGGCTTGATCAGCAGCGGCCAGGTATACCATTTAGAACAAGCCACCTGAACAGCATCGAGCTGTTGGTGAAATGTGAACAGTCTCCAATGAATAGAGGTAAAAGTTTCTCCCGTCAGCTGTAAATGGGGCCACCAGATGAACCAATAAAAAACAAAAGGGACAACACCCAAGTAGGTAGCTTGCCTGATGGCAAGCATTCCACCCGAGCGCGAGCCCGGCAACTTACGAAGATGATAGTTATCCCACAGCAACAGACTCAAAATATAACCCAGCCCGTTCCATTTCACGCCAATGGCCGCGCCGAGAGACGCACCTGCCAGCACTCGCAGCAGCATTTTTCGCCACCTCGAATCCGCTTCCGCGCTGAGCCACAGCCAGTGTCCCAACAACCCAAAAAACACAACATAAACATTTAGCAGCGCGTAGCGAGACTCTGTAATAAACAGGCCATCGATAGCGACAAATGTTCCCGCTAGCAGTGAGAAGATCCATGAGTTGTTCTGCGATCGCTCTGTCGATAGCGTGCGTGCGATCGCCGCCACCAAAATTGGAACACAAGCGCCAACAAAGGCATTCATCCAGCGATAGCTCACCGGAGAAAGCCCCATCTCTGCCGTCACCCTACCTGCAGCACCTATCCCGCCGATGTCGTGAATCGGAAGTATCGGAATGTGGGCGTACAACCACATCCCAACCGCGATAAAGTACTTACCCAGCGGCGGATGGGCATCGAATACAGGAAAGCCTTCTAAATACGCCTGAGCAAACTTCGCAAAATAAATTTCATCGAAAACCAAGCTGTTGAAGCGACCAATCTGCCAAAAGCGCAAACCAAAGCTCAGGCCAACAACAACGACAAGCCCAAAACGAACCGCTAATTTACCAAACCTTCGAATTGTCTTAGCAGGCCTCTTTTGACCCGTGCAGAAGGGCCTCAATCTCTCCAAAGACTATCAAAGATTGGGCCCTTCAGGCTACAGAGCTTCAGGCTAGAGCTCTGCCCACTCCTCAGGCAACACATTCGCCTGAAGCGTAAAATCGCCATTGCCATCTGGCGTGAGCACATAGGCCAGACCCTGTGGATCGGGGTAAATCCCCGTCGCCGCCTCAAAAATATCATCGTGACCCACAATCACAGTGTTCGTCCCGTCAGCAGGCACTTCCGTTAGCAGCGGCGTCACATTAGCCTTCATTTCTTCGACTTGGGCGTCAGTGTACTCCTCAAACGGCAGGAAATTCAGATTGGCATTCTTCTCATAGGTGCCAAACGCTAGCTCTGCCGTTTGCCAAGCGCGGCAGTATTCGCTGGTGATAATGTCTCCGACCGGAATGCCCTTCTCCTCAAAGGCGGTACCGATATCTTCAGACTGCTTTATGCCCACATCGTTGAGCTTTCGCTGAGTCTCGCAGTCGTCTAGGCTCATGTTTGGATCGGCTTGGTCTGCATAGTCTCTCTCGGTTTGCGCATGGCGGAAATAAATCACATGTCCACCTTCCTGCAGCGCGCTAAGTAGCTCTGGGCCACTGAGCTTATCCTGAAAATCGGCATTGGCCTGCTCACCAGCGCTGTAGGCACCACCTTCGCCGCCTTCACCACCTTCACCACCTTCGCCGCCTTCGGCCAGCTCAGTCGCATCGGGTGCCGTACCGACTTCAGGCTCTGTCGTGTTGCTTCCAGTGCAGGCAGCCGCACCCGCTACAAGCCCTAAAGCCATAAATAGCTCTACTGCCTTTAGTTGCTTAGTCATTGCAAATCCTCGACTTGAGTTGAATACACGTGGGCATTTATTGAAAATAGATCTCAATAATATAAGCAAAGCATACATCTTTCCCAACTAGCAATCAAGCTCAGAATGCGAGTTAATACAATAAAAGATCAGTTAAGGGTGTAGTAAATAAGGAGACACTTTCTCTACTAAGAATAAAAAACTATCATCTAAATAAAAATAAATATCATCAACCAATTCGCACACAAAAACTCAGCCGAACGGCTAACGGCAAACCCAAACGATGCCATCTAAAGAATGTATCGAAACGGCATACGGAGCAAGACGCTAACCGAAGCACGATCCAACCTTTTGTTCTAAGGTTCAAACAGCGCCATCATCAATGGCGTTCAACCTAAATCAACACCGTGAAACACGCGAAGTTGAATTCGCAATTCACTATCTTTGACCTTTCCTTCTCATGTCTAGACCGTACAGATATAGTTCGGTCACTGCGAACACCCGAGGCGGCGCATCTTTGGGCTTGGAACGTTCCTTCAAAATACCGGCTTCTATCATTTCTTTAATCACTTTGGCGGTCTGAGCACTATCTAACTTCCAAACCTCTGAAAGGCGAGGTTCTTCTATAGGCGATCGCTCACCATTCAAAGAACCCAAATACTCTTTTAATTCTGGATATTCGTTTCTAACTTCATCAACTCTCTGTTTAGACACACTGGGGAATGCATTAATTAAAGCTCTAGGCCTAAGTACCACAGGCGAACTATATGGGGTCGAAAAACTTTTTTCCCATTCTACTGATTCTTGCAACAGTAAAATTAGGCTGCGCGGAAAGCAGTTGTCATTGCTGTCTGCGATGCGGGTACGAACCCAATTATAGGTGTATGCTTTCCGTCCTCTTCCCATCCTTTCTCCCCACAGGGGAAATAGGCTCTTTCGCAAAAGATCTAGTGGAATTGTATCGAGCCGTTCAATTGTGATACCAAACTCCCTTTCTGTCGAATCTCTGAGCGTTTTAGAACTGTGCAAAATTTGACGCTGCACTAATCGCCACAAATCAACCTCTTCCCACCTAAGCTGAAGAAAACGAGATACGTAATGGCCTTTGTTTGTAAAATTCAGCTGACTCCAAATGTCCTCTCGCAAAAAAATCTTGGGTGTAATGCGCTTCAAACTAATACCAGATTCGAGCCACCAACCCAACAAAGCATTCAAGGCGCGTTGTCTACGTAAATAGTTCGCTTCCCCAAATCCAAATCCTGCATCGAGTTCGTCATACAAAAGCCAAGCGCGCAGACCTCGTTCCTCCAACCAGCGGTCAACTGCCGCTAGCTCGTCGAAAGCCTTTGGTAATAAGCTGGGCGTGGATGCTCGATGGACTAGCCATTCACATATCTCTGTCTGACTAAACCTATCCAAGCCTGCTAATTTAGATAACGCATCGTCAATCTCACTCAGTTCAAGCAGCCCTTTGTAGGCATAGCAAAGCTGGAGTAAGCCATAATTCATCCAAAAAGCGGACCAGCTTTCCTCGCCCACTGTTTTCTCATAGCTCTCCAACGTATTGCTATTTATCGTTGGCCGCTCCGGTTTAGGTTCTCCATGACCGGCTACAAAACTGAAATTTTGAAGATGTAAAGTGTCTTTTGCGATTTTTTTTGCCGTTTTCGACTGTTCGACAAAAAGTCGAAAGAGAATACTCTTTCCGGTTCCCTTTGCGCCCCGAATCAGCCAAGTTCTCTTACTTATAAATTTCGGAAAATCTTCTGTACGCTGAAAAACATCGGATATCTTATCAACTGCTAAGTCCTGAGCCCTTGCCGATTGAAAATTGAGTTCGTCTAAAACTGAATGCTCGGCGTCTGGTATTGAATGAATTCTATCAATGCCAACATTTGGCAGGCTCGCATCAATTGCATCTGTAATCGCTGAATAATCTGCCAATAGACTGTTCGGTACACGGGTTAAATCCGATAGAGCAACAATATTAGGGTTGTAAAACACACTAAAGTACAGTTCCCCGATACTCGAGTCATTTGGCAGTCCCCAGTTCTCTGCAATCCAATCTTCTACGCTTCCTATCCAGGAACGACTTTGCGCTTCAGAAATGACGGGCATTGGTGTCAGGAGAAATCGCAAATCAGGCTTACCTTTTTGCTCGGATTGCTTCCTAATAGCCTGAACAACGTACTTCAGGCCTTCAAAACTTTGTTCAGTAGGCGTAAAGCAAATAACACCTGTATCTGCCAAGTCAAAAAGTGCCACAGCACTGGTATCACTAAAGCCAGGACGCGCATCAATCAAAATCACGTCTGGCTCCAAAGCTGATTTTATATCGGCGATCAGGTCTTTTACAGGATTGCGATCTCCTCGATAAAAGGATTGTAAAAGGTCTCTATCAAATTCAGCCAGTCGATGGATATAATTTTCGTTATATTCTCCGACAGGGACCAAAAACAGCTCCCCACGGCTAGCCAAATCCACCTGCAATATACAGCTTTCTATAGGAGGAACATTTGCATCGGGTGTTAGCGATCTCTGATGCAAATAATCCAGAACCCCGTATTTTGTACCCGAATTTTCTGGTAGGCCATTCTGGAATAAGACAGATATCCCAGGTGCCTCCAGGTCAAAATCGATCATGACGACACGACGATTCCTATTTGCAAGTGCGATCGCAACCATTCCCAAGGCTGTTGATCGGCCTACGCCACCTTTAAACGAATAAAAAGTAACAACCGAAGGCAGTGCAGGCTCACTATCCGTCTCAATATCTGCTACGTGATCAGCATCTGGTGCGAGCAACATATCTGACCAGAGAGGAAGCTGAAACGCATCTTGAATCAAAGAAGAGTGCTCTTCCGGTAAAAGTAGTTCGTAATTAGAGATTGGATACTGACCCAGATCAAGCTGCAAATCAGCAAGTATATTATCAACGTACTGCTCTCTATCTTCCAGCGTTTTGCCTGCGAATAAGCGCGTTGTCACAGTCATCCAAAACCACCCCAATGAAGATGTTTTAGTATGAACCTTCGCATTAGGATCCACCTGCTGTAATGCCGTCAGCAGATGATTTTTAATTATTTCTGACTGAGCACTTGAATGACCCATGTCATTCTCCTTGTTTCGCTAGTATCCACCGGTGAAGAAGCTTAACTGATTCAATAAATTCAGCGCTATTAGATTCATTTCCAAGCTGCCGAGAGTATCGCAGCTCATCGTTTCTCCAGGTTTCAGTTACTAAATCCCATGCCTTCCTGTATTGTCTAGTTCTGTCTATCTCTATCGCTCTTTTCAGTGACGGACATTGATCTAGTAGCTTTGACAGGCTGTGCAAGCTAGCTCCCCGCAGGCCTTTATCCTTGAAAGCTTTTGTTTCCTTAAAATTTGCTTTTCTTTCGTTGTAGCATATAAGCGCTTTCAGGGAACATTCTACGGCGTATCCTCCCAAATAAACTGCACCTGTCCAACGTCTAGATTTACACAGCTGTATGGCATCTTCAAGGCGGTGGCGGGAAGCGCCTAGCTGGCACCTTCTGCTATAAGTATCTACCAAAAGCGTTCGCTTCCCTCAAACAACTCAATCAATGCATTCGGTTTTATTAAAGTTCTAGTCAGGTGTTTCACCCGCCAAAGCCGCTTGGGTCTTTTGAACATCCAGCTTTAGCAAAATAACGCTCAGCGGGGGTAGCGTCAGGTCTAGCGAGTAAGGACGACTGTGAAAAGCCCAATCGTCGGACCACTTACCGCCCAAGTTGCCGATGTTAGCCCCGCCAAACTCCTTGGCATCACTGTTAAAAATTTCGCGATAGTAGCCCTTCTCCGGGACACCCACTCTGTAGTGGCTGTGAGGCTGCGGCGTAAAGTTGCACACCGCCAAGATAAACTCATCGCTGTTTTTGTCGAAGCGAATAAACGAGACAACGCTGTGACGATTATCGCTGCAGTCTACCCATTGAAACCCTTCTTGAGAAAAGTCCTGAGTGTGTAGGGCAGGCTCCCGGCGATACAGCGTATTGAGCCGCTCAATGCAGTGCTTCAGATGCTTATGCGGGTCAAACTGTAGCAAATGCCACTCCAAGTCTCCCCATACATTCCACTCACTCCACTGGCCAAACTCCATACCCATAAACAGAGTCTTCTTGCCAGGATGGGCAAACATGTAGGTGTATAGCGCCCGCAGGTTTGCCATCTTTTGCCAGTCATCGCCGGGCATTTTGCCGATCATGTGGCTCTTGCCATGCACCACCTCATCGTGAGAGAGCGCCAGCATAAAGTTCTCACTGAAGGCATACCAAATGCTAAACGTTACATTGTTTTGGTGGAACTGGCGGAACCAAGGGTCCATCTCGAAGTAGTCGAGCATGTCGTTCATCCAGCCCATGTTCCACTTCAGGTTGAACCCGAGACCACCCACGTAGGTGGGCCAAGAAACCATGGGCCAAGAGGTCGACTCTTCTGCGATCGATAGCGCTCCTGGGTAGTAGCTAAAGAGCACATGATTTACCTGCTTCAGGCACTCAGCCGCTTCGATATTTTCCCGGCCACCATACTCATTGGCTACCCACTCCCCCGGCTTCCGGTTATAGTCCAGATACAGCATGGACGCCACCGCATCTACCCGAATGCCGTCGATGTGAAACTTATCGAACCAAAAAAGAACATTCGCAATCAGGAAGTTGCGAACCTCATTTCGCCCGTAGTT
This sequence comes from Cyanobacteria bacterium J06623_4, assembly GCA_038524545.1. Classification (GTDB taxonomy): domain Bacteria; phylum Cyanobacteriota; class Cyanobacteriia; order Phormidesmidales; family Phormidesmidaceae; genus Phormidesmis. Next base: position 9,407 of record JBCBIK010000093.1, on the reverse strand, counting down.
GAACACTAATGTGCCCCACTCTTTGTGCTCGCCCTTGCGGGGGTCGGCATGCTCGTACAGATGCGTGCCATCAAAAAAGGCCAGTCCGTGGCCGTCTTTTGGGAAGTGCCCTGGCACCCAGTCCACAATTACCCCGATGCCGTGCTGGTGGCACTGGTCGACAAAGTACATAAAGTCTTCTGGGCTGCCGTAGCGCGAGGTAGGGGCAAAATAGCCTGTCACCTGATAGCCCCAAGACCCATCAAAGGGGTGCTCAGCAACAGGCAACACCTCAATGTGGGTAAAGCCCATGTCCTTGACATAGGGAATGAGCTTTTCTGCCAGCTCTCGGTAGGTGAGAAAGCGAGCTCCCGGCTTGAGGTCTGCCACCGTGACAACGGGTGCATCGGTGCCGTCGGCCTGCTTTGCTGGCTCTGCAGAAGAAGCATGCAGCCAAGACCCTAAGTGAACCTCGTACACCGAGATTGGCTGGGTCATCTGGTCGGTTTGACGGCGATGCTCTAGCCAGCCATTGTCTTGCCACTCGTAGTTGTCTAGCTCTGCGACGATAGAAGCCGTCTTGGGTCGCACTTCCTGATGAAAACCGTAGGGGTCAGACTTTTCGTAGATGTGGCCGTCGTGGTTTTTTACCTCGTATTTGTAGGAGTCACCGGCCTTGAGCTGAGGAATGAATAAATCCCAGATGCCGCTGTTACCTTTGCGCATTTGATGCTGACGGCCATCCCAGCTGTTGAAGTCGCCCATGACGGAGACATTGCGAGCGTTGGGTGCCCACACCGCGAAGTACACGCCAGAAACGCCGTCTTTCTCCATGGGGTGCGCGCCCATCTTCTCGTAGATGCGGTGATGGTTGCCTTCTGCAAAAAGGTGCTCATCAAACCCGGTAATCTCAGGGGACTTGAAGGCGTAGGGATCGTAGGCGACCTTCTCAGTTGGCCCCTCTTTGTAGCGAATCTGATAGTTGACGAGCTTTTCGTCATTGACAACAGCATCTTCAATGACCGCCTCAAAGAAGTGAGGATGCTGATCGTTTTTCATGGGGTACTCTTTTCGAGCTTCGGGTAAAACCAACCAAGCCGTATCTGCCTTTGGCAGGTAGGTTCGTACCACCCAAACTTTTTTGCCGTCTTGCTCAATCGTATGCGGACCAAGTACTTCAAAGGGATTTTGATGCTGGTTCCATACAATCCGATCAATCTGCTCAGGAGCAACCGTTGACGACATATAAATTACCTGACCCGCTTTTCGTTATCTATAAATTTCTGAACGTTGTGGCGATTTAACTCTAGGTAAACCTTGCGAACAGTCTAAAACGACCGGCAACCACGCACAGCTATCACACTAATTTGATATAGCTGTAAGCTTAACAAAGCTTAGTGGTTTAAGCGAGCCCCCTAAGGTTTTAGTCTAGACTCGCTGAGTTTTTACTTTAGACGGTCTATTCTCAGTCATTCTGCTTACTGCACCTGAACGCTATTCCATACCCTCCGTGGTTGACGCTCCAAACTTTGCTTAAAAAAAGGGCTAGAAGAAAGGCACAATAGGCCGTATGGCTCGCCTGAGCTGAAGCAGAAATATAAGGTAGCGGAGATCTTCGCTAATCAGAGGGGTGCCGCCAGGGTCGGCAAGCTCTGCTTGTAGCTGTGCGTATTCGGCAGCGGTGAGCGGCTCTCCGGTGAGCGGCGATCGCGCCTCAGTAATAATTTCCGTCCGCAAAATCTCTTCTGGAATATCTTCCTCGATCATGTCAGGAGTCATGTCAGAAGGTGACAACTCAGAAGGGACCGGCGTAGTTTCTAGCTGCGGTGGCGGCTCTGACTCCAGTGCATCTAAATCCAGCGGATTTTGTGCGGTTGCCGAAACAGCGATCGCACTCACCCCATCCCCAGACGCCTCCACGCGGCCAAAAAGCGCACCCCCAAAAATCACAGCCGAGAAAACGCTCAGCCCAAACGCAAAGTAAGACAGAGACAACGACCGTCTTTTTAGCCGCTTGAACTGCGATCGCTCCAGCTCAGATGCCGTCAAAACAAATACCTCAAGCCGAGCACCTCCAAGCCAAACACCTCAAACTAATTACCCAAGACAGATACTGTAGTGTCCTACGGGACATTATTGCAGCTTTATCCATCGTCTAAATTTGTTAAATATCGACAAAATGCACTAAGGTGATGCCGCACGGCTCATTGACACACCGTATCTATTAGGAAAAAAGCTGAGCTATGAAATTTATCCAAGGAAAATTCCAAAACAAAGTGACCCAGGGGCTGGTCGCAGCCGCTGTGTTGACAAGTGTCGCCGGAATTGCCCATAAGGCAGCCTTGGCACAGACGCTCTTACAGCAAGAGGGCACTCTGGCACCCATGGAAGACGCCTACACCTTCGATGGTGAAGCAGGTCAAACCATGACCATTGAGCTGCAGAGCGAAGACTTTGACACCATTCTGCTACTCAAAGGCCCCAACGGCGAAATCATCACCTCCAACGACGACTACGGCGGCACCCTCAACTCCACTATCGTCATTGAGCTACCCGAGGCTGGCACCTACAGCGCGGTCGCCAGCTCCTTTTCAGGCCAGGGCGGCAACTACCAAATCGAAGTGCGTCCAGCAAGTGAGTACGAGCAGGTCTTTAGCCGGGCCTACGACCTCTCCATTTCTGAAGACTTTGATGATTCTATCGAAGCCTACACCGCTGCCATCGAGCTTGACGACACCGACCCCGGTGCATACCTTGGCCGCGCCGAAGCCCGCATTAATCAGGCCTACATCAGCTCCACAGTCGACATTGGTGGCCCCGAAGACCTACCCGACACCGTGGTCGATGCCGTTGTCGAAGACTATCTCAAAGCAGCCGACCTGCTCGATCAGCAGGGCCAGGCAGGGCCAGCTGCCTCTCTCCGAGAGCAGGCTCAGTACTTCACCGGTGAACCCTCTGGCCCTGTAGATTCCCCTGCCATAGAAGCGCCCGGCGTAGGTTCACCCGAGGTCGATCCTCCGGCAGTAGAGTCGCCCGATACAGCACCCCCAGAAGTCGACAATCCAGACGCACCCATTCCCGTCGAGCCTGACGGTGGAATTGGGGATGGTGCCGGTCCACTTCCTGACGCAGAATAAACTACTGAACAGACAGCTACTTTTTAGCTGTCTGTTTTTGTTTGAATTTTTGATTAATCTGCGATCGCTCAGATCAAGCCTGCTGAAAAACGCCCTCGCGCTCTTGCAGTTCCTCTAAAATCGAGCGATGTCCGCACTGCGAGCAGACGGTACTTGGCCGCTGCGCCAATTCCGTTTGCTCGCCAACAGCCGGAGTGAGCCAGTCAATATATATCTGCTCGCACTGCGGACATTTTACGGTTACGGTTTTGGGTGGAAGCGTCATAGCAAAAGAGGACCAGCAGAACAGGACCAGATAGTCAGCAGCTATCTGTGAATTTGCTTTAATAATCGCCCATTGAGGACGGCAAGGCCACCCAAAATGAGGCTCATACCGACGATTGCCGGTAGGCTCAGACGCTCCTGCAGAAAAATCGCGCTCATTAACACCGCACTCAGCGGCACCAAAAAAGAGACCAGAGAGGTGTTGACGACGCCCATTTCGGCCAGCAGGCGGAAATAGACGATGTAGGCGATCGCAGTAGAAAATACACCCAAGCCCACCACCGCCAGTCCAGCACCCCACACAGCACTGCCCCCACTGCCAAGCTGAGCCAGCGGCCGCTCCACTACCAAGGCCAGCGGCACCACTAGCAACGTCCCCATCGTAATCGTCATCGTCGACACTAGTTCAGCCTTGACCCGCTGAAACCGTCGGCCCCAAAAGCCCGCCACTGAGTAAGACAGCGCTGCGGCCAACATTGCCAGCTCCCCCGCCCCCTTCAGGCTAAAGCCCTGCAACACCTGCGGGCCGATCAGCACCACCACACCGGCAAAGCCCATCAGCACACCTATCCCACGAGTCAGCGTCATTCGCTCAAGGCCAAATACACTGGCGATCGCAACCGTAAACACAGGCGAAGCAGCAATCAAAATTGCCGCCAAGCTTGCATCAATGTACTGCTGCCCCCACACCACCAGACCAAACGGCAGCAGATTGCTCACCAAACTAAGGCCCGCACACTCCAGCCAAACCCACCTGTCTCGCGGCCAGCGCTGCCCTTGGGAAAAAATTACCGTATTCAGCAAAACCGAAGCCACCACCATTCGCCCCGAAACAATCGCCAGCGGTGAAAACGTCGGCAGCGCAATTTCCATCAGCACAAAGGCACTCCCCCAAAAAAAGGCAGGCACGCAGAGCAGCAGCCATTGTTTAAGCGTCATAGAACACAGTGCAGAAGGGGTAGCCTCAGATTTTAACAGTGTCAGCTCTTAGCAGCGTCAAATCTTAGCGTCGTCCAATCTCGGCAGTACGTTTTCATTATCCATAGCCACTCCCTCATGGGACAGCAACCATCGCTTCCGGGCGAGCCCACCAGCGTAGCCCGTCAGCTTACCGCCCGAGCCCACCACCCGATGGCACGGCAGCGCAATCGAGATCGGGTTTAGCGAATTCGCCATGCCCACAGCCCTAACGGCCTTCGGATTGCCTAGGGTCTGTGCTAGCGCCCCGTAGGTCATCACCGAACCGGGTGCAATATCTCGCAACCCTTGCCACACCTGCCGCTGAAAATCTGTCCCGCCCGTCGCCATCGGCACCGCTAGCAGTGCCGTCAGGTCTCCTCCAAAATAGCGCTCAACGCGATCGCTCACCCCCGCCGGATTCTTCACTGGCACCAGCTCCACAGGGTCAAACCGCTTTGCCAACAGCTTCATCATTCGCGCCCGATATTCTTCAAAGTCTAGCGCCAGCAGAACCCCCTCAGAAGCAACAATCACCACATCGCCAATCGGAGTAGGCACACTATCTGTTTCTAGTACTTCAAAACTGTTCTGAGCTTTCAACATTTTCGATTCCAATATCTGACTTTTCAACAACCTTTTAGTCCCGAGATTTCAATCACCTGTTCATCCTGACAATAGTGTTCTTCTCCAGAAAAGCATCACCCACAGCTTGCCTGCGCGGCGTCAAACTGCCACAGATACATCGCACCGTATCCGCGCCAGGGGCGCCAGTCTTCCGCCATATTTTCAAACTCTCTTTTGCTCACCTCGTAGCCCAGCCGCTTGGCTGCTCGCAACAGCGCCAAGTCTCCCGGCGGCAGAGCATCCGGCTCATTCAGCGCCCGCATTGCAATATACTGCGCTGTCCACGGGCCAATGCCAGGTAAGGCACAAAGCGTTTTGACGGCAGTCGGTAGGGTTGTCATCTCTTCAAAAAAGAGAGGATTTTCTGCAACTATTTGGGCTAGGGTGGAGATGGCTTTTGCCTTCGTTCGAATCAGGCCAACTTGGGTGAGGTCAGCGCCTGCCAACGTCGCAGGTTTTGGAAAAACTCGGTCCAATACACTAGGACTGTCAGGCGCCGTCAACGTCTCGCCCCATGAGTTCACCAATCGGTTGAACACAGTCGTCGCCCCAGCCACGCTCACCTGCTGACCGACAATCGCTCGCACCGATAGCTCAAAGGCATCCCAAGCGCCCGGAATGCGTAGGCCTTGGGCGGTTTGCAACGGCATTTTTAGCAGCGGCGATCGCGCCAAATGTGCCTCTACCACGGCCACACTCACCCCCACATCAAACATCCGCCGCAGCCGCGACATAATCTTGCCAATTTGCCCGACCTGCGGAAAGCCTATCTGCACCTGCAAGTAGGGCTTTTCGGCTACGGGCAAAACGCTTACCCAGCCTTGCTGAGCATCTATCTCTATGCTTCTGCAGTACGAAGTGGGCGTGGCCACCTCTACCCCGGTGACGCTGCGCGGCTGCCAAAATCCCATCAACGCATCCCAGTTGTAGGGCTCACTCACCGGTAGCTTTAGCGTAATCGGCTGGGTTGGTCGCGCTTGACTTGGCGAGCCTGACTGGGTGAGCGTTCTAGCCGTCCGGCCACCACTTCGAAAAGAGGACGGCGATCGCCCATAGGTCTGCAAAAATGCGCTGTTAAAACTTCGAATGCTCTTAAACCCGGCTGACATCGCCACCTCAGTCATTTTCAGCGGCGTTTCATCAATTAGGCGCTTGGCAAATAGCAGTCGCCGCGTCTTGGCAACTTGGCTAGGAGAGGCACCCACATACTGAGCAAACTGCTGCCGAAGCGTGCGATCACTCACCTCCAACCGCGCCGCCAACGCCGCCACCGACCCCTCATCCAACGCGCCCGCTTCAATCAGCCGTAGCGCTTTGGCTACCACCGTTTTAGCCCCATCCGCTACGCAGGCTCCACCATCCGACATCGGCGCTAGCTCAGGCCGACAGCGCAAACAAGGCCGATAGCCCGCCTGCTGCGCAGCCCCCGCACTCAGATAAAACGTGCAGTTCTCAAATTTAGGCAACCGCGCCGGGCAAACGGGCCGACAAAACACCCCCGTCGACTTCACACCGACAAAAAAGCGCCCGTCAAACCGGCGGTCGTTTGCTCGCATTGCCTGATAGCAGACCTGTGCATCTAACCTGTTCATACCATCTGTTAATAATGTTTCTAAACAGCGTCCAAACTAAGAGCCAGCGGTAGGCATTAACGCTCCGCTGGCTCTTAGCTTATGCAACTTGGTCAGTACATGCTAGTACTTTTCGGCATTAGATATGCAGGCAAACCTTGTTCGTCCTGCGGGACGGCAAGCCGCTACGAACAGGCCTCTTTTGCGATCCTATGCCACTTCGTGACCTGCAGCCGTGATAGCCTGCTTCACCGAAGCTTCCGACATTCCAGAATCGACTTCTACCGTTTTCTTCTCAACGTCGACGTTCACCTTTGCCTCAGCATCGTGAACTTTAATCTCTTTTGTGATGGTGTCAGCGCAGCCTTCGCATTTGATAGAAGGCACATTAAGCATCATGCTCATAAATGATTTCTCCAGTTTCAACAATGTTGATCTTACTGCGCAATGCTAACTCTCAAGGAGATAGCCAGGTAGTTTGTCCAGGTTTATGACCAAAGACAGAGAGCCGCTTCAGTCGCAAGAGATATTCTCTATCTCCCTTGCTAAACCGACCCTAATCAACTTACAAGCCACCGACAAATCGACCCGGGCTCAGCAGCCGCTGCGGATCAAACTTTTCTTTGATATCGCCCATCACTTTCAGCGCATTCCCGCGATATCCCCACACATCCATAGACTGCTTGAGCGCAACCGGTGCTTGGAGCACCGTCAAAAATCCGCCGTTCTCTTGACAGTGCGATCGCACTACTGCAATTTCTTCCTTCAAATCTTCCAACTTCTCACCACGCTTCCACTGCACCCAGCCCAGCCCACTGCTGCTGTGCATCAGCCCCTCACAGCCAGCTACCGCAAACCCATCCAACAGCGCCAGCAGCGCAGGCACCGCGCTCGGTCGCATCCCCACCTTGCACAGCACCGTACCTGGCTCAATCAATTTACTCACCCGCCGCCAAAAAGTAGCATCCGCCTCACCCTCCAGCTGCTGATAGTGCAAATCGTGAAACTTGCCTACCTTCTGCAGTCGCTCAGTCTGCTCCTCCACCCCAGCTGAAATGCCTTGAAACCGAGCAACCAAAGCCATCTGACCAGCTGCCTTCACCGGCGGTGCCAGCCCTTCCGTCAGCGTCGCTGCTAAAGGCGACAGGGTCAAATCCAAAGCAATCGGCGTCAGGCCAGACATGCGCACCTCAGCGATCGCCTGAGTCACCGCCCGCTCTCCCCCAGACAGAAGGATAGTCCGAGACACTGCCTGCATCGGATACAGCCGAAAAGTCAGCTCACTCAAAATGCCTAAGCTGCCATAGGCCCCCGTCATCAGCTTCATCAGGTCGTAGCCTGCGACGTTTTTGACCACCCGGCCACCGGCCTTCGCTACCTTGCCGTCGTAGCGTACGAACGCTACGCCGATCAACATATCTCGCAGTCCGCCGTAGCGCTGCCGCAGCGACCCGGCATCAGCCGTCGCCACGATTCCGCCCACCGTCGCCGTCGCCGCAAAAGCCGGATCCACCGCCAAAAATTGCCGCTGCTCAGCCAGCAGTGCCTGCAGGTCTGCAAACCGCATCCCGGCTTCCACCGTCACCGTAAAGTCACCCACTGCGTGCTCCACCACCCGGTTCAGCCGCGCCGTACTCAGGGCAATATCGACGCCTGCCGCCAATCCACCCCAGCCCAGCTTGCTACCGCTACCCATCGGCAGCACCCGCCAGCCGTGCTCAGTCGCTAGCGCCATCACCTGTCCCAAATCCGCTGTCGTACCCGGCAAAACCAAACAGCTTGGCAGCGTTTCCTTCGCGTCGGGGTCAGGGCCAGACAGCAGCGCACGCTTTATCCGGCCCTGGTGCTCAGGGTCAATAGCCTCCCAGGCGACAACAGCGTCCTGACCCAGGGTATCTACCAACCGCGATTGAATGTCCATGCCGTTTTCTCTTCCGTGCTTTGCTCTCCCAAAGCTTACCGGATCGCGTTTGGCCAGATTAGGCCCGGCAGTCTGCTCAAGCGCGGTTCGGCTCAGCTCAATCGATACCGATGGCCACAGGACCGCCTACGGGGGCGGCAGCAGTCGGTCCGGTGCGCGGCTTACGAAAATCAGCATAGAGGCGATCGCGCCACGTCCAGAAGGCCTCATACTCAGGAACATCAGCTAGCCCAGGCACACCCTTACCGCCAATTCCCGCAGGCAAATCCAAATAGAGCGCCGTCGGAAACTTCAGATACATAGAGAGCCCCGCCACCGCAAAATCTGCCAGCGTAGGCTGGTCGCCGCACAGGTAAGGCTGCGTGCCCAAAATCAAACAGAGCGATTCCAAGTCCTGACGCAGGATATCTGTGGCAGACTTCACCGCATCTCCCCCGAAGCCCACGCCGGTACCCAGCAGGCTCAGTAAGTCGCTAGGGACGGAACCCACCACATTTTTTACAACCTCTGGCGTCGAGAGCGGTAGTAACGCTGTACGGAAGTTAGGATGCTGGTTGAACGCACCGATCATTGCTTTTCGCGCATTCAAACCGATTGATTCATCGGCCCAGGCTTCCATCATCAGGCAGAGGCCTTTCTGCTTTGCATCGGTTGGAATGATTGGCTTCTCAGGATATTTTTCGTCCAGATAGCGGGCGATCGCAGTTGAATCAGGCACGATTTCGTCACCGTCTTTTAGCACGGGCACCTGTCGCTGACCCGACAGCCTATAGAGTTCTATCTGCCCTATACCAGGGGAAACTTCAATGGTTTTGTAGGGCAATTGCTTGTAATCCAAGACCAGCCGTACCTTTTCGCAATAGTGGGACGCTTCAAACTGGTGCAGCTCTAACATGGATAATCTTCCTTATTTTGGCAAAATATCAGTAAATACCGAAGGCGCTACATCGC
>JBCBIK010000092.1:0-20217 GCA_038524545.1 Cyanobacteria bacterium J06623_4 | reverse complement strand
ATTCAAAGCAGTAGCGGCTGGTTCAAAAACGTTGAAATTTTGGAAGTTGGCGACAATCTCCTGACATTCCGCTACGAATCTGAGTCCGACACTGAGCGAAAGGTTTGGGAAAAGACAACCCGTGTCGACAACGTCTCAGAAATTGAAGTTCGCCTAGTGGTAGTGCCCAAGCCCAACAACCCGCAGCTAGCCGACATTCGAGGTCAGCTCTCGAAGCTTTTGCAGCAAGATAGCGCCCCTGAAATTGACGACCGGATGCACTAAGTTGCTAACTCACCGCAGATATCAGCACCGCAAAAGCGGATACTGAGGAGCCATCAGGCTAAACATATCTTCGGATCTTTCTATCACAGGCTAAGTCTCAGAGACTGGCCTGTTTTTTGTTTTTTGCTGTTGGCTCGTAGAGCGATCGCGCCTCCTCCCAGCCAATCGACCCATCCTATTTGCGATAAAATTCAGGTTCAGAAAAACAACTGAAAACAACCAAACAAAAGCATCAGGGACTGTATGAAAAAGCATGGCCTTTCTTTTGCGATCGCAGCCATCATCATGGTGGTCATCATCTGGGGAAATCCGATCAACCGCATCAAAGCCACCTTTTTCCCAGAAATTCCCGCCATCGTACCTACGGGCAACGCTTCAGCAACCGTAAATCTCACCGTCGATGAAGCGCGACTTTGGCAGCATGTGAATGCGATCGCCCAGCCAAGATTCACCAACGCCCAGAAGCAGCCCATTCGCAACTACATCACAGCCGAGCTTCAAAGCTACGGACTCTCCCCAACCGAGCAGCCATATGCCCATCCCGAAACCAAGCAAGCCGCGACCGGAGGCATCAACATTGCCGCAACCCTACCCGGCAGCGACCCAGCAGCAGGCAGAATCATCCTAGGTGCCCACTACGATGGCCACCAGCAATCCCCCGGCGCAGACGACAACGGCAGTGCGATCGCTGCCCTTCTTGAAACAGCCCGCCTCTTATCGTCTCTCCCGCCAGAACACACCTTTCCAACCACGCTGACTCTGCTCTTTTTCGACCAAGAAGAGCGTCAGCCAGATGGCAGCGGCCTCCTCGGCAGCCTGGCCTACACCCTAAACAACAAAAACCTAGATTCTGTTAGAGGGGCAGTCATCCTAGACATGATTGGCTTCGCCTGCCGGACCGCAGGCTGTCAGCAATATCCCCAAGGCTTGCCCTTACAAACTCTGCCTAACAAAGGAGACTTTTTGGCCGTCCTCGGACTCTCAAATCAGCCCGAACTCATCGGTGCCTTCGTAGGGTCCGCGCAAACCACTTGGCCATCGGTGTATAGCCTCCCTCTACCCAAAGCGACTCTAAAGATCTTCCCCGACCTCATGCGCAGCGACCACGCGCCATTCTGGGAAAGAGATATTCCTGCGGTGTTTGTCACCGACACCGCCAACTTTCGCAATCCCAACTACCACACGCTGCAGGATTTGCCAAAGACCTTAGATGGTCCCTTTTTTAAGGGCTGCGCTCAGCACGTAGTCAACGCGGTCACAGCCCTGCTCAGCCAGCCAGCCTAATCAGCTGACGCCAGAGAGACAACGTCAGAAAGACAGCACTACCCAACCTGTTGCTTCTCTTCTGTCAACACGTCTGCTCTCCCACTGCGTTTCTGTTCTTTCTCCTTTTCTCTCTCTTGCGCCAAGTAAGCAAAGACACTCTTGTCGCCAATATCTGGCGGAATGGGCTGCACCGCTTTACGCAGCGCAAAAATTGCCAGCAGGCCGGCCCAGGCCAGCAGCATGCCCTTCTCTGTAGGCACAGAAAGGACACCTGCCATATGGCCTAACAACAATCCCGGCACCAGCAAAACCAAAAACTTAGTTTCCAACCGGTTAAAACAGAACGCCTCTTTTACAAAGATGCCTGTGAGTGCCGCGAAGGTAAAGCCAATGCCAAATAGGGTCAGCGGATGCTGGTAAGCCGTCAGTGCTAGCGGCGAAGTATAGCCGAGAGAGATCGCCAAACTCGCCAGCCCGCCAATCGCCCAAAATACCTGTAGGGCCCTGTGCAGAGGGCGCAGATAAATATGAATGGTGAATAGGCTTAGACCTAGCGCTGCCCAAAGCAATCCGTAGCAAACCGTTGCCACAAGGGGCGTGATCGCAGGCATCCACACAGCGCAGACCGCAGCAATCACCACACTCCCTGCAGCCACAGCTAGCCCCGTTCGATACCAAATCACTTCTTGGCGATCGCGCTGCTCAATCGTAAAGGTTCCAAACTGGCCGTCATACACATCCATAGCGCCCTCCCGTCTGTCATTACCTATTAACATCATCTACACGAATCAAAGCTAGCGACTACCACCCAAACCGATCTCCCCCCTTCGAAAACAAGCCCATCAGCGGACCCAAAATCGCCCCAAAAACAAACCCGCCTGCATGCGCCCAATAGGCTACCCCACCAGAGCCCATATCCGCCGTCGCACCTAGGCTCATCGCGCTATAAAAAGCCTGCTGAATAAACCACCAGCCCAGAAAAAAGATCGCAGGAATCCGAAACGTTGTGAAAATGATAAACAGCGGCACCAGCGTGACAATCTTGGCCCGAGGAAACCGGATGACGTACGCACCCATAATCCCAGCAACCGCGCCACTCGCGCCCAGGGTAGGAATGGCAGAAGCCGGGTCAAAAATCCACTGCGACAGCCCGGCCAGCACACCACAAGCCAGATAAAAAATCAAAAACTTAACCGGGCCCAGCTGGTCTTCAATATTGTTGCCAAACACCCACAGGTAGAGCATGTTGCCGCCCACATGCAGCCAGCCACCGTGCAGAAACTGCGAAGAAATTAGGGTAATCCATTCTCTTTCAGCAGCGATCGCACCCCCGCCAAACGAAGCGGATAGCTCCACTGGCACCAGCGCCCACGTATTAAAAAATTGCTGTAGAGCGGCTTCCGGGAGAGTAATTTCATACAGAAAAATCACCAGGTTAATCGCTAGCAAAGCATAGACAACCACAGGCGTTGTACTAATCGGATTGTCGTCTCGAATGGGAACCACAGTATGCCTACGATAATCAGCTGCGCCTACATTCTATAGTGTCCATCGATGGGCTTGTGATATCTAACACACACGCTAACGCTTAGCGCTTTTGCCGAGTTGATTATCTCAGTCCGTAACACAGCTACAGAACCCAAGACAGTTCTCCTGTCTTCGCCGACAGCCGCACCGGCAACCCCACCGGCAGCGCCGCATTCACGCCATCATGGCCAAAGGGCAAATCAGACACTATGGGAATGCCCAGATCAGACAGGCGATCGCGCATCACTTCTTCCACCGTCAGCGTCTGCCCAGGCTTATTCGGCTCCCATCCGCTAAATCGACCCAAAGCAATGCCCCGCACCTGGGCAAATTTTCCCATTGAGCGCCATTGCGTCAGCATGCGATCCAGCCGGTAGGGCGCCTCGCCCACATCCTCAAACGCCAAAATTACATTCTTTAGATCAGGCTCTGCTGCCGTACCTAGCAGGTGAGTCGCCACGCACAAGTTGCCGGGCAGCAAAATACCTTCAGCGTCAGTGCCATTGTCCGTTTCATGCCATCCTTTACCAGCGATCGCACTCATCTGATGGTGCTCCACCCAGCGAAACAGCCTCTCTACAGACCAGTCCGGCTCCTCTGCAAGGGTGGTCAGCACCGGGCCGTGTATCCCCGACACGCCGTGCTTGCTCAAGCTCCATAGCAAGCTCGTAATATCCGAAAATCCAATTAGCCACTTGGGCCCGGTCGAGTCTGCCAACGTAGGCCAAGACCAACCTTCTAGCAAACGGGTGCCGCCATAGCCGCCCCGAGCACACAAAATGCCTTTGCAGTGAGGGTCGTGCAGCGCGGTCATCAGCTGCTGCCTACGGTTATCGTCCGACCCTGCCAGATATCCCCAGCAGGCATCATAGCCATCGCACAGATGCAGCCGATAACCACGCTGCCGCCAGATATCGAGCCCCGCTTCAAAATTTTCAGAAGGCTGCAGCCCGCCGCTGGGAGAGATCACATACAGCAAGTCGCCAGGCACGAGGGGTGACGGTAGCTCACAGCGGATAGCTGCCTCTGTCTGGTCAAAGGCCTGAAGGGAAAGCGTCATAGAGGGAAGGCAAGGACGAAAATCAGCGCTTGTATTTTACTGAAATCAGTCGCCCATAATTGTTTACCTCGTAAGCTTTACCGACATAGCCTGTCCGGTCAAACATGATTTGGTGAATGTAGCGGTCGAGTTCGTGTTCGTTTGTGAAGCGATCGCGATAAAAGTCCTTGATATCTTCTTCAATCCCAAGCACCTGAAGACGGTCGTGCAGGCCCTGCCGGTCTCCAGCAAAATAGGCATTGCGAGCGATTCGGTCATTCCAAAACTTGTCGATAATGCCGTAGGGCACACCGCCTAAAGTCACTTTTTCCTGAATAAATAGATGGCTCCAGGTGCCGCCTGCGATCACAATAGTCAGCGTGCAGGCAAGCGTCACCCGGCGAAGGAGACGTCTGCGAGCTTGCTTTTGAGCAAGACGAGCCATCAGGCGACTAGGCTGCACCTTTCGTTGAGCAGCCTTCCTCAGCCGGTGCTGCAACCAAGTATTTTTACGTACTTTTTCAGGCTGAAAACGGGACCTACGCGCGGTCCGCCTTAGCTCTACTATAAGTTTTCGGAGTGGACGCCAAGACTTTGGACGATAGGGCAGACGAGCCATAGAGCAGATTTTCAGGAAAGCGTTATGGGTCTAAATCAGTGACAAAAGATACATTTACCATAAGGCAATTTCATATTCCATCATAGAAGCGTGTGAAGACCTTTATTTGTGAGGTGAATCACTGACAGCTTGAAAGCCAACCACATCAAACGCTTCAAAAGTTAAAAGCTTTGTTTCGAAAACATCTGTGCAGCGTTCACTTGCAGATTGCAGAACACGCCTTCTAACTTGCTTCGGGAGAAAAACTCAGAAAGCTTCTATCGCCCTTTCTATCGTTCTAAGTTAATTTCTCTCAGTCAATTTCTCTCAGTCAATTTCTCTAAGTTGGCCTGCATCACATCATGCAAATAAACAGCTAATCGCTCCACAGTACCCGAGCGATCATCCTGATACTCCGCCAGATAGTGCTTCAGGTTTATAGGCGCGCCGATATAAAACCGAGCCTTTCGAGGTGCTTTGGGCTGCGCATGCTCCAAGTGAAACACCTCGCGCTCAATGCGCGTGAGCGTATCAAGAAATCGCTCTTGCGTAGGCGCCTCAGCAACGTACCCATCGTAAATGGCATCAAAATTCAGCAGTCTTACCGTGTCCCAATATATTTTCTGCGGATTTAAGCTTTTAGACCCCGAAGCGTTGGCCTTATCGCCAGCTAACTCTATCGCTGCCTCTAGGTCTTCTAGCTCTGCCTGCACCCGGTAAACACGCTCACGAATCGGCGCATTCAAATTAGGCGCAATATTCAGCGCAGACTCGCACTTTTCAATAAAAATTTTCCGCAGGCGCTCGATACGCTCATTCCAATCTAAGTCACCTGTGTTGGATAGATTGGCCTCCTGCTCAATGCGTAAAATCACTTGGTTGCCAACCCGGCGCAGTCGCTGATAGTTATCCAAATCGGCAGCGTCGAGATTGAGCCGATCTTCCAGCCGAGATAGCAGCGCCTCAATCACCCGCTGCATAGGCTGCTGATACTGATACTTCAAGCTGAGCGGCACCACGTATAAGTCAGGAACCTGAGCTGGCGACTCAGCTTTTCTAGCGAGCTGGGCCAGCGCCGACATCGGCAGCTGAATCGCACCCGAACGAAAAGACATGATGGTGTCATTTTGGTACGAGCATCCGCCCTCCGGAAAAATCACCAGTCGGCAGCGAGGCTGCTTGAGCAGAGACAGGGTTTGACTGATGCTAGCGCGATCGCCCAAGCCCCGACGAATCGAATAGCACCCCAAATGCTGAATAAACCAGCCCATGAGCCCGCTAAAGGCCTCGTAAGCCACCACATAGTGAAACAGCTGACCCAGCCGGGCCGACAGCACAAATAGCGTAATTCCATCCTCCATCGTCGGGTGATTGCACACAAACACAATGCGAGCATCGTCAATAGAGCGCACCATTCCCACAGATTCTTCAGATACAAAAATCCGCACCTTGTAGAGCACGCGGGCCAGCGGATAGCTAATGCTCTGCACCAAACGAGCCATCAACGGCAGCTGCTTAGGTGGGTAAAAGGCCTGACTCTGAGGATCAGCAGAACGAGAACGGAGCGAAGAATCAGCGGCCATGTTAAGTCATGTTCAACGGTTGGAGACCTCTAATATATAGTGTCGCTCCCACCGCCGTATCAGCGCAGTCATATGAGCCTCCATGGTTACTATCGACTCAGCTCAATACCTGCCACCAAACTTGCCGCAAAAAAGAGCCCCTGCCAGGGCTAGCAGAGGCACACATCGTCAAGTTATGTGGAATTAGTTCTATTGTACTACAAGCGAGCTGCGATTTCATAGTGGTGCGATCGCGCCCAAAGCCCCCAACACACTACCGCAAGCTACAAACATCACCGGCAGGCTTTTTACGCCCATTTTATAAACCTATTACAGAAGATTACTTAACTTCAGCCGCGAGCTGTTCAATTACCCAGCTTGCTTAGGCATTCTGATAGGGAATCACTACTTTTTCCCATCACCATGCGCGCGCTCATCAAACTCATTGGCTTTGGTCTTCTGTTCTGGAGCATCTATCTGCTAGGCCACAACATCTTCTTCACAACGAACGTATATCCCTACTTCTGGAGGGGCATTGCAGCGGACATTTCAGTCATCGCACTAGCCATTGGCGTGCTGTGCCTCGTCTTTTTACCCAGAACTTTTAGAGGCATCGGCTGGTTCTCCATCATCACCGGCGTGTTCTGCGTCTTCGTCAGCAGCCGGGCCATCCTAAATCCCACTAGCCTCTGGGAATTCTTCCTTGCCTTTATCATTATGGCGGTAGGGTACAAAATGATGTCGACAGGCCGCATCCCTTTGCTGTGAGGCACTGTCACAAGACAGAGTGAATAGGTATACGACTTAATCTGCTACTTAGACACAACCAATACGACACCGCAGGCGATCAGCGCCAAACCCAGCAATCGCGCCGGGACCACAGGCTCTTTGAGCACCACAATACCGATTAGCACCGACAGGATATAGATCGAAGCCGTGCCCGGAGCAGCCACACTCAGCTTCACCCGCGTCAGCAATAAAATATAGCTAACCGCGCTCAGACCATAAAACGTCAGTCCAATAATCAACTCCGGAATCGTCACTGCCTCCCAGACCTTACCCAGCAAAGTCGACGCTTCAAGTAGATTTATCTTGACCGCACCCAGCTTAAGCAACAGCTGACCGCAAGCAGCAGTCACGACCGAAAATAACAGCAGCAGAAGTTCTTGAGAGGTCACGCGCTACAGAAAAAAGGCCAACCCGCATCATAACAGGCTTTCTCTCTGTCCTGCGAGCACGACAGCTCTACGAAAACTCCAGTAAGCAGGTCTCGACTATGCTCTAACCCGCTAGATATTCACGCATATCACCCTGTCGTTTACGAAGCTTCGTAAGGGCCTCTCGCTCTATCTGACGAACTCGCTCGCGGCTGATTTCTAGCATTGCACCAATCTTCGCAAGGGTCATGTTTTTGCCATCTTCGAGGCCAAAGCGTAGGGAGATAACGCGCTGTTGCTGGGGCGTTAGGTCGGCCATGATGCGGCGTAGGTCACTCTTCAGCGAAGACTGGGTGGCGTAGTCGTCGGGCGTTTGGCCGTCGTCTTCTAGGAGGTCGCCCAGCTGGGTGTCTTGGTTATCGCCTACGCGTAGGTCGAGCGAGAGAGGCTGGCGGGATTTGTCTAGGTAGTCGCGGACCTGCTTGGTGGTGAGACCGGTGTCTTCGGCAATTTCGGCAATGGTCGGCGTGCGCCCGTTCATTTGCGCAAACTGGCGCTGGGTCTTTTTGATTTTGTTGAGCTTTTCGGTGATGTGAATGGGGAGGCGGATAGTGCGGCTTTTTTCGGCGATCGCACGCGTGATGGCCTGACGAATCCACCAGTAGGCATAGGTGCTAAATCGGTAGCCCTTCGCAGGGTCAAACTTTTCTACACCGCGCTGCATACCAATCGTGCCTTCCTGAATGAGGTCCAATAGGTCTACATTGCGCTTGATGTACTTCTTGGCGACAGACACCACGAGCCGCAGATTGGCCTCTACCATCTTGCGCTTGGCACGTTCGCCAGCGTCTACAACGCCAGTAAGCTCCTCTACAGAAAGACCCGCAGCCTCTGCCCACTCAGCCTGACTAGGCTCATGACCGAGGGATTCGGCTAATTCAGTCTGTATGGCAGTCACTGACATCAGCTGTTTTACCTGCTTACCGAGAATGATCTCTTCTTCGTGGGTAAGGAGGGGAACACGGCCAATCTCTTTTAGATAGGTACGGACGAGGTCGCTTGAGGGAGCAGCAGCTTTCATATAAAAATCGCGGAGCAGTAGGAATTTGGAGGAGTCAGTCAGATGCAGAAAGCAACACAGCTACGGCTATCGGACAAAAGGCAATCGAACGATTACCCTTGAACCTTTAGACAATAGTAACAAACTGTAACGTTTATGAGAAAACTGATTCTCAGACATTGGGTGAAGGGTGTTCGGTGCAAAGCACACGCAATATGAAAGTCGTTTCTCACAAGAGATAGAAATACTCTGCTACGAAAAGAATATGAGCATTTTTATCTGAGTCAAGTGGTTGATTATTAAAAGAATGTGGAAGTTTGTAAACTACCTTTAAGGAAGTCTGCCTATTTAGCTATCTGATACGACTGTTGTGCAAATCCACTTGACACAGAGGTGCTGTGCAAGCAGGACCTAAAAAGCAGTTATTAAAGTACGACGTACGACTATCTAAATACGGGCTGGCAGCACCATACATCGGTCTAACGACATGTTTTTGTTCGATGCGGCACCTTCTACATCAGTGCTGTTTGCCCCGCCGTTTGCGTGCCACAACTTTATAATTCACCTGTTCCACAGCCACTCTGTCAGGTATCAGACAAAAACTTGCAGAAAAAGCGGACATTGATGAACTAAGATCAGAACAAATTATAGTACATATTTACTAAAATCATCCGTTCGAGATCGCCCCTTTTTTCTCATACTTGTTTTTTTAGTCGCTCTATCCCAGTAGCTCTATCCGAGTAACAGTGAATCGTCGGCGATCACATTCACATCGCCGCTCATAGAATGCTCTCTGGCAAAAGCGTCTAGCAAATCACTCACCTGCAGACCCGCTCGCTCATCTCCCGAAATATCGAGCGCAATCTTGCCGTCGTGCAGCATGAGAATGCGATCGCCCATATCCAATGCCTGCTGCATACTGTGCGTCACCATCAGCGTTGTCAGCTGCTTGCTCGCCACCAGTTCTCTCGTCAGGTCAAGAATGTAGCTCGCTGTTTTAGGGTCTAGCGCTGCCGTGTGCTCATCGAGCAAAAGTACCTGCGTCGGTGCCAGCGTTGCCATAAGTAGGCTCACGGCCTGGCGTTGCCCGCCAGAGAGCAATCCCATTTTGTCACCGAGCCGATCTTCTAGCCCCAGTCCTAGGGTTGCCAGCCGCTCACGAAACTGCCTTCTCAGCGCCTTGGTGAGGGCAGGACGCAAGCTCAAAGACTGCGATCGCCGCTGAGCCAGCACCAAATTCTCCTCCAGAGACAGATCCGCGCAAGAGCCTGCCAGCGGATTTTGAAAGACGCGGGAAACTAACTTCGCTCGGCGCGCTACCGACCAGCTCGTCACGTTGTAGTCGCCAATCAATACCTTCCCGGCCTGCAGACCGCTTGCGGTATTGACCTCGCCGCTCAGCACGTTCAGCAGGGTCGACTTGCCAGCACCGTTGCTGCCAATCACCGTCACAAACTGGCCCGGTGGAATGGTGAGAGAAAGGCCCTGAAACACAGACTTTTCCAGCGGCGTTCCGGGCAAAAAGGTGACCCGTAAATTACTGAGGTGGAGCATGGCAGAAGAGAGCGCAGGAAGGCCCATAAGAACAGGCGAGGCGGAAACGTAAGCCAGGAGCGGTCAAGCCTCTGGCGTAGCCAGCACGTTCTTGGGGTAGGCAATTCGCTTGTGGTTATGCTGCTGCCACACCTGGATAAACACGCTGGCGACCACGTCCATGTCTTCTCGGCTCAGGCCGCTGTCTATTAGCTGTCGGTTGCGCCAGCGAGCCCGCAAAATCTTGTTTACCATGGTGTAGGCCTCATCTATAGAAGCATCTGGCTTGAGCGATCGCAATGCCGCTTCGCAAGAATCTGCCAGCATGGTAATGCCCGTCTCTGGACTCTGAGGAATCGGACCGTCGTAGCTAAAGTCCGACTCCGAGACCACCAGCGTCGGCTCCTTGGCCTGACGCTCCTTCGCCTGCTGATAGAAATAGCTGATTTTCATATCGCCTTGATGCTCAGGGATAAACGCCTGAACGGCCTGGGGTAAGCGATATTTTCGGGCCATTACAAGCCCCTGGGTCACATGCTTTTTGATAATGCTGGCACTCTCCCAAGGGTCATCTAGCGTGTCGTGGAGATTCGGCCCACCCATTTGATTTTCGATAAAGCCTTGGGGCCGGTGCATTTTACCAATGTCGTGGTAAAGCGTGCCCGCCCTCACCAGCTCCACATTTCGGCCCAAAGCGCGGGCAGCAGCTTCCGCCAAATTAGCCACAAACATGGTGTGCTGAAATGTACCAGGCGCCTCTGCAGCCAGTCGCTTCAGCAGCGGGCGATTGGGGTTTGATAGCTCCGCTAGGCGAATGGGGGTAACCACATCGAAGAAATGCTCTAGGTACGGGCTCACCCCTAGCGCCACCACACTCCAGGCAATGCCATACAAACCGTGCAGCGCAGAGCCCACAAAGACAGCTTTCCAGAGCGGCGCCGCCACCGTAAACCGCATCAGCGTCAGCACTAAGTGCACCGCTGCCTGACTAAGGCCAACAAACCCACCAAGTAGGGCAAATTCTTCGCGCGATCGCAGCTGAGGCGCAATCCAACTCCCCAACAAGGCCGCCGACCCACCAGCCAGCAATGGAATTAGGTCAGTTAGCGGCACACCGATAGGCATGAGTAGCGTCAGCAGCCCCACCACCGTTATTCCCAACGCCGGGCCATAAAAGCTACCCACCAGCAGGCCAACGGCTGGTAGCCCAAACGTCGGCACCCGCAGCGCCGCCAAAATAGACACCACCAAACACAGCAAGAGCACCAAAATATGGTCTCGCTGATTCAGCTGGTTGATCTGCCGGTGGTCTACCCATAAATAAACCGCCACAGCAGCGGCTACAAGCACGCTAAAGCCACAGAGACCCACCCAGTTAAAGTAGCGATCTGTCAGGTCAAAATGGTCTAGCAGCACAAAATCAGAAGCGTCAATCGTCTCATTGGCTCGGACAATCAGGTCTCCCTTCTGCACCGAAACCATCACCGGGTCGATTTGGCGAACCGCCTGCTCAGCCTGCTGCCAAGTGCGCTCCACATCGGGGACCAGATTGTACGAGACAGCCGCTGCGATCACATCTGCCGTCAGCTGCTGCACATTGACACTCGACTCTCTGGGAACGCGCGCTTCAATAGCCCGCCGCAATAAATCTTCCGGAGCGCCCTCATGAATCCCCTGCAGCATAATGCTCGTAAAGATTTCTCGGGCATTACGCTCTAGCTCCAGCCATTGGTCTTCAGAGAGTTCGAACAGCCTGTAGTTGTAGAGGGGCTGATCTTGGGTGCTGGCCGCGGCCACCAAATCTTCGTAGGCCCTGCGATACTGGCGCCTGCGAGTATCGAGGCGGGTTTGGAGCATCGTTAACCCTTTCGGGCTAGACAGATCGCGGTAGGCCAGTAGTTCCAGCAAAGCAGATTTTTGCTTAGGGGTTAGCGATCGCACCTGAGCAGCAATTTGCGGTGGTAATGGCACCTGCGGAGGAATGGCCAAGTCATCTCCACTACCTTCATTTTCGGATTGGGCGTCTGCTGTGGATTCGTCACTAGCCCGCCCGCCGCTGCTGTCCAGCTGCTCTACAGACAACGTCGACAGCTTCGCTAGCCGCCATACCGTTTGCCATTCGGCATCGGAGGCTTGAAACAAAAAGTCCTGAGTCGGCTGAGATAGGGTATCTAGATTCAAAAAATTGGGACGACCTGCCTGTTCGCGCAGCTCGCGGCCTTGCTGCAAGAGTGTCTCTAGCGATCGCTCTGCCGCCGCCGTCCTTTCCAAATCAATCTTCAGAATCTGAACAGTACCGTTACGAACATCATCCCGCTGCTGCTCGGTAGCCTTCTTATCTTCGATAACCGCGGCCGCCGGTGCGTAAAAAGTCTTCGGCGATACTGAGCGAACATCTAGCCCTGGCTGACGGTAAAACCTTTGGCCAAAGGAAGTCGCCAAAATCAGCACTGCCAGCAGGGTAACTGTCCAAGTGCGGCGAGCGCCCCTCTGCGAACGGATCAGCACCTGCCCAGTCGAGCGCTTAGGCACTGAGCGCGTATTGGCTGAACGTCTATCAACCAAACGCTGATTGGCCCTAGGTTTCTCAGCCGAAACTTGATCAGGCGGAACCTTATTAGCCGGCACTTTATCGACTGACCGCGCTTTTCCCGGGCGCTCTGAAACGGGATATTCAGAGTCGGTATTGGATAGCTTTGCTGTTTTTTTACTGTCAGCGCCAACCGACTCGGGTAGGCTCTCCGGCAGGTCCACCGCGCTCTCGAGCAGCAAAAATCGCTGGGCACCGCTCACCCAAGGCGAACAGCGATGGTTGAGCTGCCGCCTTAGCTGACCGCTAGGACGCTTTAGCCACAAAAACGAATGCGCCCAAATTCTATGTACCCGACTGGCAATGTAACGGAGAACATCCATGAGCCCTACCGGATGGATTGCCTAACAGTCCGCTGTAGCCGGGCTACTAGCGGTCATATGCAGCGAATAGTATCGGGTCACTAAATACTTCATTTGGCCATTATAGTATGCCGTTTTGCGGGTGAGTGTTCGCTAAACAGCACTGTGGACACGTTCTCTTCACCTTTCCCAATTCCCTCTGCAAAGCAACACACCGGCTATGAAACCCCTGATTTACGGTTTACCTGGCCCTTAGCTATCCCCTTAACTAAACCACTGGCCAGACCAAAGCGCATATAGCCCTTCAGCTATCAAACGGCGCTGCTGAGAGCTCACAACGTTAGCCCGATCCGCCTGTAGCTGCCATAGCATGGGCAATGCAGACGGTCCGTTCATAGCGCCACTCACGAGCCCCGCCACCCAAGGCGCTACCCCTCGAAAGCACGCTGCTGCTCTCACAGACGCACCGTAGTCACCGGCATGCAAGAGCGCACTTGCAATACCCCCAGCGACCTGCCTATCTGCATCAGTCGCCCCACCTATCGACGCAAAAAATCTCGCAAAAGATGCATCAGGAGTTGCTGACATTGTAGGCTCACCTACGGTTAGCACCTGGTGTGCGATCGCCGACCACAGTAGTTGGCAGCGCTTAGCATGGTCTTCGCCGAGCGCTGCTTGCCGTGACGCGTACTCACGGGCATAGTCATCTATCCAGGTCAGCATTGGCTCACCTGCGAGCGAACAGGAGAACAGCGAAGGCGATTGAACGGTCAGCGCCAAAGCATCACCTAACACCCAGCAGAGTGCACTCACAGCAGGCGAGAAGGCAGACAGACGCTGCCATCGCTGCGCAGGATGGTCGCAGTAGCGTAGCAATATTGGCACACTGTTCAGCACTGCTTCGGGGCCAGCTAGCTCAGGGGCAAACTGATTGGGCGCCTGAAGAAAAGCGCTCAGGCTTTCGAAGCAGCGAGTCAGCAACGACAGGCTTTCGGGAGACGCCACCGTGGAGCCTTTTGCGGCAGAGCCACCAAACTGTAGGGCTATGGGCGCGAGCTGAAGGCCAAACACAGCTCCCTGAAAAAATCTCTCGTCAATCGCACCAGTTGACTGAGCAGTAAAGTGAGGTGTACTGACTGCGGGTTTCGCTGTGGGTTCCGCTGTGGGTTTCGCCGTAGGTTGTGTCGTGGATGGCGATAATGAAGAGACGATAGGCTTTACGGCATTCATGACTTTCAGCGATCGCTCTTTTCACCCGGAATTATATCTGTTTATATGGTTATGACTAAAATTAGGCACTCTTCAGCAGGTTGAGGAAACCCGAAATGGGGCGATCGCAAAAAAATAGTTCATCTTTTCAGCCAACGGCAGTTCCACCAGTCCTTTCAGCCATCCTCACAGCCACCGCGCTCGCAACGACTACACTCACAGCAAGCGCTATGAGGCCAGCCGTGGCACAAGCCACTACTGCCATCAAAACCACCAGCGAGAACCGCTTCGTTCAGCACTTAGCACAGGCGGCGCTCTACCCTACGCTCACAGAAGAAAGCACAGGAGAATCTGTCCGCCAGCTGCAGGCCATCCTTAAGCTACTCGGCTTTTACCAAGGCTCCATAGACGGCAACTACACTCAGCCCACCCAGGCAGCCGTTGCCAGCTTCCAATCCACCGCTGGCATCGCCGCTGACGGCATTGCAGGCCCTTCTACCTGGCAAAAGCTTCTGCCCAATCCCAACGATTTTCAGGGCGCTGTGGGTGGCGGTACCGCTCAGAGCCAGCCCGTCGCCCCCCCCGCCCCTGCAGCTACTACTCCCGCCCCTGCAGCCACTACTCCCGCCCCCGCAGAGGCCAACGTTCCTAGCGGTCCACCCATCCTCAGACCGGATGCAGAAGGCCCTGCCGTCGCCCAGCTCCAGAGAGAGCTGCAGGCACTTGGGTACTACGACGGCGCCATTGATGGTGGCTACGGCGTGCAAACTCAAGCAGCCGTTGAAGCCTTTCAAGCGGCTCAGCAGTTGGTTGTAGATGCTGTCGTTGGCCCGTCTACTTGGGACGCGCTGACGCAGGCATTGAATAGACTGTAATGATGCATCAACTACGAGCCAGACTCTATCTGGTCTAGCCACGCAGGCAAATCGCTACCCATGATGGCAGTATCGTATCCATCAAAAGTAGCGCCAGCATGGTTGATAAACGTAAGGTAATCGCTCATCAAAAAGTACACACCCACGATGGCAGCAGCCGAAGAAGCGACAAGAAAGCCTGCCAGCATCAGTGAAAATTCTTGATTTTCGACGGCCCTATCCATCAGGCGCAAAGCCCAAAAAACTAGACCAATAACAATTGTTAAAATCAGGAAGACCATCGATCAGAGGTTTGGGACCTAATAGTTTGCAGTTAACCAGCAGGGCACAGGCTTTGTGAAATCTCGCAAACCCTGGCCACATAAGCTTTGCCTTCGTAAGACTTGCCTGATAGGAACCAGCCCTCGCACCACACAGTAAGGCCGTAAGTTAAAAGCTTACCCGTGGAACTTTTACATAGCTTAACAGACTTTTCAGAGTTCGGGAAACCGAGGATGCACGTATCTTGTTTTATTGATGTTCGCCAAGAACTTTTAATAGCCCGCTATTGCTCCGTTTTGAGCCTATCCATGAAAGCAGGCAAACTCTGAAAGAGTAATTTAAGCTTTTTGTCAATACTTTGTTAAGAGTAGTAGACAATTCAAAAAAACTTATGTTTCATAAGGTTTTGTAAATATTATCGACTCAAAACTCAGGCCAGCGTGCTGCGAGGTTTCTGCAAAGGCTTTTAACCGGTTTATTGGCGCACGATTACATCGCGTTCAGCCAGATAGCTTTTGATTTCGCCGACGCTCAGCTGACCGTAGTGCAAAAGAGACGCCAGCAAAGCGGCTTCAGCGTTGCCATCGGTGAGCGCTTCGTAGATGTGCTCGCAAGTGCCCGCCCCACCCGAAGCGATGACCGGAACATCCACACGACTTGAGATCGCCCGGGTCAAAGTCAAGTCGTATCCGGCTTGCGTGCCATCTGCGTCCATACTCGTCACCAGCAGCTCACCCGCACCGCGTCGCACTACCTCGCAGGCCCATTCCACCGCGTCTAGCCCAGTATTCTCGCGGCCACCTCGCACAAAGACATCCCAGCCGGGCTCAGGACCATCGTCACTCGCATCTGCCTCAGCAGAGGCCGGACGGCGACGGGCATCAATCGCCACCACAATGCACTGAGCACCAAAGCGATCGCTCGCCCGGTCAATCAGCTCAGGATCGCGCACCGCAGCCGAATTGATGCTCACCTTGTCGGCACCCGCCCGCAGCAGTTTTTTGATCGTGTCCGGTGAGCTGATACCCCCCCCCACCGTCAGCGGAATAAACACCTGCTCCGCCGTTTGATAAACCACGTCGTAGATGACATCGCGGTCTTCGTGCGTAGCCGTAATATCCAAAAAAACCAGCTCATCTGCACCCGCCTCGTTATAGACCTTGGCCAGCTCTACCGGATCGCCCGCATCCTTTAGGTCGACGAAGTTGACACCCTTCACCACCCGACCGGCTTTTACATCGAGGCAGGGCAAAATTCTTTTGGCAAGCATGGCAAGAATAAAACTCTACAGGAGAGCACAAGTCGCTGATAGACTGATAATTGGTCTTCAGACGCAGTTATTAAGTAAGGATACAGTTTATTAGACATGGACTTAGAAATTGGACAGCGGGTTCAGGTACGCCGCATGCGCGATCGCGTCGCGAAAGATCTCGCCGCACGCCTCGGCCAAACCGCCATCGTCAAAGAATTTAAAGTGCTGGATGGAAAGAACATCGGTGCCCTAGTCAGCTTTGAGGCAGATGACTTCACCACTTGGTTCTTCGAAGATGAGCTGCGGCCAGTCAACTAGCTGACCGGCCAAGCTATCAACCCACCGATAACCTTTATGACGCTGATTCTCACATTTCTAGGCAAAGGTGGCACAGGCCGCTCTACAGCAGCCATCGCCGCCGCCCAAAAGCTCACAGGCAGCGGTAAGCGCGTGCTGCTGCTCTCGCAAGAAGCAGGGCCTGCACTGTCTCTTCTACTGGGGACCACTGTCGGCAATCAGCCCACGGCAATCGCTCAAAACGGCCAGGGTCTAGCGGGCGGCTTCCAAGCCGTGCAGCTTCAGACCACCGTTTTGCTAGAAGAAAACTGGGAGAAGCTCAAAAATTTTGAGGCCCAGTACCTGCGAGACCCTTTCTTCAAAGCGGTATTTGGACAAGAGCTTAGCGTTATTCCAGGAATGGATGAGTTCTTAGCGCTAAATGCGATTCGCGAATACACCGAAAGCACTCAGTACGACGTCATTGTCCACGACGGGTCAGGCGACCAGACAAGCCTGCGCATGTG
The DNA here is from genome assembly GCA_038524545.1 of Cyanobacteria bacterium J06623_4. GTDB lineage: Bacteria > Cyanobacteriota > Cyanobacteriia > Phormidesmidales > Phormidesmidaceae > Phormidesmis. Next base: position 2,919 of record JBCBIK010000092.1, on the reverse strand, counting down.
GGGAGCGATTGGCGGCGTAGACTGGTACTTCCGGCGGTTTAAGCAGGTCTTTCAAACCTCCCAGTTCTATCGGTCTATCTCTCCTTTTATTGCACCGGTTACCGGCGCAGTATTTAGCAGCGGGCTCTCGGGAGATATCTGGAGTCAGCCCGAAACGCAGACGGTAGAGACGATGGTTGCCAAGGGCAAAGCCATGGTCAGAGACCCGATGGAGCTACGGGCCTATGTGGTTACCAGTGACGATTCGCTGGCGATCGCAACGGGTAAATATCTCTGGAGCGCAGCTCAGCAGATTGGCCTCACGGTCGCTGGTACGCTCGTCAACGCTGGACTGTCTGACCGGGCCGATCCAGCAGAAGCAACGGCAGCTTTTGACCCGCTCCCCATCACGCCACTGCCCCATGCCGACAGCGGCAACCGCTGGACGCCGATTGTCGCCGCGTTGCCCGACCTGACCGCACCGGTCGACGTGCCGAGTCCGATGGCAGTAGATACCGCCAACAGTACTGTTAAGCTTTTCTTACCAGGATTTGACAAAACCCAGGTAAAACTCACCCAATACGGCCCAGAAGTAACAGTCGAAGCTGGCGATCAGCGGCATAATGTGTCTTTACCCGCCGCGCTCAACGGCAGAAGCGTTACCGGTGCTAAGTTTCAATCTGGCTACCTAATTATCTCTTTTGGTTAGCGGCGGCTTTAGTTATAGAAGGAATTTGACAATGACGGAAGAGACACCGTTAGCAACTGCAGCGCGATCGCCTGCCGAAAGCAACGGCAAAGCCCGACAGCTGCTTGGCATGAAAGGCGCTCAGGCAGGCGAAACCTCCCTTTGGAAAATTCGTCTTCAGCTGATGAAGGCCATCACTTGGATTCCCCTGATTTGGGGAGTCGTGTGCGGGGCAGCTTCTTCAGGGAAGTTTACCTGGAGCGTTGAAAATGTCCTGATTTCTGCAGCCTGCATGCTGATGTCAGGGCCCCTACTGACCGGCTACACCCAAACGATCAACGACTACTACGACCGCGACCTAGATGCCATCAATGAGCCCAATCGCCCGATTCCTTCTGGTGCGATCTCGCTCAAGCAGGTACAGGTGCAGATTTGGGTATTGCTGCTGGCAGGCTTGGCCGTCGCCTACGGGCTAGACGTGTGGGCAGATCACGAGTTTCCCACCCTATTTGCTCTAGCTGTCGGTGGGTCGCTGGTCTCCTATATATATTCCGCCCCGCCGCTCAAGCTGAAGCAAAATGGCTGGCTTGGCAACTATGCCCTCGGGGCTAGCTACATCGCTTTGCCTTGGTGGGCAGGCCACGCACTGTTTGGCGAGCTGAATCCTACGATTATTGTGCTGACGCTGATTTACAGCATGGCAGGGCTAGGAATTGCTGTGGTCAACGACTTTAAGGCTGTAGAGGGCGATCGACAGCTAGGGCTCAAGTCTCTGCCTGTGATGTTCGGTGTACAGACGGCAGCTTGGATTTGTGTCTTAATGATCGATGTCTTTCAGGGGGGAATGGCAGCCTACCTCATGAGCATTCACAAGAATCTCTACGCCGTGCTGCTCATTCTGCTCATCATTCCTCAAATTACGTTCCAAGACATGTATTTTCTGCGCGACCCGCTGGAAAATGACGTGAAGTATCAGGCGAGTGCTCAGCCTTTCCTGGTGCTCGGGATGTTGGTGATGGCACTGGCTCTTGGGCACAGTGACCTAGTCAATTACATGCCTAGCTAGCTAGCCTGGTCAAAACAAAACCACCTGATTTCTTTTGCGATCGCCCGGTTAACAGAACCGGCCTAGTTCACAAAGAAGTGAATTAACAGGCCGTGGTAGCATCTAAAACAAAGCATCCGCCGGATTGGGTTACCGGCAAATCAGAGCTGTCAATGACGGTGAGGCCGTCTGGAGAATCTACTGAAGTGGCGAACCTTTTTTCACAGCTGAAACAATGGTCTAACCGGCTAACGGGCTCATCTAAGCAAACCTCACGCAGCCTCCATAGAACAGGTCAGCCCAGTCGCCAACTACCTCGGACGGGTCGGCCCACGCGCACGGGTAATCCTAAAGCCAGTGGTCCTAGAGTCGGCATACCCTCCAGCAACGGAAACGGCAGAGGTGCAACCGGCAGAAATGGGAACGGCAAAACTATCGCCAGCCGTAACGGCATCAGTAGCAACCTCTCCCCTGCCAACCGGACAAATAATATTCGACCTGGCGGCGCAGCGCTCCCAGCCACACCCCAAGCGCAAACTCGCCACTTCAGCCCCCGTCGCCCGGCCTACACTCGCATTTGGTTTTGGCTGCTCCTACTGGTTGGCGCTGGCATTGCCGGACCCAGCGCACGAATATATCTACTGTGGAGCAACCTCCAGGAAACTGTGCCAGATGTGACCAAAGCGCTGACCTTTGAGCGTAGCGGCACCATCACGCTAAAAGCAGGCGACGGCAAGATCCTCCAGAAGGTTGGCCCTACCGCTCAAGAAAGCCTAGCTTTCGATGAAATTCCCGACGTCGTCGTTCAGGCCTTCATCGCCTCTGAAGACCGCCGGTTTTACGAGCACAACGGCGTAGACTATCGCTCCATTGCCCGAGCAACGGTTGCCAACGTTACGAGTGGTGGCGTCGTCGAAGGTGCCAGCACCATTACTCAGCAGCTCGCCCGCATCACCTTTCTCAATTTGGATCAGAGCTTTCAGCGCAAGATCCGAGAGGCCTTTTTGGCCCAGCGGCTTGAAAAAGAGTTAGGAAAGGAAAAAGTATTAGAGCGCTATCTCAATCTGGTGTATCTCGGCGCAGGGGCGTATGGTGTCGCCGATGCCGCCTGGATTTACTTCGGAAAAACCGTCGATAAGCTCAGCGTCGCCGATGTTGCCTTGATTGCGGGTATGGCCCCCGCGCCCAGCGTTTACTCTCCTCTGGT
>JBCBIK010000091.1:0-20511 GCA_038524545.1 Cyanobacteria bacterium J06623_4 | reverse complement strand
GTTTTTTCGACCTTAAAGCCAGAATCGATAGACTCTAGCGGATCTTTGCGCAGGCGATGACGTAGGCAAAGCGCGATCACTCTTTGAATGTCGTCGAGGGTAACTTCCATACGTCCTTCGTATGCCGCCAGCGCCTTTGCCGCACGATTGCTAACGATGTCTCCCCGCAGACCGTCTACATCTAGCTCGGAGCAAACCTGCGAAATTTTCACGCGAGAGTCTGCGTCAATCGTCACGTCTTTGAGGCGATTTTGAGCACCGATAATTTTGGCCTGGAGTGCTTCTTGGTCGGCTTTGCACCGAGCGGTAAAGCCCTCTGGGTCTCGGTCGAATTCGGTTCGCTGCTCTACAATTTGGACCCGCAGCTCAGGGTCGCGCACCGTACGAATTTCGGCGTGCATGCCAAAGCGATCTAGGAGCTGAGGGCGTAGCTCACCCTCCTCAGGGTTACCTGAGCCGATCAGTACAAACTGAGCAGGGTGGCGAATAGAAATGCCTTCACGCTCGACCGTATTCCAGCCCGACGCCGCAGAATCGAGCAATACATCGACCAGATGATCGTCCAACAGGTTTACCTCGTCGACATAGAGCAAACCTCGGTTTGCCTTTGCTAGCAAACCTGGCTCAAAGGCCTTGACCCCTTCTGCAAGGGCTTTCTCAATATCGATGGTGCCGCAGACGCGGTCTTCGGTTGCGCCTAGCGGCAGGTCAATCATCGGCACTTTTTTGGCAGCGGCAGGAATGTCTTGGCCGCTGCGTTCTGCCTGTAGGTCGGGGTTATCGGGTGCTCGGTTAAAAGGATCGTCAGCAGCAACCTGAATATCTGGCAGGAGGTCGGCTAGGGCACGAATAGTGGTAGATTTTCCAGTCCCGCGATCGCCCATGATCATCACGCCGCCAATCTTGGGGTCAATCACGTTCAAGATTAGGGCTAGCTTCATGTCTTCTTGGCCAATCACCGCAGTAAACGGGAAAACGGCTCGGCGGGCGGGCTTGGTTGCGATACTCACAGGCTTAAGTCAGAGGTATTAAGAGTCTCTCCATTGTGCCATAGGTAGTTGTACCGAATAGAGCTTTAAGAAAAGAGCTGATATGAAAAAGCCCACCCTCTCGGGCAGGCTCCTACGTACATGAGATCATTGGTGATTTGTCTTTATTAGGCAAACGCAGTTAGCGCTCAGCCTACGTCAACTTGTCCATACTGTCCTTGAGATTGTCCACTGTGCTACCGACAGTACCCTCTACGCTAGAGGTCACCTCTTTGACTTTTTCCTCGGCCTTTTCTTTAAGCGTTTCAGCGGCGTCGCCGACTGCACCCTCGGCCTTATCCTTAAGACCATCAACGGTCGACTTCAACTTATCTTCGAGTCCCATGAAAATTCTCCTTTAGTATTCTTGATGAGCCTATTTACTTCTGCGAGTCGTAAACCATGCAGGCAGCGGGCAAACTTCCCAAGCGATGCGTGCATTCACGCAGAATATAGCGACGAGTATTGAAGTGCGATCGCGCTGCGCAACATTTCAAGATAGCTTGTAACATCTCACCACAGGCTGAAATATCGCAAAACAATAGCACCAACCAGAAAAATCAGAAGATTTTCTCCTTTTTTATACGCAGAGCCCTCTTAAAAAGAGGATTTATCCCTTAACGACGAAAGCCACCCTCTTTTGAAGGCAGCTTACAGTATGTCTTCGATAGTCTTCTGAAGTCCTAGGAAGCTAATTACTCCCCTTCGTCTGCTGACTGAGTAGATAGTCGAGGATGCGATCATGACGCTCGCTAGCAGCGGTCAGACTATTAATACGCTGTGTCAACAAGTCGATAGCATTAGCATTACGTTCGATAGCAGCAGCATTACGTTCGATAGCAGCAGCATTGCGCTCGGTAGCGATCAGGGAACGTCTTACTATCTCTGAAGCGTCACTGAGGAACTCGCCAGCGCTAGCGAACGCTTCTTCAAGCTGCGTCAGCCGTCGCTCAATGTCAGCAGATCTACCACTTGTCATTTACTTACCCTTCGCAACCTTTCATTGATAGTTGTACAAAACTTATCCGCTTGTTGATGTTTTACAGCATGCACATAGTTGCTAACAACCTGCACTTGAAGAGACGTCAACGCCACCCCATCAGCAACTGCACACCTAATTGAAAAGTAGAGCGCTCATGTAACGCTATACACGAGTCCACATAAAGTACAAGCGCTCTCCATTCCTGAAAAGCGCTTGAGACCTTTGGTTTTGTGCATCAAATCACCAATCGGAGCGGCGGGATTTGAACCCACGACCCCTACTACCCCAAAGTAGTGCGCTACCAAGCTGCGCTACGCCCCGAAGCGGCTGATTTGCTTATCAAGAATAGCACAGGCACGAACAGAACAAAAAAACGTGCTGCCTAGTTGTGCTTACTTTTTGCTGGCAGGAAAGTGAACCGTTCTACAGTTACTAGCCCAAAAAGCCTCAGAGGACAGTCCGCAGGAAAATCCGTATTTTTATCCTGCAAACTGTCCTGAGGACATGTTATAGTGAATGCAAGCAAAAAGACTTGAGGGTTTAGGGGGAACGGCTTCCACTGGTGGGTAAAGCCTCCGCTGGCGTACAAATGCCAGAACGACTAAAAGTCCGCTACTATTGCGAAAGGCAGGAATGTCCTTCGGACGCTTTACGAAGACCCCTTCCTAAAGCAATCTTGACGGCAACTGCCATCAAGACCCGCTACCGTCAAGGTAGCCGCAAAAGCAATAGTGGTGCCAGTGCTACCGTCAGCATCACTACCAACGTCATCACCGACACCACTCTCTTTGCTACGACTATCAACCTGTTGACAGGAATACTGATACCGGCTCAATGGAAATCAGTAAGCGTCATACATGTGACAGAGACAAACACAAAAGATGAACTGAGGGCTAGCGAAATGCTAGCTCTTTTTCTTGTGTACTACTACTATACTACCCCTTCGATACCAACCAGGCCACCTCGCCCCCAGATCGATAGCCAGCCCGCGTAAAGATAAACCCAGCTTCCCGGAAGCTGGGGTTGTAGCGATCAATTTCTGTGGGTGATAGCTTTAGCAGCGCGGCGAGTTCTGAGGTTCTTAGCTTCCATTTTTTAGAGGCTGCTTTTTCTAAAGACTCATAGTAGGCTAACGGATCTGCTGATTGGGCTAGGGCGGGCTGTAGCTGAGCGCTCATTTCGGCGGCGATCGCACTTATCAGCTTCACCATATCTCCCTGACTGAGCGCCAATCCTGACGACTGTCCTGAGGTCTGACCCGTGGACCCCGAAGCGGCATTGTTTCCAGGCTTATCTAATCCCTTGCGGGCAATAAATTCTGCTACGTTTCCGCCGACACCGATAAAGTTGTGAAGCTCATCTAACAGGGCAACTTGAGCAGCGCTGACGTAGGCACGGTTACCAATTTTTTCCCGTTCGATGCCGAGGTCGGCCATGCGCTTGTACACAGCACTTCGGGCCAGCTTGTAGCGATCGCTAAGCTGATTGACTGGAATGCGGTCAATATTGCCACTACTCATCTCCAATCCTCTGGACAATCCGCAGGAATCTTATGTAGATATACCATACATAATTTCCACTATAGCCTTTGACTTGGCTACATCAGACAGCTTCAGATGGCGAACTACCGACATTGTGTCGCAGTGGGAAACGCAGCCTAGCGTGTTACCACCGTGTATTGCGGACTGTCCTAAGGAACTGAAGTAACAGCATTTTGCTCCGGCACGCTTCAAAACCCAGTGAGGTCTTCATTCGGGTCTATGCCCCGAAAGTAAATAAATTCAGCGGTATTCCCGCCACCTTGAATAAATTCATGAAGCGCATCCAGCAAATTCAGCTGACGCTGAGTGATAAAGGCCCGAATACCAATTTTCTGGGTTTGAATCTCCAGATCCTTCATTCTTTTGTAGATGACGCTTTTGGCAATTTTATAGCGTTCAACTAACGATGCCACTGGAATAAGTTCTGCATTGTCTGTGTGCATGAGCTGTGCCAAGAAGCTTGGCAGGAATAAAGTATATATGTACTATACTTTATTTTCCTCCAGACTGTCCTCAGGACTATCATGGACTTTGTCCTGTAAGAACACCAGATAATCAAAACCCTCCTGTCAGCGGTTCCTTAAGCTCGCCGGAATCTAATACCCATAGCTCCAGCGAGCGTAATAGCCTCTCGCGTCGATGTGGGTAAAGATGGATGAGCTGGCCAATCCGCCTTGAGAGCCCCACCAGCTGTTGAGGCGGTCGTATACGGTGTAGGCATGGACGCCGATGACGACAAAATCGATGGCGTCGCCTGACATGTGGCGAGAGTATCTCGCACCGCCGACTGCGCGGTTCGAGGCTGGGTCACGATACCAGGAGTTGACGCGAATGGGGCGATCGCCTAACCGCGATCGCACTTCTTCCATAACTCTGGCAATCCGAATAATGCCGTACACCACATCGCGGCTGACCGGAATTCGGCTGCCATTCTTCGTTGCTTCGGCCCAAGTGAAGTTGCCGTTTGGCACAATCGGCTCTGAAAGGTAAAACGTGCTGCGAAAGCCCGGTAGGCGAAACGGACCAGTAGGCTTTGGCCTCGGTGGCTCCGGTGTGGGGTCTTTGGGTTTGAGGACGGGAGGGGCAGGCTGGGTTGGCTTCGTTGGCTCTGGGGTTGGGTCGGGAACAGGCTGGGGCTTGGCCGATGGATCGTCTTTATGTGGGTTGTTGTCGGAAGGGTTACCTTCGACCACGATATCTGGCGCGTAGGCGTACCAGTCTTTGATGTTGCGATCGCCTAACCCAGTGGTCGCCAGTGATATCCGAACGTGGTTACCAGCTGCCTTTTGATTGTCGTCGAGTTCAAACTCGGTGCCGTTCTTGACAAATACTTTCTCTGAATCGGAAAGCTGGTAGGAAAAAATGGGCTTTAGCTTGAACAGCGTATCGCTAATCACCTTGAGCTTAACGGTGGAGCCGCTGACTCGCACGTCTGGCTGATAGGCATACCAAGTGTTTAGATTGTTTGGCCCTAGGAACTGATCGGCCAGTGCCACTTTGAGATGGTTACCCGCTGCTGGCAAGTAGGAGCTTAAATCGAACTTGGTGCCGTTCTTGACAAAGACTTTGTCTGACGCTGGCAGCTGAGAGGACAGGATAGGTCGCTGCTTAAAAAGCGTATCGCTGACCACCCTCAGCTTGACAGGAGAAGCTTGAATCTTGATATCTGGGTTGAAGGCGTACCAGACTCGTTGATTATTGCCCAGGGTCTGGTTTGCCAAGACCAGCCGGGTATGGTTACCGCTCGCGGCAGTGTAAGACACCAGCTCAAATTCAGTTCGGTTTTTGACAAAAACCTTCTCTGAATTGGATAGCTCGCTCGACATTTTAGGACTGAGCTTAAAAAGCGTGTCGCTAACAACTCTTACTTTCACAGTCACTCAGCTCCCTAATGAAGATAGATGCAATCAAGGCGATTGCCTTTATCTATATCAGGTGTCGCAAACAACGGCGAGACCTTGACGTTCAGATAAAATAGCAAAACTTGATTTTATTAAGCCGTCTTATTTATAAAGGTTGAGCGCAGCTATCAGAAAGGTCTGATAGCCAAAAATACAGAAAGTTTAGATAATTTCACTTACGACCGTTGACAAAGGCGGCGAACCCTTGGCAATAGGGAAGAACACAGGCAAGGTTGCATCAGCATGCTGAAGGTGATCGCCACGGGCAAGCGCCATAAAGACCAGCATTTACAGCGGCAACTGCTCTATTGCTTTCTCAACGGCACCTAAAAGGCCTGGCACAGCTACCGCAGGCCACCCGCCCTCACCTCGGCGACCCGTTAGCAATATAAAACGCAAGCTGTATTCCGAGGGAAAGCCTTCTGCTTCTAGCCAAATAGTTTCTGTTTCTTGTTCACAGGTGAGGCGCTCCTCTGCCATCAGCTGCTCGGCCATAGCGGCCATCGTATGCTTGAGCGATCGCACCGCCGTGCAAAAGTCTTGAAATTCGACAGCGGTTAATTCCAGCGCCCAAAGTTCACCGCCCAGCAACCCATAGAATTGCCCGGCATTGGGATTCCAGCCAAGTCGCCAGCCCTCTCCAGTCAGCAGTTGGCGCAGCATTACTCCGCTGCCACGTAAGTCTCATAAATCGCATTGACGAAGCGATCGCGCTCTTCAGCAGTCATGCGCTCGATAGCAGCAATATCATCAGCAAAGGGATTGTCTCTCAAGCCATAGTCCGAGTAGCGCTCTGGCGACATCCGGTCAAAAGCGCCCAAATAGTCAGCCATCGTCAGCTTCCAATCGAGCCGAAAGTTAGTTGGTCGTCTTTTCACATAGAGGTGGTAGCGAATGAACCGGTCGACCAGCGTATTCTCCGTGGCAACATTGCCGGTATCTTCACTGATGTATTGGTTCTCAAGGGGAAAATCTGGATGCTGCTGGTATACCTGCGCTGAGATAGTGGAGGGAGAGACACGCCTAGAGGCCTGCGCCTCCGCGCGACTCCATTGGCTGGAGGAATCTCCAAACAGTGACAACAACAAGACAATCAAAAAGGACGCCGTCAATGCAGCGCCTAGCCAAGAGTATCGCTTCATTACCAACGTCCTATTCGACATCTGCCAATCAAAATGCTGGGCAAGCCGCCTAATGCTGGGCAAGCCTTTTCGCTATTCGCCAATAATTTCCGGCTGAGTCAGCTCATCTGACATTTCAACAATGGCGCGCAAAACAGGCTTCATTTTTGACTCGTCAAGGCTGTCGAATTCTTCAAAACGGCGACGCTGGGCTCGGTTGGCAACTTGGACAGTAATTCGGTAGCGATTTGAAGCAGCGCTGATCAGGTCTTCGGTACGGCGCATTACTTGCTGGCTGTCAAAAGGAAGTCGCTTCATAGATATTTTTTCAGATAGGTTCTTTAGCTTAGCAAATCTTCTGTACCACTAAATGGGCTCGGTGAGCTACCGGGTAAGCCGGTAGTACGGGTTCATTTCCAAAAGATTAAACGAAAGCGTCATTCAATGTGTGACAGAAGCTCTACTGAACTTTAGCAGCAGTACTACCGTCTATTTGCGATTCTTCATCTTTGTGTCTTCTCAAAGGTCCCATCACCGTTTCAGAGAAGGCTTTCCAATCGACTCGGAATCCCTTCTTTTCCAATTGATGCAGTTCTTTGTTTACCTGTTTCAGCTGCTCGGGCTCAACAAAAGCCGCAATCACATCCTTTTGTAAGGTATCAATCCGCTCTGAGATGTGTGTCTCAAACTTATCCAACCTCTTTTCCAGCGCTACAGCACTGTCGCCAGCAAAAACGGCATCTTTATCGTTCAGATACTTTCGGAGGGCATCTACGATAATGTCAGTTTTGGATTTCCCCGTTAACTCCATCTGCTTTTCAAGACTATCTCGCAGTTCCTCGGGAATACGTGCCGAGATGAAGGGTTTTCCGGACATCTAACTACTACGCCTTGTTGAAAACACTACGTTTAGAAGCTTCATTCTTCTTTTCTCTAAGTAAATTTTAGGCACAACTCGTTAACTTTGTGTTCGGCTAGCTACACTTTTGGCTTTCTTGATTACCGAGCCATCAACTATTGAACACAAAGCCTGAGAAACTGAGCTAGCTCTTCACTTAAGGCTTAATTTGGGATCGCTGCGGCTCAACGTCCAACGACGGTAGCACGATCCCGGGACCAATGTAATCGGTCTATATGCTTAGTGACAAGCAAAGTAGACAAGCTTCATTTTTGTGATACATCACTTTTTCATCAACAATATACGCAGAAATATCAAGTAGACGATATGTATTTATTCATACTTTTTGTACGTACGACACCTTCAAAAAATTAGACAATTCTTCAAATTTAAACATATGTGTTAAAGTGTATTACAAATGATTACACTTTCGCCTCGGGTAAAACGTACAATGCATCGCTCTAACGTACGAAAAATATTGAGGACCCTTCTAGCGGCGTTTGTCATTGAGCTAGTCGTCGCTACGCTCGTCTCTTACTTTTCCATATGGCCAGTAGCAGAGGGGAATCCGGTTGAAGAAAATCCGTCTTGCTCTCAAGAACTAATGGCTCTAAAGAGCTCGCATACAGTGATTCAGGCCACCGACGTTCTTTTTTGGAAGGAGCATCCGGAACTAAATGGTCGTTTGATTAGGCCAGGAGAACTCGAATATGCAGAAGCTTGGGAAAGGCACTACGAGCAGGTTGAAACCTGTTTTCAAACCTCGCCTCAATAACACCAAGTTGTGTTACTAACGTATCACTGGCTTCTTCATTGATAGCGTCACGGCCATATCTACAGAAAAATTGTTCGCATTGCATGACATTGGCAGCGCAAAGATTAGTTCGTATCGAGCATTTTTATACCCTGGGACACAAACGGCGCCGCGAGGAGCATTAGATCTGAGTCTTTTACCTCAGTGCTAACAGCAGAACATATCTTCTTTGCTTGTTCTGCCGTTTCAGCCAGTGAGAAAACGGTTGGCCCTGACCCAGACATCATGGTGCCGAGGCCGCCCGCTTGGGCAGCGGCAGTTGTCATGGTGGCCTTGAGCTGGTCGACTTTGGGGTGGGCGGGCAGAACGACTTTTTCGAGGTCGTTGTGCAAATAGTTGCCGATGGCGATGGCATCTTGAGCGCTGACGGCTTTGACGATTTCGCTGGAGTGTAGGCGCGATCGCCGCTCTTCTAAACTGGCAGCGCCCTCTACAGCAGCATAGGTATGGCCAAACTGCTGACGATAGGTCTGGTATGCCCAGGGCGTAGAGACAGAGATGCTCTTATATTTGGCAAGAACCGCAAATAGCTTTGGGCTCTTGGGGAAAGGGTCAATTTCTTCGCCGCGTCCAGTCGCGATCGCACAGCCTCCCGCCAAGCAAAACGGCACGTCAGACCCCAGCTCAGCCCCCAAAGCCTGCAGCTCTATGCGGGTTAGCCCCAATTTCCACAGCACATCTAGCCCAAATAGCGTAGCGGCCGCATTCGAAGAACCCCCGGCTAGCCCTGCGCCCACCGGAATGCACTTTTCGATAGTGATTTCGACGCCGCCCATACGATTGGTTCTGTGAGGAAATCGCTTTTGCAGTAGCGTCACAGCCCGGTAGGCCAGATTTGTGGGGTCAGTAGGAACCTGGGGATGGTCGCAGTTGATTTGAATTGTTGGGGCGCTGAGGGGTCTGAGCGTGATGCGGTCAGAAAGACCCACGCTCTGCATCACCATAACCAGCTCGTGAAAGCCATCTGACCGGCTGCCTACGATTTCGAGATACAGATTGATTTTGGCGTTCGCTAGAACAGTCAGCATGAAATCAGGGGCGTCTGCTCACGCCTACTCACAAATAAATGAACTTCAAATGGCTTCTTTATTAAACGAGGACATCACCTACAGCATCGCTCAGCGCGACCCAGTCAGCGACACCTAGCCCTTCAGCCCGAGTTTGGATATTAATAGAGAGATTTTCTAAAATTGCTGTCAGCATATCGCGTGCAATGACGCTTTGTAGGTTATTACGCAGCATTTTTCTTTTTTGAGAAAAGCCTAGCTTCACCAACTGGCTGAGCAGCGCAGGGTCCTTCGCAGGCGTTGGATAGGGCCGGGGACGCAGGCGAATAACAGCTGAGTCGACTTTGGGGGCAGGCTTGAAGGCGCTAGGCGGCACCAGGCATATCTCCTCGCAGTCGGCCAGGTACTGGGCGCGAATGGTGAGTGCGCCGTTGGCTTTGGTATTTGGCGCTGCGCAAAGGCGATCGCTGATTTCCTTCTGTACCAGCAGCACAATATTTTCAAAAGGGGAAGGATTGGGACTACGGACCGTTCCTAAGAGCTTTTCTAAAATGGGGGCCGTGATGTAGTAGGGGATATTGGCCAGTACCTTATTAGGCCGTGCCAGCTCAAAATCAATCAGCGCCTGCTCAAAATTCAGCTGTAAAAAATCTGCTTCTACGAGCTGAAACTGCCCTGTCGCCATGTAGGAAATAAACTGATCGCGGAGCTGAAAGCACAGATCCCGGTCAATTTCTATGGCCAATACAGTCGCCTGCGCATCAAGTAGGCGCTGCGTGAGCACGCCCTGACCTGGACCAATTTCTAAAACGCGATCGCTCGTCGACAGCTCACCAGCCGCCACAATCTGGTTGAGCACTTGGTCACTTCGCAGCCAGTGCTGTCCGAAGCGCTTCCGGGCCCGCTGTGTTTTCGGTTGGGTGCGGGAGTTGGGCGGCACAGACGTCAGGCACTCTCAGCAGCATCAAAACCATTGTTTATCGATAGGCACAAGTCGATAGAGACAAGCGCTATAGACAATGGCACCTTATTCTAGAAGTGAAGCGGACACCGCGTAAACATCTCCGGTACTCCCATCCGGCAACCACCCCAGCAAGAGCATTCCCATGGAAAATGCCAACCCTTCCAGCCAAAGCACCCAAAACGAAATCACCTCAGCAGCCAAAACGGATGGTGAATCCACCACATCGCCCACCCCGCTACGCTGCTTCACGGGAGCCTTAGGATCTGCGACGCTCTCCCTATTGACCTATCGGCTTACCCTGGCGATCGCAACCACCTTTGCCAACAAGCCAGTCGTCTCGAACAACCCAACGGTTGTAAACGTGTCTGCTGCCGTCCGCACCTTGGTAATGGGTATCGTCGCGCTGGGGGCAGCTGTTTTTGGTGTGGCGGCACTCGGGTTGGGGGCGCTGGGAATTCAGCTACTGGTGAGACGTATCGGCGAACGGCGTGCGCAATAAGGTATTCTGTCTTCGTTGAACGGGCTTGTAAGTAAGGATAGTAGGCAGTAGCAAGACGCTCCGGAGAACAGCACTCAATGGCACAGATTTTTATCTCAGCAGGGCATGGCGGGTTAGAAAACGGCGTTCGAGATACGGGCGCACAAATTGGCGGCACCACCGAAGCACAGGAGATGATTGCGCTGCGAGATTTGATTGTGCCTGAACTGCGATCGCGCGGCTACGACGTGCTCTCAGTACCCGATGATCTCAGCCTGGGTCAAAGTATCGACTGGATTAATGCTCGCACCCGGCCCGGTGCAGTCGCCATCGAAATCCACGCCGAAGAATTTACCAACCGAGCAACCCGCGGAGCGACGATCTACTACATCGTGAACAACCGCGATCGCCAAGACCAAGCCGAACTGGTGCTGCTCTCCCTACTCAAAGAAGTTCCTGAATTACCGAGCCGAGGCGTTCGCCCAGACACCGCAGCAGGCACCGGCAGACTGGCCTTTTGTCGGCAGACCGTGCCACCAGCGCTCGTAGCCGAAATCGCCTACCTCACCAATGCTCAAGACTTTGCGCTGCTGACCCAGCGCCGCCGCAGCTTTGCTATCGGCCTAGCCAATGGCCTTGCCGCCTGGAGCCGGGCAGTCACAGGCACCAGCCCCTCTCCTCCAGATGGCGGCGAAACCTACCCCCTTATCAATATTGAAATCAATGGCGGCGCGTACGACGAAAAGGGCATTATCGTCAGCGGCAACGCCTACATTCCCATCGACCTTGCCGACCGTCTTAGCGTCGACTTGACTCAAGATGACGCCGTTCGCCGCATTCGCTATCGCGGCGTAGTGTATGTGAAGGCAGTAGACCTGAGACCCTTCAGTATTGGCGTCGGCTGGGACGCAAACACTCGAACCTTGGAGCTGAAGCCAGCCTCCGCGCTCAATATTTGCCCAGGCACGATTGATCTGATCATGAGCCACGGCAGCACCACAGAGCTGCACCTCAAAATTTTCCTACGCTCTGAAAATGAAAACGCCCTAGACCGCTTTCCCGACCTAGCGCAGCTTTACCGAGAAGAGGCCACCATCGAAGGTGTCGACTACGACATTGCCTTCTGCCAAATGTGTGTAGAAACCGACTTTTTGAGGTTTCCTAGACTGGTCAAACCTTCTCAAAACAACTTTGCAGGGTTAGCAGATGGCGCTGGCAATCTGGCGACCTTCTCAAGCGCCGCGCTCGGCGTTCGGGCTCACATTCAGCACCTCAAGGCCTACGCCAGCACAGAACCCCTCGCACGGCCCAAGGTTGACCCCCGGTTTGACTTTGTCAAGCGCGGCGTTGCGCCCTTAGTCGGTCAGCTAAGTGGCCTCTGGGCAGCAGACCCGCTCTACGGACAAAAAATTCTCGCCAAGCTAGAAGAACTCTACAAAGTAGCCGGTCTTTTATAGCGTTCAGACGCTTTCACACACTTTCATGCCCTGTTCGAACGCGACAGAGATGGCTTCATGCGGGAATGTTGGCGGTGGCCAACCAACAAACTGACACTAAAACTATTCGGAAAAGGTCTGCTTTTGAAGATGCTTGGGAAAGCTGGACAATAGCTCAACAAAACTTGATTAGAGAGCTGCGATGTCTTATTCGAAAGCAAAGGTGATCGCTGCGCCGATTTCCTACGACTTTCTCACCAAACCTACCTCAGCACGACTACCATGACTGCCTACACTTCTGCTGCTAGCAAAACTGCCGTCTTCGAGAAAAATTGGCTCTTTCGGCTCACTGGCCGCCAGTCAGCAAAGCGCCGCTGGCCAACGCTAAAGCGAGGCATTCAATGGTGCGGTGGGTTGCTGGTGTGGCTTTTATTGGTGCTGCCGGCACAGGCAGCGACTGAGATGAGGGTTGCGATCGCGCAAGAGAGCAACAGTCTGAGCATCGGTAGCTCTACCGTTGGCATCATTCGAGATGGCAATGGCCAAGCGCTCTATCAGCTCCCTGAGCTGCAAGGCATCACAGTCAAGGCAGATAGCAACGAAGTCGACCTCACCAACAGTGGCAGCACGCTGGCAGAATCTAGCGCGTTTTGGCTAGAGCCTTCTAATGATGGCTATGTGTGGATTGGGGACAAGTGGTATCGCGGCAGAGTGATGGTCACCGTCGACCAGGGTGAGCTGGTCGCAGTGAACTATGTCGACCTAGAAGAATATTTGTACAGCGTAGTGGGCAGTGAAATGCCGACCAGCTGGCCCCAAGCGGCCTTGCAGTCCCAAGCAGTCGCCGCTCGCTCCTACGCTCTCTACAAGCGAGCTAGATCCACCAATCCTCTATACGATCTCGGCGGCACTACCAGCCACCAAGTTTACAAAGGACTCGCCCAAGAGCATCCCAACACCATCGCAGCCGTCACCTCTACAGCCGACCAAGTAGTCACCCACAATGGCCAAGTGATCGAAGCGATTTTCCACTCCTCTTCGGGCGGCGGCACCGAGAACGCAGGCGATGTGTGGAGCAGCGATGTGCCCTATCTACGCGGCGTAGAAGACTTTGACCAAAATTCACCGGTATTCCAATGGGAAGAGACCTTCACCCTAGAGGAATTTAGCGACAAAATTGGCAACATTGGCGAAGTACACACCATTGGCACGCCGCAGCTTACCCCAGGAGGACGCGTCGCCTCCATCACCTTTGCCGGAGAGCGCGGCACAGAAACCCTACGCGGCCGCGATGTCCGTTCGGCACTGCGCCTCCGCAGCACCCGCTTCGACATCGAAATCGACGAGGACAACGTGATTATTCAGGGGTCTGGCTTTGGCCACGGTGTAGGGATGAGCCAGTGGGGGGCTAGAAGCCTAGCTGAGAGGGGCTGGAGCTTTGAGCAGATTTTGCAACACTACTATCAGAGCACTGCGATCGCTCAGCTAGAAAGCTAAACCTACCTCTGTTGTCTAACGGTCACACCCACGTAAAAGGCCCAATCTTGTCGCGACAAGATTGGGCCTTTTCACATTGAACCTGTCACATCGGACCTATATCTCATTCAGCCTGCGCATAAAGTCTTCGGCTTCAATTGCCTGCTCTGACAAATCGCGCTCAGTGCTATACACCGCATCTTCTTCCTGCAGTACTTTTTGATTGGCAAACTGCTTGGCAAACGACAGCTTCTTTTGGAACGCTGGCCCCAATCGGTTCAAAGCGACCGCTCGCTGAGAACGCTGTTCGTTGCGCGATTCAATTTTGGCATTGCGCCACTGCACCCAGTAGTAGCGAGCCAGGGGCACTGCCAGAAAGGCTATCCCATACACCATGAGCACGCCGAGAATAGACTGGGCGAAAACTGCTGCCGCTGGCAGGGCCAGCCCTTCTGCGATCGCACTTTGCAACATCCCTTGCAAAACCACCGCACCAATAATGTTCGCAGAGCCTAAACCAATCGACAGCATCACCTGGTCAGAGGTTGCACTGGTAAACTTCCGCTTAACCTCCTTGAGGTAGGCGCTCACGGCATTGCGCCCCCGCTCCTTGGCAGAGACTTGTAGCTCAGGAAAGTAATACACCATGTCACCGGTCGGGCTCACTTCGGGCTGACCGTTAAAGCGAGTAAGCACAGGCAGCATGTAGTCTTCGTATTCTTTTTCCCAGCCCTCACCCAAATCATCTAAATACGGCGCAACCTGCTCAGCCGTAATCGCCCCGCCATTGTTGCGAATGACGCTACCGATTGCTTGCCAGCGCCGATCTTCTAGGTCGGCATTGGGGTCGCCATCGCCAAACAAAAACGAAAAGACAGCTTCTAAAAACTGTAGCTTTTCGCCCGACTGCGCAGCGCGACCGTTGCCCCGGCCCCATCCTGAGGACTGTCCTGAGTATCGGTTTGGATAGCGCCTGCGTCCTCGCCGGTAGTTGAAGTCAAACAGGTAAAAAATATTGAAGGGTGAAATCCCAAAGCTGAAGCCGCCGCCTCGGCGATCGTCTCGGTTACCGCCACCGCCTTGGCTACTCGCTGCAATCATGAGGGCGATGATAGCGATCGCAATAATAGCCATCGACACCAACAGCATGATGCCAAAAGACAGCCGAATCAGGTAAAACACGACCTGCCAAATCTTCGATAGCGCTTCTTGAACGCGCAGCTGCCAGTACTTATTGCGTAATACGCCTCGGAAGTTTCGGGAAAATTCATAGGCAATTTCTCCGCTTTCCGACACCTGCATATGCCCTTGCGTCTCCGAAGCTAAAGCCAGCAAACCCTGCTGAGCAACCTCAACATTGAGCCCCGCCCGCGCGGCAACGTCGCCCACCGTGACCCGGTAGTCGAGGGTCTCCACCGCCTGCATTACGTCTTTGTTTAAGTCCACGACCGATGCCTCTTACTGCATACAGGTTTCACGCAGGTCATCTCACTCAGGAGCTGACTGATGCCATGTGTTTCTGTCATTTTTCTCTAGTATAGAAGGCACATTCTGGGTTAACAGGCCGGGCTAGGTTCGGGTTTTACCCGTGATAGAAAGTCATTCAGTTTGGCAAGCTAGGGTCCGACAATATGGTTTCGGCAATATCGGCAATATAAAAAGGGTTAACCAGTAAATAACCAGTAAATCAGCCAAAAAAAGCCGTCACCTTACACGGGGTGACGGCTTTTTTTGGAAAACGCTTCAAAGCGCGCTATCTTGCAGTCGCAGCCTACAGCTGAGAAGCGCGGCCTAGGATCTGATCTTTCAGCGCACTCATCTCGTCGGTGAGTTCGCTGCGGTTAGAGGCCTTGAGCAGGTAGCGATACACAAACCAACCACTGTAAAGCAGGCCAATCAGCTCAAACATCGGCGCTAGCACAGGCACATCGTTAATGGCTTCTAGCACAGCCAACGTCAGCTTAATGGACAGAAACAATCCAAAGAATAGGCCCAACGCAATCAAGGGGCGCTTGTACTCCTGAAAAAACTCTCCGAAGTACTTATCGAGGTCGCCTAGCTTATCAACGACCTGCGCAGTGACTCGCTTGACTTGTTCTACGGTATCTGCCGTTGAGCTTTCAGAAGCGGTGCCTACGTTCGGCGTAGCGCCCTCTTCTGTATAAATTCCATTTTCTGTTTTCAGTTCAGTAGCCATACTATTTTCGTCCGAAGTTAACAACAATTGAGCCCTCACCTCACCCCTTAGCTCAAAAGAAGTTAACAGCCATCCAAAAAGTGACGGCAGACCTCAAAAGCTTCTACTGCCAGAGGGCAAGGCATAATCAAGGCACATGATAGCGCCTACATCGCAGGGTGACTAGCGCAAATAGCTAAGATATGTTGACAAATATAAGTTTTTACCCTGCACTGTCTTGAATATCTTTCTCAGATTTTTCTACATCAGGACGAAATAGCCTATCTATCTTTAGTTTTAGCTTCAGCTGCTTAGGCTTTGGCAGCGTCAGCTGGAGATAGTAAGACGACAATTTCTCGATAGCGAAAAATCTACAGAGGCTATTTGCACATTTTGTTTTGTTTGACCTATCAAATTGTACTATTTTTTGTACTACTTGACAGGCGATTAAGCTTAGCCGAGGGCGTCGTTTGAGATGACCAGCACCTTTCGCCATAGACGCCCCAGCGCACAAACCACAAGAGCATAAACCAAATTGACCGTAAACGATTTGGAAAAATTGTGACGCTTAGGTGCGATCGCTCAGTCACCTTCGGTCAAATCCTTACAATGGGGATCAGCCGCATTTTTCAGGAGTGTCCCCATAGAAAAAATTCACGGTGAGCTCAAAGGTCTCAAGGCCAGTCAGATCAAAGCGCTCCAGAGGATTTATCATCAGCGACTGCCGGTCGATAGAGTGACCACGCCGGAGTTTGCACAGCGACTAGCCGCAGTGAGCACCGACATCAATCAGGCCATATGTGCCTACATTGATCGGCGCGGACATGTGATTCGCGTAGGGGTAGGCAGCCCGCGCAAAACGCAAATCCCAGTGCTAGAGCTGCCACGCTACGGCGCAGAAAGACTCTGTGGCATCCGCTGCATTGCTACCCAGCTAAAGGTAGAGCCCCCTAGCCACAGCGTTTTGACGGCGATGGCCATTCAGCGGCTAGACGCGATGGCCCTGCTCACCCTCACCGGCACAGGCTTCAAACGCAAGGGCGGTGGTGCCACCGGCTACATTCGTGATGCTTACCTAGCGCACCTCGTGCCCCATCCCGAGGTGCAGTGGTCAGTCTCGGCGCCGCTCAGCCTAAATGAGCTTGGCGAGCAAGATTTTCTAGACCTTGCAGAAGGCCTAGAAGAAGAATTTCGCCGTGTCTTTGTGGCTCAGCAGGTCGATAGCGATCACGACCGGGTGCTGGTGGTCGGACTGCTGACCGACACCATGGCAGTCGCCGCCTTCAAAAATGGGCTGGAGGAAATTGAGCGACTGGTAGAAACCGCTGGCGGAGACGTGTTGTCAACGGTGGTACAGAAGCGATCGCGCCCCCACCCTCAAACGGTCATTGGCGCAGGCAAAGTCGACGAAATCGCACTCGCTGTCCAAACCCTAGGGGCCAATTTGATCGTGTTTAACCGCGACCTGTCGCCCGGGCAAATTCGCAACTTAGAAAAGCACGTCGGCGTTCGCGTCGTCGACCGCACCGAGCTGATTTTAGATATCTTCGCCCAGCGGGCAAAATCGGGCGCCGGTAAGCTACAGGTAGAGTTAGCCCAGCTCGAATATCAGCTGCCTCGGCTCACCGGAAGAGGCCAGGCGATGTCTCGGCTAGGGGGTGGCATCGGCACCCGAGGCCCCGGTGAAACAAAGCTAGAAACCGAGCGCCGAGCCATTCAAAAGCGCATTACGCGTTTGCAAAAAGAAGTCACCCAGCTCCAGGCCCACCGGTCTAGGCTGCGTCAGCGCCGTCAGCATCACGCGGTGCCTTCTATCGCCATCGTGGGCTACACCAACGCTGGAAAGTCCACCCTGCTAAATCGCCTTACAGACGCCGACGTTTATGCTGCCGACCAGCTGTTCGCCACCTTAGACCCTACCACTCGCCGCATTGTGATTAACGATGCGGACACTCACGAACCTAAGCCGCTCGTTCTCACCGATACCGTCGGCTTTATTCAAAACTTACCTCCGGCGCTGATGGACGCCTTCCGAGCCACCCTCGAAGAAGTCACCGAGGCCGATGCGCTCATCCATGTCGTCGATGCCTCTCACCCTGCCTGGAAACAGCACATCCACTCCGTGATGGGACTGCTTAGTAAAATGCCCGTCGTCCCAGGACCGATCTTGCTAATGTTCAATAAGCTAGACCAGGCAGATACTAATACTCTCGAACGCGCAAAAGATGAATACCCCCAGGCAGTGTTCGTATCTGTCAGCGAAAACTTGGGCATGAACACCCTGCGCCAGAAAATTCTGCAGCTGGTAGACTACGCGGTTGCCAGCTAGCACGCTAGTTAGCCCACCAGATAAACAACTGATTATTTCGCCGGACTTACGCGTCCATTCTCGGAGCGCATCGTGTCGCTCTCAAGTAGCTTTGAACCTTCGAATCCCGACAGTCTGGCCAACCGACCTAATGGCTGAGACCCCGGGTAGTACGCCCCATCGATGATCCACGTCGGGTAGGCAGATATTCCTTTTGCGGCGCATAGCTCAGCCTGTGAATTGAAGCCTTCTGCGTCGCACTCCACGTAGGGAATTTGGCTGACCGCGCCGCCAAAGTAGTCTTTTTGAACCGCGCAGTGCGGACACCAGTAAGCACCATACATTTTTGCGCCCGTTTCACTGAGATGGTCGGCTAGTCGGGCTTCGTAAGAACCAGGCAAGCTGCTACAGGCAGCCATCAACATCATCAAAGGAATCGTATGCAAACGGACAGACAGTCGTTTGCAGTGACAGAAGGTAATCCTCAATACTTCCACAGTAGCCCTCACGAACGATGCTTGATGTAGGGAGCTTACAGCTATCAACCTTTCTCACAAGGCGCAAACCGTACCGACTAGAGCCGTACATCCACACTCCACAGCAAGCGAAAATGCCTGGCACAATAAAATCACACACGTTTTTGTGTTTTTAGATAGGTTACACAAGAATTTGGCAATAGCTGCCTTTTCTGCCGGGCTCCTATCTTCCCCACCCCCACTTTCCAACCACATACAGATCCGTATCAGTGAGAGCGTCCCATGAACCTTTTGCCAAATCTGCTGTCAGCAGGGTCCGCCATCAGTCAGTTCGTTGGCTACTTTTTTAGGCGAATTTCAGCGGTTGCGATCGCACTCTTACTCACCAACAGCCTGTGGACGCTCCCAGCTTGGGCGCAAGATGCCCCCGCCGTAACTGCCCCTAGCCAGTCCAGCGCCGTCAGCGCCCTCTCTTCTGAAAGCTTCGTTGCCACTGCCGTTCGCAATGTGGGCGCGGCGGTGGTCCGCATCGATACCGAGCGCACCGTCACCCGCAATGTGCCCGACCTGTTTTACGACGATCCCTTCTTCCGCGGTCGGATGGGTGGCAGCGGGTTTCAGAGCATTCCTCAAGAAGAGCGGCTTAGAGGTCAGGGCTCCGGCTTTATCATCAATGCGCAGGGCGACATTTTGACCAATGCTCATGTTGTCGATGGTGCCGACCAAGTAAAGGTCAAGCTAAAAGATGGCCGATCCTTTGAGGGGTATGTAGAAGGCATTGATGAAATTACAGACTTGGCGGTTATTCGGATTAATACAGCAGGTGAACTGCTGCCGGTTTCACAGCTGGGCGATTCTGACGAGGTGGAAGTGGGCGATTGGGCGATCGCGGTAGGAAATCCTCTCGGGTTAGACAATACCGTCACTTTGGGCATCGTCAGCACGCTCAAGCGCTCAAGCGCCGCTGTTGGCATTCCCGACAAGCGCATCGACTTCATCCAAACCGACGCGGCTATCAATCCTGGCAACTCAGGCGGGCCGCTGCTAAATGCCCAGGGAGAAGTCATTGGCATCAATACGGCCATCCGAGCAGACGCCATGGGCATCGGCTTTGCCATTCCTATCAACAAGGCAAAAGCGGTTCAGGCTAGCCTGTCTCGCGGCGAGCGTATCGCCCATCCCTACCTGGGCGTACAGATTGCAACGCTCACGCCAGACATGGCCAAAATGAACAACGAAGATCCCAACAGCGCCATTGAGCTACCGGTAACTGACGGTGTGCTAGTGGTGCGCGTGCTGCCCAATACGCCTGCTGCCGACGCGGGCATGCGCCGAGGAGATGTCATTACAGAAGTGGCAGGTATGCGCATTAAGAAGGCAGACCAGCTGCAGAGTCAGGTAGACCGGGTAAAGGTGGGAGAGGCCTTACAGGTCACCTTGAGAAGGGGCGATCGCACTCAGAAGCTATCAGTAAAAACTGCAGATCTCTCCGAACAGCAGAGTGCATGAGGCCTCACTTTCTGATAGAAACCTTGGGCTATCACCAAGAGATTACAGACAGTAAATTTACACAGAGTTCGTTTTTGAAGGTTTGCCTTTCAGCAAGATAGAATGTAGTGTAGAGTGCGTGTTGAATCACCTGTTTAAAAGACAGGCAAGAACAGCGCACACACCAACAATTTGCTTACGTTTCTAGGGTTCCGATCTCTTCACTCAAATGAGATAGTCAGGGGCAAACTTACATAAGTTCAGCTAGTTTTAGCTACGCTCTTTATCTCAGTTGTAGAGTATCTGACAACGAGAGGTGTCTGGTCCAAGAGAAACAGCTCAGTAGCGTGAAAGCCTGTCCTAACGGTGCTTTTCATGCGGGTTACTGAGTACACGGCGGGACAAAAGCCCGGGAGA
>JBCBIK010000090.1:0-20839 GCA_038524545.1 Cyanobacteria bacterium J06623_4 | reverse complement strand
CTGCCTGCGTCCCTAGCCAATCCAGGATTCGAACTCAGCGCGAGTTGCAGAACACCTACTTTACAAAGCTAGTTCCCTACGACAACTGGTTTAAAGAGCAGCAGCGTATCCAAAAAATGGGTGGCTCCATCGTGAAGGTAGAACTGGCAACAGGCCGTCCCGGTGCGAATACAGGCCTTGCATAGGCTATATCGCAGACCGCAATCAAATAAGCTTTAGGAAACAAGCGGGGTAGTCATGCCTTGCTTGTTTTTTTGTTTTGAAGTGAAGCTTAGGAAAAGAAAGTATTTTGAATGAGAGCTGAAATAGATGGCGTTGGTTCACCCGCAGACTGGCGTGGCGTTACCTGCGCTAACAATGGATAATCCTGCTTTGTGCGATCGCAGCATCCAGCTGAAGAATCAGGCTAAAGACCCAGCCAAGAGAAAAAATCCTGCCGAGCAATCAACTCAGTAATCAGCAGCGCAACAAACCCAACCATCGCAAATCGACCATTCAGCACCTCCGCATACTGAGTCCATCCAAAACCAGGCGTAGAAGAGTCGCTGATAGTCTGTGAGGCCGTTAGCTCTTCTGGTTGTGGCGATGCTGGTTGTGGTGATGCTGGTTGTGCAGAGTCTGGCGTAGGAGATGTCATGGCTATCAGGAGCTTTACCGAGAAGCAGAGGCAAGTGTGCGCTTCAAGAGCGGACTTTACATTACTTTATAGTACTAGATTTAAGGCATAGGATAGCGTTGACCCTGTGCCACACACTGACCTGCAAAAGCCGAGATAGAACCTCAAAGACTGACTGTACAAATGTGCAGTCAGTCTTTAAGCTTGCCGACCCAGAAAAACAGGAAGGATTTTTCATTCTTCCAATCCAAAAGCCACAAATACAGATGTTTCAAGAATAATAGAAAAACACATGGCTTATTCTTTTTACCATTGACAATCATTTATACCTGTCGACCCTATCAACTCTTTGCCCCACGGATAACGAGTAGCCTGTAAAGGATCAGGAAAGTGATACGTTATTGTTGAACAGTCTTGCTAAAACAGGAGTTCAAACTAATAGGATGTTTGTAAGCATCTAGGATAAAACAACGCTTTCACTGATAGATAGCGCGTCTATTTATATAAGAATTCAAGTCGCGGATCAGCAAAAACAGTTTGGGTGTGAGGGATTTGAGGGCAGGACTTTAAGTGGTCCAAACTAAAGTAAGTTCGTCAATGACATCGACTGGTTGTCTCAATCGCGCTTTGTAAAAGCTTCCCTCAGCGCATCATCCATATCATGAGCTTTTATTTTCATCGCATTTTGTGTTTATATGTGATTGTTTTACAGGCTTATACTGTCTGTATTGCTAAGCCGAATTCGTCAAGAGCTTCTGTGAACTTTCTAAGCGATATATTAGAGGGCTATGGCTGATAAAAACGTGCCGTTGAAGGGGAAAGCACTGCTTCAGAAATTCAATGAGCTTGCTCACCTCTCAAAACGAGAAAGGGCGCAGGGGTGCGGCTACTACACGCTTACAAAGAATAATCAAGTCAGAGCTAACCTAGCTGATTTCTACGATGCACTTCTAGAAGCAAGGGGTATTTCGCTCAGCCCAGAAGGCACCAAAGACGGTAGGGGGCGTGAGCCAACTTACCGCGTGAGTGTTCACAAAAATGGGCAGATTGTCATTGGCTCTACTTACACGCAGGAGATGGGGTTGAAGCCTGGTGATGAGTTTATGATTAAGCTAGGCTACAAGCATATTCGCCTAGAGCAACTCAGCAGCTCATCGGATGAAAGTTCTGAGGGAGACAGCTAGGGGCATTAAGTTGTGTTTTGAAAATCGCGATCAAACAAAACAACCAGCCATTAAATGAAGGAAACCATTGCTTCAGTCAGCTGCTATTAACTTTTCAAGCTCAATACTTGTCAAAATCAGTTTATATAGCCAGTTTCTCAAACTCATATTCTGCGCTTTTTTAGTGTGACTAAAGTAACAGGATTGAGTGGAGAAAATCGAGTTAACGGTCCAACAGGTAGCGAGCGAGAAATATTAATTTGCGTCGCTTGAATGATCCATCGCCTTGAATTTTCCTGAGCGTGCGACCAGTTAATCACTTCACTGAGGTGCTCTAGTGTTGCGATCGCTAGCACTACCCGAACAGCCCTATTATCTTGAGTCACCTCACTCACCCGCGCCAAAATCGGAATCAGCTGACCGCTACTTCCCCCAATAAAAACGCAATTGGGCGCAGGTAACACATCTAGTGCATCAGGTGCTCGCCCATGGATGACTTGTATGGGTGCGATCGCAAACTTTTCGGCATTGGCACGAATCAAAGCCGCCCCCATCGCCGTTTTCTCGACGGCGTAGATCTGCGCCGCAGGGCACAAGCGGCTGAGTTCTACGCTGACGGCACCCGTCCCCGCTCCGACGTCCCAAACCGTATCACCTGGCCTAGGGGCTAGCTCGCCCAAGGCTAGCAGCCGAATCTCTCGCTTAGTCATCAGCGTAGGCCGATCCGGAAAGCTCTTAAAAACAGCATCAGGTAGCCCAATCAGAGGGAGTCTATCGTCTGCGTCCTGATCTAAATCATCCCCTGCTATCTCGTCAGTCTGGCGCAGCAAAATGACCACGTTCAGCGCCGCGTAGGTCGGTTCGTCCGTAGATGCACGAGTCGGCTGATGAGTATGTAGCCGCACCGACTCTGTCTCACCACCCAAATTTTCACAGACCCACATCTGATAGGTCATGGGTAAGTCGAGGGCTGCTATTAGGCTAGCGATCGCACCGGGCGTAAATACGCCATCGGTCAACACGCCAATCTTGAGGTCGCCTCGCTTCAGTGCTTGCATCAGCGGCTGCTCGCTGCGGCCATGGACACTCACCAGCGTGGCATCTTGCCAAGGCATCTTCAACCGGCTAAACGCCAGCTGCAGGGCACTCACCTGTGGATGAAAGACCAGTTGCTCAGGCGAAAAAGCAGATAGCAGAAGACGACCAATGCCGAAGAATAGCGGGTCGCCCGTTGCCAGAAAAACAGCTCGCGTTTGGGGATGGGTCGTGAGGTGCGATCGCAACCTCTCGAATACCGCTGCAAAATCGACCAGCGGCCAGGTTTCTGCCTCCTCTCGCGACTCTCCTTTTTGATAAATTTGACGAAAAGCCTGCAAATGGCGCGGCGACCCAATCACCAGTGTGGCTGCTTGTACCACCGATAGGGCAGCTGGCGAGAGACTCTCTAAACCCGACAGGCCAATGCCCACAACCTGTATTTGGGGCAAACCAAGGTCTGCTGGCGTTTTATCATCGGCGCTCACAGCTTCAGACACCTACTGCTCCCAAGCCCAGATCATCAGCGCATTGAGAATGGCTGCAGCGACGGCAGAGCCTCCTTTTCGGCCATCCACCACAATGTGTGGCACGGCTAGCTCAGTGAGCGATCGCTTGGACTCCACCACGTTGATAAACCCAACCGGCGCACCCACCACCAGCGCAGGCTGGTAGCGGCCACTGGCAATTTCCTCACAGAGCGCCAGCAAAGCCGTTGGCGCATTCCCGACCGCAACGATAGCCCTCGGATACAGCGCTAGGCATCGACGCATACCTGCTGCACTCCGCGTCTGCCCCGGCGATATTGTCGGCGGCGCTTGCTGAATGGCACTCACAACGGGAGCTTGCCAGGTGCGCTTCATCACCGTCTCTACCCCTGTAGCCACCATTGAGACATCGGTAATCACAGGCGCATTTTTCTGCAGGGCAACCGTAGCAGCTTCCATAGGAGCATGGCAAAACTGCACCAGCTTACTAAATTCAAAGTCAGCCGTTGTGTGAATGACTCGCCTCACGACGGCATACTCAGCAGGCGTAAAGCTGTGTTTGCCTATCTCCGCGTCGATTTGAGAAAAGCTGGCCAGGGTAATTTCATGCTCGCAGTAGGCTGGCATTCTAACTTAGCTGTCCCCCGGTCGGTAGGCTGTCTCTTCGAGGTACACTTCGCCCGCGTCAATGCCTTCTACTACAATCGATTCGTAACGCACGGTGCCTTCCACGGTCGCTGCATCGCCCACGGTCGGATCAGAGCGATCCGTCACCACCCATACGCTGCCCGTCTCATCTTGCACCTGATAAAGCCAGCCATCCAAAACAGCCACACGCTGGGCGATATTGCCCGACACAGCCACCGTATCTTCCACGCGGTCGGCAGCGAGTGAAGCAATCGGCACAACCGCGCGGCGAGATAGCCGAATAGCAGGCAACCTCACAGCAGGCTGCTCATCTGACGGCAGCGATTCTGCGTCTGGTGGCTGTGCAGCCGAATCGGTAGGCACTGGAGATACGGCGCAGCTACCTAGCGCCAAGCACAAGACCGCACCCCCTACCACTAATCGCGAGCATAAAGCCCGGGGCCAGCTCTTCCAAGGACTAGCAGAGTCTCTGGCAAACACAGATTTATACGCAGACCGATATTTCATCGATATTCCATCAACAATTTCTGAAACATGTCCGTCAGGATACACACCCGGCTGGAAATGCCAACAGGCAAAGCTAGCCCGCAACAAGACAGCAAGCTAGGCATCAGCAAACCATTCAAACCATAAGATCTCGTTAATTTTTTAGCAGCGCTTTGGTAATCTGGTGTCAGCGCTCAATACTCGATCACTTACATACTCAATCAATTGAGGAGTATAGGCTGTGGCCTGCGTCAGGTCATTGGCCCTACAGCCAGCAGCATACCTTAATATTATGGCTCAGCTCCTTGACGGGAAAGCTCTCGCACAAAGAATTCAAACCGCTCGTGTAGCAGATATTCAGAACTGGCAAACCGAAGTCGGTCGTCCGCCGGGCCTGGCAGTTCTCATGGTAGGAGACAACCCTGCCAGCGCTGCCTACGTTCGCAATAAGGAGCGGGCCTGCGAAAGGCTTGGCATTGCCTCTCTGGGTAAGCACTTCCCGCAAGACACCGAGCAAGCCACCCTCACCGCTGAAATCCTCAGGCTAAACGAAGACCCCCGTGTGGATGGCATTTTGGTGCAGCTACCACTGCCCAAACAGTTAGACTCGACTGCCCTCCTCAACCTCATCACACCAGAAAAAGACGCCGACGGACTACACCCCATTAACCTAGGCCGATTGGTCAGGGGAGAAGCCGGTCTGCGCAGCTGCACGCC
This sequence comes from Cyanobacteria bacterium J06623_4, assembly GCA_038524545.1. GTDB lineage: Bacteria > Cyanobacteriota > Cyanobacteriia > Phormidesmidales > Phormidesmidaceae > Phormidesmis. Next base: position 15,686 of record JBCBIK010000090.1, on the reverse strand, counting down.
GGCGGGCATCATGCGGCTGCTCGCAGCCTACGCCATCCCTACAGCAGGCAAGCAGGCAGTTGTGCTAGGTCGCAGTATTCTGGTTGGCAAACCGATTGGGCTGATGCTGCTAGCGGCCAATGCCACCCCAACGCTCGCCCATTCAAAAACAGAAAACTTGTCCGAATTAACCCGCTCAGCCGATATTCTAGTAGCAGCTGTTGGCATCCCAAATCTAATTGGGAAAGACATGGTGAAGCCAGGAGCCACCGTCATTGATGTGGGCATCAACCGCGTCAGCGATGCCGCCACCGGCAAATCTCGCTTGGTAGGCGATGTCGATTTTGTGGCTGTAGAGCCTGTCGCCAGCGCCATTACCCCCGTTCCCGGTGGCATCGGGCCAATGACCGTCACCATGCTGCTCGAAAATACCATTGCCAGCTACTGCGATCGCTTTCAAATTTCCCCCTCAGCGCTACAGCCCCATAGCAGCTGACCCAAGTATGTTGTCTCACCCTTCCACCCCCACTCCCTTCTGCGCTTTGTTCCATGGTGACCACTAACTCTGCCCCTTCCAGCACCTTCGACCTCAAGCGATACCTCAAAGACCGCGCCGCTCAAGTCGAAGCCGCTCTAGATGCTGCCCTGCCCGTGGTCTATCCTGAGCAGATTTATGAGGCAATGCGCTACTCGCTCATGGCGGGGGGCAAGCGACTCAGGCCTATTCTCTGCCTGGCGACCTGCGAGATGATTGGCGGCGACCCCAGCATCGCCATGCCCACGGCCTGCGCCCTAGAGATGGTGCACACCATGTCACTCATTCACGACGATCTGCCCGCCATGGATAACGACGATTATCGTCGCGGCCAGCTTACAAACCACAAGGTTTACGGTGAAGATGTCGCCGTGCTCGCAGGGGATGCGCTCCTCACCTACGCCTTTGAGCTCATCGCCACGCAAACGCCGCAAAAGACATCTGCAGACAGTGGAGGTGCCGCCACCCAAAATATCCTTACCGTTGTTGCTCAGCTAGGTAGAGCCGTCGGTGCCGCCGGACTCGTCGGCGGTCAAGTTGTCGATCTGGCCTCCGAAGGCACTGTGGTCGATGAAAAGACATTGACGTTCATTCACATGCACAAAACCGCCGCCCTGCTGGAGGTATCGGTGACGTCTGGTGCTCTCCTCGCGGGCGCTGAGCCAAGTGTAGTAGAGCGCCTCAAGCGATACGCTCAGCGTATTGGCCTAGCCTTTCAAATTGTTGATGATGTGCTAGATATTACCTCGACACCAGAGACCCTTGGGAAATCGGTAGGAAAGGACATCGCCGCGCAGAAGGCCACTTATCCCAGCCTCTGGGGCCTAGAAGAGTCTCAGCGGAAAGCAGAAGCGCTGATCGCTGAAGCCATTGATGAGCTTTCTGTGTTTGATGAACGGGCACAGCCTTTGATTGCGATCGCACGATATATCACAGCCAGAACCCACTAGGTCTTCTCACTGGGCCTCTCCACTGGGCCCTCCCACTGGGCCCTCCCACTGGGCCTTCCCACTCAACTTTTCACCCAACACCTTTCACAGAGCACCCTCACCAACCGCCCGCCCTATCAACTTCATTTGCCGATACCACTGACCCATGCAGGACTTTAGCGAAATCTTTCACAACCACGTGCTCTGGGTGGCGTTAATCGCCTGCCTCGCCGCCCAAACGCTCAAGCTCATCTTTGAATTTATTCAGCACCGCTCCATCAATCCCAAAGTCTTGGTGGAGACAGGGGGCATGCCTAGCGCACACTCGGCGTTAGTAACCGCCCTCGCCTGCGGAGTCGGCCAAACCATCGGCTGGGGAACTCCTGCTTTCGCCGTCACATCCGTCTTTGCGGTCATCGTTATGTACGATGCAGCTGGGGTAAGGCAGGCCGCTGGCAAGCAGGCTAAAGTTCTCAATCAGATTCTCGATGAACTCTTTCAGGAAAACGCTGAATTTAATGAAGATCGGCTCAAAGAACTGCTGGGTCACACACCCGTTCAAGTGATTGCCGGGTCTGCCCTAGGCGTCATTATCGCTTGGCTATCAGACCCTACCGTCGGCACTATGATTGGGCTCAAATAGAGCTCAAATAAAGACTCTCTGGCTAACACTTATCTAGCGACCTCAGAGGAAAGTCGTACAACCTGCTGAGCATCTACCAAAACAGCGGTAAGCTGTGCGTTGCTAAGGCGCTGCAGCGTGTCTGCTGCGATCGCCGGATCAGCAGAATAGCCAGCCAGCAGATACGCCTTTTGCTGATAGACCGCCAGGCCAACCGGCTGCACCAGCTGGCCAACCGCAGTAGCCACCTCTGGGCGATTGCCATAATCGACGAGGACCGCATAGCCAGGCCCCAGTAGCTGAGGCTGATAGGCGATGCTTCCAGTCGTCTCACCGCTGGCTGCAACCGTCGATGAATTCGCAGGCCTCAAGACAAAGCTTTCAAAATCTTCTACCGATGACATGTAAGAGGCCCAGGCGTTTGCCGTCTCTAGGCTGGTGAACCCGCCTGCCCGCACCACCACCTCATCTAGGTAGCGACAGACTAGCACCGGACTCTCAACCGGCAAAATAGACGCAATTTGAGCCCGCTCGGCTTCTGAATCACCTCGTACCACCAGCAAAAACTCCCCACTCGACGGAGCAGGACACACTGGCAGCGAGGACTGCGCAGACACTGGTCGTAGAGGCAAGCTGGTCGCCGCCCCCAGGCAACAGACCGCCAACGTCAAACGATGAACAAACAGCATGATGAACTTATCTCAAAGAAAAAAGCAAGCGCGCGATCGCAACACAATAGATACAGCCATAAGATTGTATAGCAGATGTTCCGACGCTTTGGGGAGGCGCTTCTTTTACGAGCCCACCGGCAAGTGAAGGTCAACAAACGTCTACGCTGCCGTTTCTAAAGATACCAACGGCTCTGGAATCGTCTCAGAAGGGGCTTCAAATTCGGCCACAGCTACATATTCCAAGCGCAGCTTCAGCCAGGTGATAAAGGTTTTATCTGTCGATACCACTGCCGCCGAAGGTTGAGGGCACTTAGCTTTTATCTCAGCCAGCTCGGGAGCCTCCAAAAATGCAGGCTGTTTGATCAGCCAAAAGTCAGGGTCTCTTTCCTCGGTTTTGTATCGGCGGTAGCGCTCCTGCAGCACCTCATCGAGAGGCTCTTCCTCCAGCAAAAATCGCTGACTAGCTGCCACAAAGTAATAAGTCGTCATCGTTGATATCCCAAAGAAAGCATTGCCTAAAGCCGCACACGGCAAAACAATCGTAGGACATATTCATAGGCCTGGCCAAGTCGCTTTTTTAGCCAATTCACCCGCAATTCGGACAGGTCAATTAGACAAGCCAATCAGACAGGCCAAACTGTGCACGCATAGACGCTGAAGCCTAGGCGTCGCACCTAGAGCTTCACATCTAAGTACCCGTACACAGATATTCGCGCACAAGCCGCAAATAAACGCTAAAAGTCAATCCGGCCAGAGGGCGTCGGACGGCTAAACTCGGGCTCACGGGCGAGTTCGTAGGGTTCATCGACCACGTCGTCGCCTTCTTCAGTAAGCTCGCTGGCACTGACGCTAGCGGCATTTACCACCGCGCCCAGCAAGCGAACATCATCGCTGAGTTCTAGCTCTTCTAGCGCCGTATCTAAGACAGCCTTTTCGGTCACACCTGGCCTAGCCACCAACACAATGCCATCGGTTTGATCTTCTAGTAGCAGGGCATCGTCGCAGCGGGTCAGTGAAGGCGTATCCAAAATTACCATGTCAAATCGAGAGCGAGCGTCTTTCAAGAAACGCTGCATCTCACTAGATTCAATGATGGCTGCAGGCTGGCGCTGCGGCCCAGGCGAAGGACACACGTATAGGTTCTCTACCTGAGAAACCATCTGTAAGCTATTGCCAACCTGACCGCCGTAGTAGCGCAGCGGCTCCAACACCGACTGCGGATCCACCATTAGCCCCAAGACCTCAGCCTTAGACCCCGACCGGAGATCGGCTTCTACCAATAGCGTCCGGCGTCCGGCTCTAGCAGATGCGATCGCCAGATTGTAGGCGCTCACACTCTTACCTTCCTGCGCTCTCGTGCTAGTAATCACCACCATCCGAGGCCCAATAGAACTTTCATCGGTACCCACCAAGCGCAACCGGCTCAGTAGCCGCTCGTAGCTGCCGTTATAAGGCGAATCTCGCTGCACCAGCACCGGCACCGCCCGAGAAGAACGCGTCTTCATCGCTGGAATCAGGCCCAGCATCGGCACTTCTTGCTCCTGCAAAATGCCCTCTAGCTCCTCTGCTGTGCGCACCGTACCGTCCAACATATCGAGCAGGTAAACCACGCCACCGCCGACAATCAGGCCGGTCAGCGCACCCGCTAGCAAAATCATCGCAGGCGAGGGTCGCTCAGAATCGCTCTCCACCGTAAACGGCGGATTGGCAACCGACAAGCTACTGACCGTCTCAGCCTCTGCAGCTTCGGCGTCTACCCGGCTTGCCTGCAGACGGTCATACAGTGCCCGTCGCAGCGCCACCTGTTGCGCGAGGCGATTGCGCTCTAGCTGCTTGTTTGGCAGACTGGCATACTGCTGGCGCAGCCCTTGGGCCGAATCACCAATCACCTGCTGCTGACTCAAGATGGCATCCCGCTGAGAATCTAGCGCCACCAGCTGATTGGCCAAAGCCGCACGGGCCGGGTCTAGGTTAGACTGGGCGCCACTGGGAATCGGCGCAACCGTACCATCACCACCGAGCACCTCCGCCGAGCGCTGGTTTAGCAGCTGCCGGTAAGCCGTCAAATTTTCTCTCAGGGCCACCATCGTCGGGTGCTGGTCTCTGATGCCCTGGCTCCGCTGCAGCGCCATTTCTGTTTCTGCATCAGAAATCTGGACCCTGAGCTGGGCCACTAGGGGGTCTGCGCTCAGAGCAGATGAGGCGTAGGCCTGCTGCGGATTCATCCCCAGCTGCGACTGAATGCTACGCATCTGCGCTTCGATACCCGCCAGCGTAATCTGGTTGGTCCGCAGCTGCTGCTGACTGCCCGAAATCGCGCTCAACAAGCTGCCATCAATCGACGCCTGAATCGCCGGACCTTCAATGCGGTCGTAGGCTTCTAGCGCCTGCTCAGCCTCTCGCAAATCCGTCTCAATCTCTGGCAAACGCTGGTCTAGCTCTTCGGTAATCGCCCGCAAACGCGCCCGGTTGGTCGCCTGACTCAGCTCCACCATAGCCTGAAACATCGTCGTCAGGGTGGTCTCTGTCACTTCCGGGTCATTCCCCACGAAGCGCACCGTCACTCTCTGCCCTTGAGCAGCCTGCCCTTCAGTTGCAGAGGCAGAATCTACCGCGATTCGGGTATTGGCCACCAGCTCAGCGGGCGAATACTCAATACCCTGGCTCGCTAGCTGACCAGACACCTCAGTCAGCAAAATATCCGATAGCAACAGGTCTTCGTTGATAATGCCAAGCCCCTGCGTCTGCACCTGAGAACTCGTATTCGAGAACGCCACCAGCGGTGAATTATCGACCAGCACACCCTCTGAATAAAATTCAGCAGGCGGCTCTGGCTGAAAGGCCACCACGCTCGACGCACCTAAAATGGACAGGAAAGTAAACAAACCTGGCCACTTATAGCGATTTAGCGCAAGTAGGTAGCGTTTTAAAAAAGGTGATGCCATGGGACTTCGAGGGGGTTCAGTATGCGGAAAGAAAAGTCAGCTCAGGAAATACAGAGTGAGAAAGAAAAGCTACAGAGGGTAGATACAAATGAGTCGTACAGTCAGTCATTCAATCAAAGTGCTACGTAGGACTGCCAGATGATTTTGACCGATTGCTTAAGCCAGACAGCCTTGTCTCAACAGCTGCAGGTCGATAGGGTCAAAACAGTTAGCGTTAAAACAGACTGTCGTTGAAAGCATCATCCAAGAATCGGGTAAATCCGAAGACATCGCGGAAGGGCCTAGTTACCGTTTCCAGGGCAAACGAGAGGCGGCCAATCAGGTTGCGACCCACAACAATGACGTCGCTATCCTGCAGCGGCGGGTTTTGGGTGATATCTCCTAGGATGGCAGATTTTGCATCCAGGCTAACCGTAACTGCTCGGCCCGTTTCAGGGTCAAAGCGAATCAGGCCCACATCACCCAAATTAGCATTGTCAGGATTCACACCCAGCACCGTAATGGCATCAATAAATGAACTTCCATTGTTGAGATTGAGAGTGCCCACGCCGCCGCGCCCGCCTGCATAGTTTAGAAAACGTACGTTAATAATTGGCTGTGCCAGGGTCGAGCGTGCGACCAAAAAGCTATCGTAATCGTCAAGCTGGTCGGGCTGTAGCTCAGGAACGATCAAGACATCGCCATCTTCCAAGCGCAAATTGGGCAGAGAATTGCCCTCTTTTAGCGGCGTAAATAAATCGACATTGACAGTCTCTTCTACAATGCCGCCATTGCGTCGTAGCTGCCGCTGAACCTGTATGCTTCTGAGGTCGGAGGTCTGTGTCGCACCGCCTGCAGTCAGCAGCGCTGTAGAAACGCTAGGGTCTGCCAGGGGATAAAAGCCTGGCCGCTGCACCGCGCCCAGAATGGTCACCTCAACGCCTCGGCGAGCTACCAAGGTAATCGCCACGTCTCGATTTTCTCGGATGACAACAAATTGGTTATAGATCGCTCGCAGGAGACCCTCGGCCTCGCGCAGGGTCAGCCCCTCCAGGTTGACAGCCCCCTGAATCGGTACGATGACGTTGCCCTGCAGATCCAGCGTCGCCTGAAAGCTGAGATCCGGGTAGCGCTGAGTGCTCACGAAAATAGAATCGCCAGGTCCAAGATGGTAGTTCTCGAAAGATGGCTGTAGGACAGGAGCTACGCTAGTATTTGGCTCAATCAGCGGCTGCTCGAAGCGAGGACCCGTTGGCGGCGGCAGGGTGGGGATTTGGTTAGCCGAAGTGCTGGGTACGTCGGAGGTCAACGGCTCTTCTACCGCAGGTGCATCTGCAGGCACGGTGGGTACTGCTTCTGTCGGTGGTGTGAACGTTGGCAAGGTCGGGTCACTCTCAGAGGGGTTCGTCTGTGAGGGACTGACCTGAGACAGTGCGGGTGTGGCGATACTCACTGTACCGGCTAGGCAGAACACTCCTATGAGCGATCGCACCGAAGCGATAGACCTAACTGCAGATAGAAGAAATAGAAATCGGCTGGAAGCTGACAACCCGTTATTCATAACCGTTCGAAAAATTGTAGAAGGCCATCTAGTGATAGCCACGGATAATTTGATTTTTAAGTCGTGTTTTTGGCTAATTACTTTTGGCTAACTGCTCTTGAGTAGTTAATTAGCAGACCAGATGCGTAATACTACGTTCACTCTAACCTGCGTCCCATCCCAAATATACTGTCACAAAACTCACATCGACGTATCTTTATATCCTCCCTAATAACCCAATAAGATATCTAAAATACTGCCTAAATGAGCGGAATTTCATAAGGCTGACGGGTATGCCCGCCTAAGCAGGCAGCAGCGTCTCAGGAAATACGGTCTGTGAGAGCGCTGACTGCACAGATTGCCCTAGAGATTTGGCCGCTGCAATATGAGGTGTGATATCGCCGAGCGGCTCAATCGGCAACCAAATGCTGACAGCAACCCACGGCATTCGCTGACGATGCTGCCACTGGGTTCTTTGATCGGCCCAAAACCATCCGGCTGGCGAGGGGCTACCGCCCGTCGGCCAGGCATACCATTGCAAAACAGCGTAAGTTTGATCCTTACTCCATGCACGGAAGAAGTCAGTATTAATCCGGACAGTTTTGGAATTTTTTTGACCATTCATTGCCACTTCAATCGGCAAAGACCGGCGAGAATCGGTTTCCCACTGCTGTGAACCTTTAAGATCTAGCCACTCCACCTCCGGCTGATCGGCCTCCCAAACTTGGGGGCGAAGCAGCAAAAAGATAGTGGAAGCCGTATTAGATGCGGTTGATTGGCCCGTAGCAGACAGCTGTTGAATAGACCAGGTATCTCCACCGATTTTGGTTTTGACCTGGTCGTCGACCTGCCATTCTGAGAGGGTAAGCCCTTGGTCGCGAATGGCCTGTAGTGCTGGCTGATTCTGCACCTTCAAAGGGGTAGACCAAGGCCAGCTCGAAACGTACCGAGGGAGTGCACTCACTGCCACAAAGAGCGACAAAGCCACAATCACGATTAATTTGACGGTGGACTTTTTAGTTAGGTTGTCCGGCAATGTAGAAAAAGACACAAGAGAAAATCCTTGGTTTCCGAACGGAAAGGTAATTTTTGTGGGCTAAGGCTCGGGGGCGAGTTGAGAGGGCTGTTCATTGCACTAACCAGTTGCGCTAGAAATAATCATGTTTGTTCGGTTTGGGTCCAGTATTTTTGCGGCTGGGCCTATGGGATTTACCGTTACCAGCTGGATTGACACCGACATTAGCAGCGCTTATCTGCAGCGTATCGGGCGCATAGCGCTCCAAGACCCGGATCAAAACAATCAACAGCCCCAACATGGCAGCAGAGTAGAGGTCTCCGCCCCAGCTATCGTGCAGCCATTCAAAAGCCGCAGTCATCTGGGCGCCGTGGAAGTAGGTCAGGGTGGCGTTGCGGATAATGTTGCCAATGACGCTGATGGCAATGATGCCGGAAAAGAAGAGGCCTGTTTTCAGACGTGAGCGGTTGAGCCCTGTCCAGTAGGTCAAAATAAGGCCCATGTACAAACTGGTAAAGAGCATTTTCAGCCCGGCACAGTGGGGCGCAACTTCGACCAGCTGATCGTTGACATATAAATAGATGCCATCGACAAAAACATTGACGTCAAACTGCTGCAAAATGAAGCCCGCAACGCCTGCAATAAAGCTCTGGAGCGGTAAGACGTAGGGCTCTATGAGGTAAGGCAGCTGAGTGGGGGTAGACAAGAAAATCAGCAGCCAAGGAAACGCATACAGCTGAAACCCGGGTAGGCCTTTTAGCACGAGCAGCAGACCTGCTAGCAACAGCGGCAGCGACAGGTTCATCGCATCCATCAGCCCACTGCTGTAAAACAGCGCGGCAGCTAGCAGCAGGGGAAATGCTGACCAGTGGGCGCCGTTTGGTAGTTTGATCCAGCGATCGCGCTGCTCCCACACCAAGTAGGCAGCAAAGGGAATTCCCAAAAGCCCGTGGCTAAAGTACTCATGCTGAATGCTGATGGACTTATTTAGCCAGCCATCTACCCAGTGCCACAGCAATGGCACATACAGAACCGCAACTAGGCCAAGAATAGTGGCCTCAAGGAGGAACTGCTTTCTGGGGTTAGTTCTAGGGTTAGAAGCAGGGATAAAAGACACGTTAATTCAGGAAAGAACACATCAAAAAAATCGCTGTTAGACGAGCGCTTGTTCCTTCGGCTCAGCAGCGCCGACAGCAACGGTCATGGCCTCAACGACGCGGTCGATTTGGTCTGTAGTCAGGCCGGGGTACATGGGCAGAGATAAAATCTCTTGACTGAGGGCTTCAGAGTGGGGGAAGTCGCCGACATGATGCCCTAGAGACTGGAAGGCAGGCTGCAGGTGGCAAGGGGTCGGGTAGTGAATGCCGGTTTGAATATTGCGGCTGCTCAGCTCTAGCTGTAGGACCGTTCTATCGACAGGGCAATCTACCGTGACCCGGACCACATAGAGGTGGTACACATGGCCCTGACCGCTGACGTTCTTGATAGGCACGATGCCTTTTTCGGTGAGGGGGGCGAGGGCTTTGTCGTAGTAGGCAGCGAGGCGGTTGCGCTCAAGGTTCCAAGTGGGCAGGTGGGGAAGCTTCAGCTGCAAAACGCTAGCTTGTAAAGTATCCAACCGGCTATTGGTACCACCAGGATCGGTATGAAAATACTTTCGGGTCGCGCCGTAGTTGCGCAGCGATCTCACCGTTTGAGCAATCACAGAGCCCTGGGTTACCAGCATGCCACCGTCGCCCAGCGCCCCCAAATTTTTACTGGGATAAAAGCTAAACGCTGCGCCGAGGCCAACCGACCCCGCCTTATGACCCTCTCGTTCGGCAAGGTGCGCCTGAGCCGCATCTTCAAAAATGATTAGTTCGTAGCGCTCTGCCAAGTCTAGCAACGCCACCGGAGAAACCATCTGACCGTAGAGATGAACCGGGACAATCGCTCGGGTTTTGTGCGTGATGGCGCATTCGGTCGCCACGAGGTCGAGCAATGCCGTCTCTGGATCGCAGTCGACAAAGACTGGCACCGCCCCAATGCGCAGAATGCCAATCAGCGTAGCCACAAACGTATTGGCCGGTAAAATCACTTCGTCACCGGCGCAGACACCACAGGCTGCTAGACCTAGCGCGATCGCATCTGTCCCACAGCCAACACCGACCCCATGGGCAGTCCCGCAGGCCGTCGCAAAAGCGGCCTCAAATTCAGCCACCGCAGGGCCTAAAACATAGTCATTACGCTCTAACCTAGCGGTTACTTCAGCCAAAATATCAGCTTGAATCGAACGGTGTTGCCAGGCCAAATCAACGAACGGAACAGGAGAATCGGACTGAGCAGAGGATGAAGATAACGCCATAGAGCAAGAGCAATGTAAAAAATAAAGATAAATTCAGATCAGAGCGTTAGGGCTTTTGGTCGATCAATTGCCCTGTAGATAGCTAGAGACAAACATATAGATAAATGGCTCTATGACAAAGACTCGGACAAAACCGTGCTCGCTTCTGCCATTCGCGCGAAGAAAACAGGTCAGCACTGGCTACATAATCTTCAGTGTGAACTGATTTCTTAGCAGACAGCGGCTCAATGAGTGAATTATCTGTAAAACTTGCCTAAATTGCTTCAACAGGTTTTGATTAGATAGCTAAATAGTGCCCTCACGGGTCACCGGCCTTACAGCCTGACATAGAAATTTTCTGTAGGCGCCGAAAAGGCGCTGAGCATCGATGGATTTTCAGAGCGCCTACCAAGAGCTCCTCACCCAAACGCTGCCTCAATACGAGACAGGAGATACTTTTTTGGGACGGCTGCGCCGAGGCCATCCGCCCGTACCTGGCCAAGTGACCTCCCTGCTGCTGGCGCTGAGGGTCATTCATAACAGCCTCCAAGCCGCATCGCAGCTAGATCGCAATCTGGCCCAGGCATTGTTTTTAGCCGCCTACGAGAGTCGTAACCTGTTCGAATCGGGCTATGCGGCAAACGTAAACTGGCCCCCCCTCCTCGACGAAGATTTGGCTCGAATTGCGATCGCAGTCCACAACGTATTTGCCAATACTCCAGTTGCCAACACACCCATCACCGGCACATCAGCCGTCAATCCCTCCATTTCTCCGGGTTTGGAATAGCTGCAAAATCAAGACTTCCCGCCAAATCTAAAGTCGGTGAGCTTCGCCAGAGGTTAAACCCTCGCAAAAAAGGTGGTCAATCGTCGCACTTGCCACTAAAGTACAGGTGCATTGCTTGATCAAGGCACCTGTTGGACAGCCCCCTTCGGTCCAAAAACGCGGCGCACAGATACGATCCACACACGCAATCCACACACGCGACGACTGGCTACCCCGTAGAACTTGCGATGGCATCTCCCTCTGACTTACACCTCACCCCTCGCCTAGCTTTGCTGTCTGGGCTTTTGGGGTTAGGCACACTTTTTTTACTGCGCTTCCTGTGGCCGCTGGTGATCTTGCTGGGCATTCCGGCATTGGGCCTCTGGCTATGGCAAAAGCATCAGCACCAGCAGCAGCTGCTCCAGCACCGTCACGCCCGGCTAAACCGTAAGTTTTACGATTTACTGAGGCAGCGGCAGGGGCGGGTGAGTGCGCTGGAGCTAGCTATGTATACCCGGCTCAGTGGCACAGATGCTCGCCGCTATCTGCACCGGCAGGCTCAGGCCCTAGGTGCCTATTTTGAAAGGACGGTCAATGGCGACATCATTTATATATTCAATGTGGCGGGCATCCCTGGACAATTCGTCGGCCCTCAGATGACACCCGCCGAAATCGCCTGGGCCTACGCAGAACGAGCGCAAGAAGCCAAAACCCTACGCCAGCACCAAATCGCCTGGGCTAATGCTCGTCAGATCCGGGCCCTGCGTCAGCTTTCAGATAATCGGCCAGTATCGCAAGCAAGCGACGCGACATCGCGAATGCTCTCACCACGAAGGCTGTCACCAGTTGAGCGATCGCAACCGCAAAACACAGTAGATTTCAACACAGACCTTACCCATCAATCAGGCATCGTTCGCGGACGGGCGCATAGAGCACCTCAGCAGGTGATTACGATAGACGTTCCGGCTGTAAATGGATAGTTCAGGCAATAAAGAGCCGTCAGAGGGGTTTACAAAGCGACCTTAGTTATTGAGCATAGGAAAGGCTATCGAGCATATCCGTACGCAGTTATTAGGAGCAATTTGTCCGTGGAAAAAAGTTTCATCATGATCAAGCCAGACGGCGTCCAGCGTGGCTTGGTCGGCGACATCATCAGCCGATTGGAGACCAAGGGATTCAAGCTCGTCGGACTCAAGCAAATGGCAGTCTCGAAAGAGCTGGCTGAGTCTCACTACGCAGTACACAAGGAGCGCCCCTTCTTCAAAGGACTGGTTGAGTACATTATTTCAGCGCCCGTTGTCGCGATGGTGTGGGAAGGCGAAGGCGTGATTGCCTCTGCCCGCAAGCTGATTGGCGCAACTAATCCGTTAGAAGCTGAGCCGGGAACTATCCGAGGCGATTACGGCATCACCATTGGTCGCAATATCATTCACGGTTCGGACGCGCCCGAGACCGCAGAGAGCGAGATAAAGCTATGGTTTGGCGAAGATCTCTGCAGCTGGGAATCGACCATGAAGCCCTGGCTCTACGAAGACTAAATGCCGACTGGCACTTCTAGAGAGATCTAGACATACCCAAACATATTTTAAACCCCCTAAACGACACACGCTTAGGGGGTTTTCTTATCAGCAACAACACAAACTAGCCTACATATTGGCGCGAGCGTCTTTGACGGCGGCCATGAAAGACAACACCCCAGCAGGAATGCTTAGGGCCAAAATCACAGCCGTTGGGGCGGTGCCCCAGTCTGGGTCGCCAGACGACAGCTCAAACATAGAGCCGACTGCTGCGATCGCAGTCAAACAGGCCACACCCAACAACGCGCCACTTTTAGGAGTCACAGATTTTTCTCCGATAAATACCTATTTACCAATTTCGCACCTAGCGGACTTTTCTAGCGAACTTTTTTGACATCTTTGATCTCGAAGCCGTTTTTCTTCAGCTCTTGATTCAGTGAAATCGCATTCTCCACCCGGTCGACAAACATCACCCCGTTCAAGTGGTCCATCTCATGCTGAATAATGCGAGCAACCAGATCGTTAACCTTCATCTTGCGGGGACGACCATTTTCATCTTTAAAGGATAGTTCTATAGCCTCCGGCCTCACCACATCTAGGTAAACGCCGGGGATGCTCAAGCAGCCCTCTTGACCAGCAACGCGGTCATCGCTGTAGCTGCTAATTTTAGGGTTGATCAAAACCAACGGAGGCGCTGCCGCATTCTCCGGGTCAGCGTCGATTACCAGTAGCTGCTTGTTGACGCCCACTTGAGGCGCTGCCAGCCCAATGCCATCTTCGCTGTACATGGTCTGCAGCATCTTACGCACCAGCTCTCTGAGCGTATTGTCGACTTTGGCGACGCGCTTCGCAGGCTGACGCAGCACGCGATCGCCCAAGTAATGGATAGAGAGGGGCGGTTTTTTAAGCTTTTTCTTTTCTACTTCGATAACTGCAGCCATGGGTTCTTTGCGTTAACAATCACTACTCATACATTTGATTTGAACATTGTAACAACTCACACCGACTTCGAGATAGCAATATATGCCTTGGCACACAGCCAGCACATGCATCATAAAACCAGTGCCTTACAAAGCTCTGCATCAAGTCATCTTGATTCGGGAATAGTAGGGGGGATACCTGCTTATCTTTCACTGCCCCGAGTCTATTGGGCGATGCGATCGCTCCGAACCCACTGTGCTGAGATCTCTAAATAAAACTGACTACCTGCTGAATGAGTCGCTCCGAGGGCTCAGACGCGGTGGGTGGATGAATTGGGCCGCTATCAGCACGATGACGGTGCTGCTGTTCTTATTTGGCACCAGTCTGCAGGTGAGCTGGCAAGTAGAGGGATTGTTAAATCAATTTGGCTCACAGCTGGTTATTTCAACGTATCTTGAGAGCGGTATAGATGCGGGCAGTCTGATTGGCGAGGTCAAGCGGCTACCGGGCGTCGTCACAGTAGAGTCGGTCAGCAAAGAGCAGGCTTGGTCGCAGCTGACAGCAGACCTAGGGCTCTCTGACATTACCAACGCAGCCTCCCAGCTAAATGGGAATCCACTGGTGGATGAGCTAAAGGTGAAAGCTCGCGATGCAGAGCAGGTAACCCAGCTGGCCAACACCCTAAAGAGCATGCCAGGGGTCGATGATGTGCTGTACGTCAGTGAAGTCATTCAGCAGCTGCGAGATATCAATAGCGGGCTGAGGTGGGTCAGCTTGAGCGTGGTCGGCCTGCTCAGCATGACTGCGATCGCTGTTGTAACGACAACTATTCGACTGATTGCGATCGCCCGCCGCCAAGAAATCGAAGTCATGCAGCTCGTAGGGGCTACCCGCAGCTGGATATACCTACCGTTTTTGCTCCAAGGGGCAGCGTTTGGCATGGTGGGAGCCGGTAGCTCTTGGGCGCTGCTACTCGGCGTGCAGCAAGGGCTCAAGTCATTAGCCAACAGTAATCAACCCGCCTTCATAGAATTTTTGGTGAATGGCCTACGGCTCACTCCGCAGCAGTGGATACTTCTACCCATCGCGCTCGGGTTGCTCGGCACCAGCCTAGGACTTTTGGGCAGCGTTCTAGCCGTTAAGAAAGTCGCAGCTAGATAGCGCAATACTCAAAACCACCGCGTAGCCAGCTTGCTTGGTTACGCGGTGGTTTTGAGTTGTATCTGTATGAAATTCAGAATGAACTTCAAAGACGAAGTGTAAGCCGTAAGCGTACTGCCGTAAGCGTATTTAGTACGCGAGACCCATGCTGCGGGTTGTCTCAGCACCCAGGTACACGCGAATGCTCAAAAAGTCAGTGGGGCAAGCAGTCTCGCAGCGCTTACAGCCAACGCAGTCTTCGGTACGGGGGGAAGAGGCGATTTGCCCAGCTCGGCAGCCGTCCCAGGGCACCATCTCCAAAACGTCGGTAGGGCAGGCGCGGACGCACTGCGTGCAGCCAATACAAGTATCGTAAATTTTAACTGAATGAGACATGAAGTACAGACTCCAAAAATTATTATTGCAATATCGCCAATCGCCAAAACAAATAATGATTTGAAGGCTGCCACCAGATGGCAGACGACTGCGAAATATGGGCCGCTAACCCAAGAGAAGTGTATCCCGCAGGCACGAGCGATACCTTAATGAACGGGGTAAAAATTTATGGAACGTAATATTTTCTCAAGAGCGTGATAGCAGGCATGGACGTCCCGCTTTCCTATAAGATGATGAAGCTTAAATTACAAACTTATTAGACAAAGGCACGGCTGTAGAGCCTCTCCGTAGGAGAATCGACCTTGAGATTTCTGGGTTAATGCTGGCGTTTAGGTTTCAATGTTTGAGCAAGTTTTTTTTGCGCTTTTTGCCGCTGTTTGAAGGTAAGTACAGTAATGAGTGACGATA
>JBCBIK010000089.1:0-20840 GCA_038524545.1 Cyanobacteria bacterium J06623_4 | reverse complement strand
GAACGCTTTTCCGTTTAAGTAAAAAAGCGCTTACACAAAATTAGAAACACTCTCCATAAAGCATTCCTAAGCGAGCATTCCTAAGCGGCTGTGGCGTTGCTCACTGAGCCGTATACTTCCATCAGCTGCCTGTAGTTACTAGGTCCTGCATACTGGCGCAGGTACGAGGCACGCGCCTCATGCCTCATATTGCTGACCGCTTCTGGATGGTCTAGCATCCACAGCACCTGGCGAACCAAGTCCTGAGAATCTCCAGGGGAAAAGTGTAATCCTGTCTTGCCCGGCGAGACCAAACCGGCCATATCATCAACCCCTGCGGCCGCGAGGACGGGCGTACCTTTAGCCAGCGCTTCAGCAGCAACACGGCTAAACGTTTCATTCCACTTAGAAGGAAACAATAGAAACTTAGCCTCACCAATGAGGGGATAAATTTCTTGCATCGGCTTAAAGCCTAGCCACTCTACATGAGGCGATTGAGCGGCAAAAGCCTCAACTTCAGACGCCAAGGGACCATCACCAACGATTTTAAGCGGAATTTTATCGCCTAGTCGTTTCCAGGCTGCTATCAACGTATCAATACCTTTTTCTGGAGAAAGCCGCCCTACGAATATGGCGTAGTTGCCCGTGCCCCGACCTGCTAAAGGATCAGGATAGACAAAGTTGGGCTTAACTGCTATTTTCTCGCCGGGTAATCCACCCCTAATAAACTTTTGACGGTCATATTCAGTCAGCGCGATGTATCGATCAACCTTATGTCGCCAGGTACCGATTGCCCGATGAAAAGCGAGCATCGTGGCCACTGAAGCTGTCGCGAAGCGATTATTCCGATAGCAGGCATGTACCAAACTGCTCCATGCAAAGGATTTGTTGACGCACTGCTCACACACCTGACCATCTCTAAACAAAAACCCACTCGGACACAGCAGTCGAAAATTTTGTAGCGTTTGTACCACGGGTACATTTTTTGACTTGGCCGCGTAATAAATCGACGGCGAAATCTGAGGGAAAAAGTTGTGCACATGAACAACGTCATACGTTTTTTCGTTCAGTCGCCTTCGCATATTGTGATAGGCAGCGTTTGACCATACCGTACGAATGGCCATTTTCAATGGAACTGCAGCCGGATCTAGATGCGCATTACTCTCCTCATAGAAATCAACCTCATGTCCCTTTTCTCGCAGAATTAAAGTCTCCAAATCACGAGACTCTTCTTCTCCGCTACGAAGCTTGTAATGATTATGAACGCTTAGAATACGCATAAGTTAGCAGAAATAATATTAGTTAATTTAGGCATCAAAATAGAAGAACCACAGGTTCTATCTATTGACTGAGAAAATGGCTGCAGTCCGTGTTTCTTTATATCCCAAGCAGCTTAATTCAGAAGCATCTTGATCGCATCTGAAGGCTTATGATGTCTATTTTACTGACTATCAAAAAGTCTATAAATCCGGACAAAATGAAACATTTTTCACAAGCTATGTCATATGCTTGTGCAGAAGAATTAACGCCATACGTTTTTTCACGAAAAAGCATGCTGTAGGAGATGAACCCCTCCTACAGCATGCTTTAAACCAATAAGAAATTAATCCCAACACAGGGGAGGAGGCCTAAGTATAAGTCGTTGAAGTTATCGCAAACGAATCAGCACTAATCTGTGTTGACTTTACGTTCACTAGCAGAGCAAGCTTATCACTTCCATTGAAAATAAGTGTATCACTGCTGCTATAACCCAATGCAGAACCCGCGACTACCGAAATCTGGCTGTAGTCTAATCCGTCAGACAGTACCACCAAGTCTTCTCCAACGCTGAAATCTGTAATGGTGTCAAACCCACTATCGGGCGAAAGAATAAACATGTCGGCAGCGACTCCACCCGTTAGTAGGTCATCACCTTTACCACCAATCAAAGAATTTTGAGCGCTATTGCCAACTAATTCGTCATCGTAGGCACTACCAATCACATTCGTAATATTGCTCAGGGTATCGGTAGCAGGTGTTACCACTGTCTTTCCGCCGCTGTATTTTTGATGAATCGCGTCGAAGAAGGCATTTGCAACTTTTGTATTGCCTTCCTTAGTAAGGTGAATGTTATCTGATATGAGGTCGTTAGTTGTCAAGCCTCCAAAGACATCCACGAAATGTGCATTGTCGTACTGATCAGCAACTTCAGTCCTGATAATGTCAGAGTTATAGAATTCACTAATTCGCTGCTGTCTGTTTCCGAACGGACCGCTAGGCGGAATCGAAGCAACAAATACCTGCGTACTTGGCGACTCGCGAAGAATATCACCCACTAAACTGTGCAATCGATCAGCAGCATCCTGAAATTTATAATTTTGAAGATTGTCGTTGGTACCAGCCATCAACAAGACAATATCCGGCTGATAAGTGGCAATTAGGCCGTTGTTTACCAGTGCTGCAAGCTCATCAATCCGATACCCGCCAAATCCAGCATGGTCTTTATCGTAGTTACCATCTCCAAGCGAGTTGGGCCCCACAAAGTCAACATCGTACCCGCTACCTGTTAGCGACTGCCAGAGATCATCACGATAGCCACCAACATCAAAATCATCTCCACCTTTGGTGATTGAATCACCTAGCGGCATAACTTTCAGCCGACCAAGGTTCACCGTTGTAATTTGCTCAGTCTCGGCACCATAGGTAACTTTAGCAGCATCCAAATCAGCGGTAATGCCTGTCACTGCCTGACGATAGCTAACGGTACGCGTTGTAGCATCACCGCTGATTGCCTGACTACCACCGCCTGCTTCTATGGGATTTTGGGTTTTAGGATCGACCGAGGTAAGCACGGTAGGAGGAGCTAAATCACCAATACGGTCCATCTCGATGTAGTTGAGAATCACGCCACCCGTGAGCAGTTTCACTCTCAGAGTATGCGTGCCAGCTTCTAGAGAAATTGTCTCAGCGGCTTCAATGCTGACCCAGGAATTCCACCCGCCTGTGCTTCCAGTCTGTGAAAAGTTAGCTTCCTGACCTTCCACTAGCACCTGAAACTGTTTTTCATAACCCTTAGCCGATGCAATCCGAGCGTTCAGCCGGTAAGTTCCGGACTCGGCAACGTTGATAGTGTATTCGAGATATTCACCTGCAGCTGTCTTACCGACATGATAGCCACCACCTTCATCACCGTTGGCATAAACATCGACATCACCTGAAAATTGCTTGGCACTACCGGCGTTACCGGTCGTACTATCGAAGGCCGTTTCATAGTCTTCAGCTTCAATTCTT
The DNA here is from genome assembly GCA_038524545.1 of Cyanobacteria bacterium J06623_4. Lineage (GTDB taxonomy): Bacteria > Cyanobacteriota > Cyanobacteriia > Phormidesmidales > Phormidesmidaceae > Phormidesmis. Next base: position 17,591 of record JBCBIK010000089.1, on the reverse strand, counting down.
AGTGGCTGTGAACCGCCACTAGAATTATCTGCTACCGGATCCGTTGCTTCACCGCTGTTGCCGGTCCCGTTGCCGCTATCATTTTCACCAGTGCTATTGCCGGCATCATTGGTCTCGCCAGTACCGCCATTGTTGTTAATGCTACCAATACGGTCCATCTCAATGTAATTGAGAATCACGCCACCCGTAAGCAGTTTCACTCTCAGAGTATGCGTGCCAGCTTCTAGAGAAATTGTCTCAGCGGCTTCAATGCTGACCCAGGAATTCCACCCGCCTGTGCTTCCAGTCTGTGAAAAGTTAGCTTCCTGACCTTCCACTAGCACCTGAAACTGTTTTTCATAACCCTTAGCCGATGCAATCCGAGCGTTCAGCCGGTAAGTTCCGGACTCGGCAACGTTGATAGTGTATTCGAGATATTCACCTGCAGCTGTCTTACCGACATGATAGCCACCGCCCTCATCACCGTTGGCATAAACATCGACATCACCTGAAAATTGCTTGGCACCACCGGCGTTACCGGTCGTACTATCGAAGGCCGTTTCATAGCCTTCAGCTTCAATTCTTAGTGGCTGCGAACCGCCACTAGAATTATCTGCTACCGAATCTGTCGTCCCACTACCTGCATTACTTTCCGTACTGGCCGTTTCGCTTCCAGAATTTTCTGTTTCGCTTCCAGCATTTTCTGTTTCGCTTTCATCTGTTGCATTTCCACTTTCACTGCCATTTGTTTCGCTTTCGGTTTCACTTCCACCAACTTGTGAAAGCTGAAAAGAATCGAAATTGAATCCACCCGTGCGCATGTTGACTCTGATTTCGTGAGTACCAGCCGTCAGGGTAATCGGTTCAGTAGCTTCAATAGTCGTCCAGGAATACCATCCACCAGTTTTACCGATGCTAAATTTAGAGACTTGAGCCTCATCAATCACAAAGTCAAAATACTTCGTGCCTTCTTTTCCTGAAGAGACTCTTGCCTCTAGCAGGTATTCACCCGTCTCTGGGACGTCAACTGTATATGTGAGATACTCTTGAGCTTGAATTTGACCAACGTAGTAACCACCGCTCGTCCTCTTTCCGGTTGAAACATCGACATCGTCAGAATAAGGAGCATCTCCACCGTTGCCAGCACTTCTATCAAAATAGGCACCGTAATCTTCAGCTTCGATATGAAGTGAGCTCATTAGTAATTTCCTGTCTGAAAGTGTTCGTTATTAAAAAATTCAATAGGATAAAGACCGTAACGATTAAACCGTTACAGCTTGATTTAACACATCCCTAAATAGGGAAACTCGCAGAGAGCAGCTTGACTGAGTAGAGACTGCTGGTGCGATAGGTAAGTTTGTCACTTAACCGGCATGGCAGATGCTTGCATGAAATTGAGGGCTACAAGACAAGACAGCTACAGACAACAGTAGACAACTAGAAGCTTGCATACTTGCGCTTGCTAGCCCTACTTCTACGCCTTCTTATAGGTTCTGTGTCGGATAGGTAGATACTGACGTGCCAAAAGGTAGATGTATTGTCCATTGACGGTGGGTTATCCACCGCTCCAATGAACATTTCTATCAAGAATACATAGTGAATTCCTGCGATATGGAATCTAGCAGTAGGGCTTACAAGAACTTCATGCGGCAGCTTTAAGATCGAGAGCGCTTTACAGTGGGCAAGTTATCTGCTGTGAAGTATCAACAAAAGATTAGCGCAAACGCTGCATTCATTGTACTTTGCGGCGTTTCTCAGAAATCCTTTGCGACTGTCAAAAGACAAATCACACATCAAAATATCGGGCAGCATCCATCGAGATTTATTTACGCAGCGGTATCTACAATGGCCTAAGAGTCCGTATATTCACTTATTTTTACACGCCATTGGCAGTGACTTCGCACTGACAAACAGTTTTCAACCTCATCAACACTTCATTGCAAAATTATATAATTCATCCTGTAGAGTCAGATCGGGCTTAAGTGGGTGTGAGAGGAGCACAGTGCGATGGATGTCTCTGTAATCGGGGCAAGTGGCGACTGCGGGCGTGAAATCGTTGCACAGCTGGTTGTTTTAGGCATTTTGGCACCAACTGAGCGATTGCAGCTGGTCGGGCGGAAAGAGGGCCGTAGTAGTCAGATTTTGTATGGGCTGTGTAGCGACTTGAGTGACGCGTACGCTGAGAAAGCGCCGATTTTTGATGTGGCGCTGCAGCCAGAGGAGATTGTTGCTGACGTAATTGTGATGGCGGCTGGGGCTACGGTGGGGGGTGAGGTGACGTCACGGGCCGAGCTGGCTGAAACCAATCTGCCTATTTTTGAAACCTACGCGCGATCGCTCGCCACTTACAGCTACGGCCACGAAGTCGTCATCATCGTCACCAACCCTGTAGAACTCGCCGTCGAGGTCTTCAGCCGTCACCTCGGACGGCACCGGGTGATCGGGGTTGGCGCCTACTCTGACACATTGCGCTTTCGCCGAGAGATTGCTGCCGCCCTTGGCATTCGCAGACAGCTCGTCCAGGGATTTGTCGTCGGCGAGCACGGGGAAGGAATGGTTCCCTTATGGAGCAGCCTCAAGATTCACGGCATGACCTCCGAAGAGCTAAGAGAGACCCGGCGCAGGCTCCTACACGGGCGCTCTGTTCAAGACTTTCCAAGCGCGATCGCACACCACCAAAAAGCCGTCGTCGCCCTAATAAAAACCAACAGCATCCCTGAAGCTTACCGATATGTAGATAGCCTTGCCCCCGATCTCCGCGTCTTGCTCAAGCCCTTCGTCACCCACATGTCCGGCGCTAAGACCATTGCAGCAACCGCCAATGTCACCGTCGATCTGGTACAAAATCTGCTGCAGGGGCGAGAAATTGTCATCTCCGGCCAGGTACAGCTAGCAGGTGAGTTTTACGATATTCGCACGCCCTTGGGAGTACCCATCGTAGCGGGGCCATCCGGCTGGAGCCGGGTAGTGGGCATGCAGCTATGGGCAGAAGAAGCCGAAATGCTTCAGCAAACCGCTGAGCAGCTCAGTCGAAGACTCAAGGAGGACCTCGCCCGTGGGTGAATCAAAAGCAGAGACCCAGCGATGGATGTTTGTTGTCCAAGCCCTCAATCAACCCGGCACGCTCACTGCCGCAGCAGCCGTCTTCTCCAATCGCGGCGTCTCGCTAGAAGGCATCCTCGGCAGCGGCATCGACACCACCACCGTCGAAGATGGTCGGCTGCTATTTAGCTTTCGGGCAACGTTAGAAAAGCAAGCCCTCCTGAAGCGATCGCTCCAACGCCTTCCCAGCATTCTCAAAGTAAAAGCCTACACCTACGAAGATGAAAGACTGCGAGCGATCGCAATCACCAAAGTCACCCTAGACACCGATCTCAGCCTCAACCATCAACAGCTACATATCGAAAAGATCTGCCAAACTGATCGCTACCGGCTACTGCTGCTCACAGGCATCACCGCTGCAGTCGAAGCAGAGATTGCCCGACTACGTAGCCTATCCCAGCTCGAAGACGTCGTCATTTCTGCCATCACCGTCTAGAGAAAGGCAGAGTCCTTCTCCTCTTAGGCCATCTCCATCCAATCAAAAATTCTCTCCAGCTGCTGCAGGCTCAGCACGCCCTGCTGCCAGAGCACCATCGGCAGCGGACCCAGGTCGTCCTTACACTGCTGCAGTGCCTGATTTATAGAGGTTGGTGGAATAGACAACTCATCTTGCAAAAAGCGAATGAGTTTCGTGTAGTCGCTCGGTATCATCAATTGCTATACGTAGATTAAATAAAACAAGGTCAAAGTAATAAAGCTGTTATCAGTCAACACAGGCAAAAGGATATCTAATGCATTTCGGAGTGATTGGGCAAGCCCCTCTAGTCAAACATCCTAGACAACTATCCTACGCAAATACCGTCCGTTAAGACGAACAAAAATGCGATCAAGAGTTAAGTGATTCTACGGTAAATTGCCCAGAACAATCCATCTGCGCGCTGCCTTTAAGGTTTTCTTTAGAATTAGACTGTTCAGCATTGGTCGGGTTTCAGTCGAGCGCGGACGGCGAGGCATCGGTCAGCGTCCGTATCTCAACGCTGTCGCCCGGCTGCAGACCTAGCTCAGCCGCACGTCCGCTGCGTAGTTCTAGCACCTGATCTACCAGCTGGTCATCTGGCCCGTAAGACGGACAGGGTAAGGCAGGGCAAGGGGGCACTTCTGCCGTGATCGCAACCACTTCAGTCCCTCGGATAAACACCATATCGAGCGGCACCGGCACATCCTTCATCCAAAAGCTCGCCCGACGAGGCGCACCAAAGGGAAACAGCATACCGCGATTGCTGGGCAAAGCAGAACGAAACATCAGCCCTAACGACTGCTGCGAAGGCGTCTCAGCAACCTCCAGCTCAAACTGCTCACCTTTAATCGTCGCCGTGGCGGTGATGGGCAAAAGCTGGCCAGGACCATTCAATGTAATTTCAGGCGGCGGTGCATCTGCCATCCTATCGGGGTCGTCTGGGTTAGGACCATCCGGCATAGAACAGCCCACGAGCGCCGCGCAAAGCACGCAAAATATTCCTAACCGACGAGCCCAAGCACCCATCCAAAAAGCAGCGGTCATAGACAAACCTTCAATTCCGTAATAAAAACCTTCGATTTCTAATTTGCTCAAGGCTCAATCAGATCAGTTCTCTCTGAGCACGTAGCCCACACTGCGAACCGTTTGAATCAGGCGTTTTTCATTCTCGGCATCTATTTTTAGCCGCAGATAGCGAATATACACCTCAATCACATTAGATTCGCCAATAAAGTCGTACCCCCACACGCTCTCTAGAATTTGCTTGCGGGTTAATACTTCCCGAGGATGCTCCATAAGGTACTTCAGCAGCTCAAATTCTTTCATGGTCAGCTCAATGATTCGGCCATTGCGCAAAACATGACGCTGGGTCAAATCCAGCACCAAATCGGCAAATCGCAGCTGCTCACCGCTGGCCAAATTCGGCTTCAAATAGGTATTGACGAGCTTAATAAAATCGTCACTGCGGTAGGGTGCCAAAAAATAATCGTCTGCGCCAGCATCCAGACAGTTAATGCGATCGCTCAGCTCATCGTGCACCATCATCAGCAGAATCGGCACGCGATTTTGCTCTGCCCGCAGCTGACGGCATAGGTCTAGCCCCGATTCTTCAGCCAGTCGCCGAGCCACCACAATCAGCGCAGGCGCACTGGTACGGGCTTGCCGCAGCCCGGCCCGCAGCCCGTGCACCTCCAGGGGAGTGTAGCCTGCCTCGTGCAAGTCCACCCCCATCTCATGGGCCAGGCGCGCATCGCTTTCTACGATCAGCACAGGCGGCGAATGGGGGCTGGCAAAGGGCGGAGCTGGGGTGGGAGAATCAGGCTGAGCAGGGGGCAGGCTCATAGCGGCACTGAAAAGACGCTTAAAACAGGCATTATGCCGCCTAGGGTAGCTCTACCGACGTCGGCTTTGCAATATGGGGCAGTCCCCACCCGAGCTTTTCTCTGAGCACTCGGAAAAATTCGGGCGGCTTGAGACGAATAAACTTTGCACTGTAGGGTGATCGCTCCAAACACACCCGGTCAGTGGGCTCCACGTAGCAACCGGCATTACCATCCACCACCATCACCAGCGGCTCCGGATTTGCCGAGGTAATCATCACAGGCTCCGAATCTGGAAACACCAGCCCTCGAGACGCCAGCGAGTGAGGGCAAATCGGAATCAGCTGCAGCACCGACACCCCAGGCGCAATCACTGGCCCCCCTGCCGAGAGCGAATAGGCCGTCGATCCGGTGGGCGTCGAAATAATAATCCCATCAGCCGCAATATCCACCGGCGCATGCTCACCGATCTGCACTTCAAAGTGGCACATACTCGTCAGTGGCTGCCGCTGCATTACCAGCTCATTGAGGCAGAGCGCCTCCCACGTCAGCTGGCCATGGCTATACAGCTTCACCATCACCATTGCCCGCTCTTCCAGATGGCAGTTGCCCGCCAGCACCCGGTCTATCGCATCATTTAGCTGATTGAGATAGAGTTCGGTCAAAAATCCCATGTGGCCGGTATTCACAGCCAGCAGCGGAATGCCCTTGGGCGCAATCTGCCGAAAGGCAGACAGCACTGTCCCATCTCCCCCAAAGACAACCGCAAAGTCCATATCCCGGTCAAATCCCGGTGGCACTAAGCTACTGACCGGCGTATGGCAGACCGGCTTCCCCGGCTGTGAATATCCCAAAATGCCGGCAATGCCAGTCGTCAGGCAGACCTGATAGTCCAGCGCACTCAGCCGCTCACCCAGCTGCTTAGCAGCCGTTGCCGCCACTGGCTTAATATCGTTATAAATAATGCCAACCTTAGGCACAGTGAGTCCTTGAGAAGGTATACGAGTTAGCTTCTAGGCTACCGTCTTTGGCGATACCTTGAATAGAGGCATGAGCATGAGGTCCATTCTGAACAGCCTGTGCCCAGAAGCTTATTCTTAAATACACACTTAAATACACAGACAGCAGATGCAATACATCACCTAACCTTCTATAAAAGATAAAGGCGAGCTTACTCAGCGCAGTGGCATGAACCGATGATGTTCAGCGCCCTTCCTTTCCTTACTGTCAACCTGTCATCAATCAGTCATCGAACTAGTCGTCAATTTAAGAGTACAAAGTCCGCGTGAGTTCTAGTTTCAACCTTCCTGCCACTACAGCCCATGTCCGCATTACAAATCAATCTTGGCAAACAGGCACCATTGAAGGCGATGTCATTGCCAACGAATTCGCATGGCAGTTTTGCTGGCGCTTTCGGGCAGGGCAGCTAGCTGTTGAGCCTTCCCTAGGACGAGCACTCATTCAGGAGCCCCTCGGACGGTTCCTAGAGCAGTTTGACTACCAGCTTGAACCTGGGGGAGATTATTCATTCACCATTCGGGCCGAGCTGTGAGTGTGACGCCGCACTAGTCTTCGCCGGCGAGCCGCTTCAGATATCGCTCCACCAGCAAGATGGCCACAATATCATCGATGGGGCGAGGAATACTGCGCAGGCTCTGCGGGAGTAGCTTGCTAAGCCCTTTGGGTGGATACATTTCCCAGTAGCGATCGCGCGCCTCCAGCGAACTATATCGCTCATCTACCAGCGTTATCCTAGGCGCATTGGGCAGATTGCTCAGCTCTTGCTGCCAGCGTTTTGACCCCGTTTGGTCACCCATCACAATTGAGGAAATAGAATACTGCGATCGCCAGTCTCGAATCGTATTTGCCACCGCCGACACCGGCACCACCCGGTGCTCGTGCAGCGCCCGATCTAGGCCCACCACCGCCATACCGCACTTTTCACGCCCCGGGTCAAACCCCAAAATTGCGGGTCCTGGAAACATCGACACAGAAGCGTTAGAAAAAGACACAAAAAAATCTAGCTCAAAAAGGGCAATCAAAGGACCAAACCAATCTACAAAACAAGACCGGCATAAGACCTATCCTGCGCGAAATCAGGCCTATTGGACTGATCAAAACAGCATTATTCATTCCCTGAGGAAAAAACAAGATTTAAGACTTCGGGGAATAAAAGGATGATTTTTGCGCCATTCTTTGTTAAGAATACGACTTATCCAATCTGATTCCTCCACATTTGGAGTGTTATCTTGAAAGCAGTACACACGTACGCACTAAGTGGTGCGCCGCATGCGTGCACGTAAAAAGAGTTGAACTTTCAAACTTTAAATCATTCGGAGGGTCTACAGATGTTCCTCTGCTACCAGGCTTTACGGTCATCTCCGGCCCCAATGGTTCTGGCAAGTCGAACATCCTAGACTCCCTATTGTTTTGCCTTGGGCTAGCCAGCTCTCGCGGCATGCGCGCCGAGCGCCTGCCCGACCTAGTGAATCAAAATCAGGCCAAGCGCCGTGCCACCGTCGAGACAACGGTAACCGCCACGTTCGACATTACCGACGTTGCAGATCGGCTCATCAAAGATGAGGAAGACGAAGCAGATAGCCCTTCCGCCACGATGGATTCGTCTGAAAGTGATTCGTCTGAAGAGACTGCCTCTGAGAATGGTGCTATTCAGAGCAGCGCGATCGCACCCATCGCAAACGTAGACTCTGACACAGCCGGCGACTTCCAGCCCCTAGAGCTAGAACCCAATGAGTTAGCCGCCATCAAAGCGCAACATCACAGCAACGGCAATGGCAATGGCAACGGGCACACACAGAACGGTCATACCGAAAATGGTCACAGCGAAAATGGCCACGTCCCCGCAGTCCATGAGTGGAAAGTCACCCGCAGGCTGAGGGTCACTGCCCAAGGCACCTACACCTCGAACTACTACATCAACGGAGAACCCTGCACGCTCAATCAGCTGCACGAACAGCTGCAGCGCTTCCGCATTTATCCAGAGGGCTACAACGTCGTTTTGCAGGGAGACGTTACTAGCATTATTTCTATGAACGCCCGTGAGCGGCGAGAAATTATCGATGAGCTGGCAGGCGTTGCCTCGTTTGACCGCAAAATCAACCAGGCAAAATCTAAGCTAGACGTTGTCAAAGAGCGAGAAGAGCGTTTCCGCATCGTTGAAACAGAGCTGACAGACCAGCTAGAGCGCCTCGACCAAGACCGCAAAAAGGCCGAAAAGTACAAGCAGCTCAAAGCTACCCTGCAAGAAAAGCAAAAATGGGAAGGCGTCATGCAGTGGCGCGCCGAACAGCAGCGGGCCGAACAGCTCGCCGCCCAAATTACCGCTGGCCAGGCAGAAGGTGAAGCAATTGAGCAAAAGATCGCCGCGCTCACCGCGCAAATGGAAAAAACCGCCGCCGAGCTGGCCATTCTCAATGCCCAGGTCAAAGCCCTCGGAGAAGAAGAGTATCTGGCCCTGCAGGCCAAGCTCGCTACCCAAGAAGCTGAGCTACGGCAGCTAGAGCGTCAAGAGACCGAGCTAGCCACCAGTACACGCGAGATGGCCGAACAGCTAGGCGGTCTTCAGTCTGGCCTGCAAACCCAGGAGGTCGAGCTGTCAACCGTTGGCCAACAGCTAAAAACGCTCACCGAAGCATCGCTTACCCAAATCAAGCAAGAACGGGATGAGGCGATCGCACAGCTCGAAGCCAAACGCGAAGAAACCCATGCGATCGCCGGTAAATCCCAAGCCTGGGTTCAGCAGCAAACCGACCTGCGCAAACAGATAGAAGCCATCCAAGATGAACTGGCCCCCCAGCGCGCCGAACAGGTCCGCCTGCAAGAGCGCCTCGCCCAGCTAGACACCCAGATGTCATCGCAGCGCGAGGCCCTAGCAGCGCTAAAAACCGAGCTGTCTGCAACAGCGCTTGGTCAGGCAGACAGCCCAGCAAATTCAGACGCTGGCCCCAGCCAGCTGAGTGCCACCGAAACCCACATCCAAACCCTGGCCCAGTCAGTCGCCGATATTGAAGCCGAGCTGCAAACCCAAACCCAAACGCTGAACCGACTACTGCAAGAACAGCGAGACAAGCAGCGTGATCTCGACAAGCTAGAAGCCCAAGAGCAAGCCATCAAAGAATCCCAGGGCACCCAGGCCACAGAAGTGCTCAAGCGTAGCGGCATCAAAGGGCTGTGTGGCATCGTGGCCGAGCTAGGCCAGGTAGATGCCACTTATCAATTAGCCTTAGAAATCGCCGCAGGCGGACGCATGGGCTTCATGGTGGTCGAAGATGACCGAGTAGGCGCCCGGGCCATCGACCTGCTCAAGCAGCAACGAGCCGGACGCGCCACCTTCCTCCCGCTCAATAAAATTCGCGTTCCCAACTTCAAGCCCGTCGATAAGTGGAACCGGCCTGATGGCTTCATCGACTACGCCGTGAACCTCATCACCTGCGACGACCGGTACGCCGATGTCTTTGCCTTTGTCTTCGGCAGCACCGTCGTGTTCGAGAGCCTCGCCGAGGCCCGGCGCAACATGGGCAAATATCGCATCGTCACCCTCGACGGTGAAATCTTAGAAGCGAGCGGTGCTATGACTGGTGGCAGCCTGCGCAAGCGCGGGCGGCTTCACTTTGGCACAGTAGCCGCCGGTGAATCGCAAGAGGCAAAAGCCCTACGCGATCGCCTCGCCGAAATCAGCACCATCCTCATCCACTGCGAACAAAAGGTAAACCAGCTCACCCTAAAAGCCAAAAACAAATCCAAAGCGCTAATCGAAGCCCGCCAGCACCACCGCGAAGCCGAACTCAAAGCCACCCAGGCCGCTAGCCTCCGCCAGGGCATAGAGCAGCGCATTGGCCAGGCCAAAGCCCAGCTAGACCAGGCAGACACAGAATATGCCAACGCCCAAAAGCGACTGGCCGAGCTAGAGACCGCGCTCCCCCTACGCGAACAAGCCCTCACCGAGAAGCGAACCGAACTCTCCGCCCTAGAAGAGTCTCAAACCCACAGCGAGTGGCAGGCCGCCCAGAGTGCTGTACGCACCTACGAAACCCGGCTCAACGAGCAGCAGCAGCGGCTACGCGACGCCGAAAAACAGCAGCAAGACCTCGCCGCACAGCAGCAGCGACTGCAGGAAAAAATGCAGCTGGGCAATGAGCAAATTACCGCCCTGCGCCAAAGCCAGCAGCAGCAAATCAATCAACAGAGCGAAATTGCTCAGCAGCAGCAAACCTTGAAAGAAGCGATCGCCCAAACTCAGCAGGCGATCGCCATCCTCGACGACAAGCTCAAGCAAGAAAAAACCGCCCGAGATACCGTAGAGCGCCAGTACAAAACCGAACAAAACCAGCAGCAGCAAAATCAATGGCAGCTACAAAAGCTGCAAGAAACGCAAACCCTACGTCAGCAGCAGCTCCAAGCCCTACAGCAAACTATTGAGCAAAAAGCCCAAGAGCTGCCCGACCCCCTCCCCGAAATTCCCGAAGACCTCACCCTCGAAGATCTCAACAAGTCTCTCAAGTCTCTGCAGCGCAGGCTCGAAGCCCTAGAGCCTGTAAACATGCTCGCCCTAGAAGAATACGAAAGAACCCTAGAGCGCCTCGAAGAACTCACCGAAAAGCTCACCACCCTCGAAGAAGAGCGCACCGAGCTACTGCTGCGCATCGAAAACTTCACCACCCTACGCAAAGAAGCCTTCCGCGAAGCCTTCGACGCCGTCAATACCAACTTTCAAACCATCTTCGCCGAACTGTCCGACGGCGACGGCCACCTGCAGCTCGACGATACCAGCGACCCCTTCAACGGCGGTCTCACCCTCGTCGCCCACCCAAAAGGCAAACCTGTACGCCGCCTCGCCTCCATGTCCGGGGGTGAAAAATCCCTCACCGCCCTCAGCTTTATCTTCGCGCTGCAGCGCTACCGCCCCTCGCCCTTCTACGCCTTCGACGAAGTCGACATGTTCCTCGATGGCGCCAACGTCGAACGCCTGTCCAAAATGATCCAGCAACAGGCCCAGCTCGCCCAGTTCATCGTCGTTAGCCTGCGCCGACCCATGATCGAAGCCGCCGAGCGGACCATCGGAGTCACCCAGGCAAGAGGCGCCTACACCCAGGTCCTAGGCATCAATCTGGCCAAGGCAACCTAGCGCTTTTGCCAGTAACATTTGCCAGTAACATTTCTACGCTCATCCCACGCCCTAGTTCGGCATTCCGCTCCAGCAAAGAGATACCGATTCGATACAATGGACACCTAATAGGGTATAGTCCCTCAAGCTGCTGCACGCCCAAAAAACTTCTCTACGGCACCCTCCGAGGCAACGTCTGAATAGCCATGACTTTTGAACAAAGCCGACTCCGCGCTGACATCGTAGGCACCCAGGTTATCACCCGCAACACGGGTCGTCGCCTTGGCGTCATCAGTCAGCTATGGGTCGATATGGACCGCCTAGAGGTAATCGCCGTCGGCCTGCAGGAAAATATGCTCTCCAAAGTCATCGCCAACAATGAAAAGGTGATGCTCCTGACAGACATTCGCCAGATGGGCGATGTCATATTAGTAGATGACGACACCGTCCTCGACGGTGAGATCAACATCAGTCCCTTCAGCAGCCTCGTCAATAGTGAAGTCATCACCGAATCTGGCGAAGTGCTGGGCCGAGTGCGAGGCTTCAAGTTTGATGTCATCACCGGCAAGCTAGAAACGCTGGTCGTCGCGTCCCTAGGCCTACCCCAAATTCCCGACCAAGTCGTTAGCACCTACGAGCTACCCGTCGAAGAAATTGTCAGCACCGGCCCAGATCGCATCATTGTGTTCGAAGGCAGCGAAGAGAAGCTGGTGCAGCTCAGCGTAGGCTTGCTAGAACGGCTAGGACTCGGCACCCCTCCCTGGGAGAGAGGGCTGAGCGATGGCTATGTCATGCCCGTCTCAGCAGCAAACCAGCTACCATCAGGCATCAAAAATGAAACCCGCCGCGAGCAGGCCCGCAGACCCGCCGTTGAAGAGCGCTGGCGAGAAGAAGCACCACCCCAGCAGAGCCAGCAGCCCCCGCAAAGACGGTCTCAGCCAAACCCCAGACCCGCACCGCCAGAGCCAGTGGTTGACCTACCCGTAGAAGATGTCGATGTTACAGGCGATATCTGGGAAGAGCCGAATAAGGAAGAAGAGCTCATTGAGGCCAAGCCCCTCAATATCCCAAAGAAAAAAGTGATGGAATACGAAGAGGAAACCGACTACTAGGCGGCATGTCAAGAGAGAACAGAGGGGACGGCAGTATCGTGGTTGCTGAACAAGCTGAAACATTACAAACGCTGTCGGTGATGGGGCTACCCGTGCACCAGAGCAAAGGCTACGTTACCTGGCTCAACCAGCGAATCGCTCGCCACCAGGGCACTCATGTGGTCACTCTCAATGCTGAAATGTGCATGCAAGCGCAGGAAAACGAGCAGCTCAGCCAGTTCATTCAGAAAGCTGACCTCGTTGCTCCCGATGGCTCGGGTATTGAGCTGTATTTTCGGCTGCTAAAGCAACAGTCTATTCAGCGCTACCCGGGCATCGAACTCGCGGCTGATTTGCTAGAGAGCTTAGATGCCGGGCAAAAGGTCGCTTTCTACGGAGGTAAGCCCGAAGTGATCACGGCAGCGGCCACCGCCTGGGAAGCGCGATCGCCCCACCTAAACCTGATCATTGTGCAGCATGGCTACGCAAAGGGCGCAGAGCTGGATGCCTTTTTAGAGCGGCTCAAGCAGGAACAGCCCGATGTTATCTTCGTCGGCTTAGGAGTGCCTCGCCAAGAATTTTGGATTGCTCAGCACCGACACCTCTGCCCCAACGCTGTCTGGATAGGCGTCGGTGGCAGCTATGATATTTGGTCTGGTGCCAAAGAACGCGCGCCACTATGGATGCGCAACATTCACTTGGAGTGGCTGTATCGCCTCTACCAAGAGCCCTGGCGATGGCGGCGAATGATGGCACTACCCCACTTTGTTTGGGCCTCTACCTGGTATCGGTTCACGCAGGAGCAAGCTGGTCAGACAGCCGAACCGTAGAGCTAGCCCTACAGAAGCGGAATCTAGCGGTGATAATACAGTTAATAGATAGATAGGGCTTAGCCCATACATTAGGACAGCAGAAGCACATGAAGCGGCGTTGGTTTTTGACAGGATTGGCGATGTCTTTGGCGGGTGCGAGCTGTCGCGCGACGACTGTGCCGACTGCCGGACAAGGCGCGGACACCGGCACCGCCGAAGACCCTTTGGTCAACGTCGTTCGCAATAACAAAACCCTGGTCATGGCAACTGCGCCAAACTATCCGCCCTATCAGCAGATTGCGGAGACAGCAGAGCTAACTTCCACAAACGACACAAAAGAGGAAGCAGGGGCAGCTCAAAACATTGTGGGCTTCGATATCGACCTAGCCAAGATGATTGCCGAAAGGCTGGACCGCCAGCTGACAATCGTAGATTTAGAATTTGGCGCGTTGATACCGGCGCTGGTAAATGACGAAGTCGATATGGTGATGGCAGCGATGGCGCCAAACCGCAGCCGCAAACAGCGGGTTGATTTTTCGAATATTTACTACCGCAGTCAGCACGCGCTGATTTCTTTGGATGGATATTTGCGATCGCGCGACCTTGGCTACCAAACTATCGGCATCCGTGCCAACAGCGTTCAGGCTCGCTATGCCAACGAACTGACAGAATCTATCCCCGGCCTAGACATCGTCTCCTATGAAACCCTGGGCGGCGTCTTCGAAGCCTTAGAAATCGGAGCCGTCGAAGGGGCCATTGTAGAAGCCACCGTCGCTAGCACCTACCTGCGTCGCTATCCCGATTTCAAAGGCAACATCATCCCCAGCGAAGAAGCGACCGGCAGCGCGATCGCACTCCCCAAAAACTCCCCCCTCCGCAAAGACATCAACGTTGCCCTCACCGACATCAAAGCCAGCGGCGAAATGGATCAGCTGATCAACCAGTGGTTTAGCTAGCCCCTGATTAAGCACCCCCAATTAAGCACAGCTAGCCAAAAATTCATCCTTTTTTACAGGTGCATAATCAACGAATGATGATTTAGGGAATCTTAGGCACGGTGCCACAACTGCTGCCCGCAAGCTCCTTATCTATCGTCCTCATGATTTCGATCCCTTTCCCCAGAGGCAACGTCAACGGCAAAGCACAAGCTGCAACCATTGCTGCAGCCCCACCCATTCAGCAGCCTGCCCAGCACCCTGCCACCGACTCATTCGACGCAGCAGCGCACCCTGCCGATAGCCGCGAACCATTCACCCCGCCCGCCCCCATCGTCGCGCTCAGCCACGTCAGCAAAACTTACAACAACGGCACCCCGGCCCTCATCGACATCAACCTCGCGCTGCAGAAAGGCGATTTTCTCTTTATCACAGGTCCTTCTGGCGCTGGCAAATCCACCCTCCTCAAAATGCTCTACGGGCAGGAGCGCCCGACCCAGGGCGCGGTTCACATCAACGGACAAGATATCACCCAGCTACGCGGCAATCAGCTAGCCATGCTCCGTCGCCGCATTGGCATCGTCTTTCAAGACTACAAGCTCATTCCTCGCCGCACCGTCGCCGAAAATGTCGCCTTCGTTCTCCACGCTCAGGGCTACAGCCGCAAAGAAATCAACCGCCGCCTCCCCGTCACCCTAAAAATGGTTGGCCTACAAAACAAAGCCGATCGCTTCCCTTCACAGCTCTCCGGCGGCGAACAGCAGCGGGCCAGCATTGCCCGCGCCGTCGTTGGCACACCCCCGCTGCTGCTAGCAGACGAACCCACCGGCAACCTCGACGAAAACAACGCCCGTCAGGTCTTCAGCATCCTACGCAAGCTGAATAAAATCGGCATCACCGTCGTCGTCACTACCCACAGCGAAATGATTGTGCGATCGCTCAACTACCCCGTCGTCCAAATCCGCGATCGCCGCCTCTACAATATCCGCTAACTAATAAGTTGAAAATTCCCTACATCAAGCAATTACGAAAATTTCTAAGGGATTGTAGATTAAAACCTATAGGAAACGACGAAAATGGCAACGATTAGGCACATTCAGCACAAAGGTTACGTCGCTGAAGTCAGCCATAACGTTGAGGATGGTTGTTATTATGCTCAGCTGATCAACGCACCACATCTCAACTTGCTCGCTGAAGGCGCAACCGTAGATGAGCTCCTCGAAGCCTTTGCTTCACTCGTAAACGACTACCTGAAAGCCGTATCAGATGATGGCTTTAGCTTGGTTCAACCACGCAAATTAGTAGCGGAGCAGCGAATTTAGTCTGTCCCATTACTGCTAAGGGGGCAAGTTTACTGGCAGTTTTGGCGAAAACAAGCTTATTCAAGCTAACGAATGGATCTGATTGCCACTGTCCGCACCGGATCCAGTCGTAGCCATCAAAGCAGCTTAGGATTGGTCAGGCTGCGCAGGCGCAACATTCGATAGACACCACTACCTGCCAATCGTTTCATCGCCAACAATCGACTTCATGCTCTCCAGCGCACCTGGAATGCTTCGCGGGTCTAAAAACATAACCTTACTACTATCGCTCTCACCGATCTGACGGCCCATCGCCAAATACTCCTGCGCCAGCAAAAACTGCAGCGCTTCGCGGGCATTCGAGTCGTTCTTTATCTTTTTCGCAATCACTTCGAGGGCTTCTGAAGTTGCTTGTGCCCGCAGCACCTGCTCCTGTCGCACCGCCTGCGCCCGCAATACAATCGTCTTCTGGTCAGCCTGCGCATCCAAAAGGGCCGCCTTTTGCCGAGCCTCAGCGTCCAAAATGGCAGACTCCGCTCGCCCTCTTGCCGAGTTTATCGCCGCGTCGCGCTCACCTTCAGAGGTTAAAACAGCTGCTCGCTTCTGTCGCTCTGCGGTCATCTGCAGCTCCATCGCATCCTGAACCGCTTTAGAAGGCGCAATGTCTCTCAGTTCTACTCGGGTGACTTTCACGCCCCAGGGGTCAGTAGAAATGTCCAATTCCCGTAGCAGCAGTTCATTGATTTCCGCTCTGGCCGTGAAGGTTTCATCCAGCTCCAGCTTGCCCATCTCAGCGCGGATCTGGGTGAGTACCAAGTTCACCATCGCCGACTTCAAGTTTTCAACCTTGTAGTAAGCCTTTTCGAGATCCACAATGCGCCAATACACGACTGCATCCACACTGATAGAGACGTTGTCACGGGTGATGCACTGCTGCGGGGGAACATCCAGCACTTTTTCGCGCACCGTTTCCTTGTAAACCATGCGATCAAGAAAGGGCACGGTAAAGTTCAGCCCCGGAGTCAGTTTCTTACCGCTGTAGCGGCCTAGGGTTTCGACCAGTGCCTCGTCGCTCTGATTAATGATTCGCACCGACTTAGAGGCTACAAACCCGCCTCCCAAGGCCATCATGAGTAGCAATACAGCAGGATTCATAAGCCAATGACTCCAAATAACATCAAATACATGCACTGCCAGGCAAAGCCTGTTTGCAACCTCACTGGAAGCTGCTGAGCGGAATCACAATCAGTGTGTTGCCCTTACGCTCCACCACGAAAACTTCTTGGTCTGGACCAATAGACACCTGATCGTCGTTGCAGCGGGCCTGCCAGGAGTTGCCTTCGTACATCACTCTGCCCGCTTGCCCTGCCGGAATTGCAGTTGTTGTCCTAGCTTCCGTAGCTTCCCGGAGGGCAGGTGCCGTGCGATTGGGTATAAACCGTTTCAGTGCCCAAAAGGTAAACAAAGAGATCAGCATCCACAGCGCGATCTGATAGTTTAGGCTCGGCACGACTAAGGACAGCAGTGCGACTGCAAAAGCACTCACCCCCAGCGCCGACTCAATAAAGGCAGTCGGCAGCAGTAGCTCCATCAAGCAGAGCACTGTGCCGATAATGACCCACATCAAAGCAGAAGACATAAAACTGATATCTAAGCAATTGTGCTCAGCAAGTGTAAAGCATCTCCCTATAGACTAATCCAGCAAACTGCGAACTGCTGCCGCAGAAGAAATGGATCTTTACGCCTTTTAGGTCGTATCAAAGGTCATATCAACAAAAAGATCGCAAAAATACCAAAGGTCCCAAATATAACCGAAATATCTACAGACGATGCCGTCGTTTATTTGCCCCTTAAGTCGCGATAAAGCACTAAATATCAGCAATTAGACGATATCTTTTACAGAATCTCAGCAAATTTATTTGCACTAAATCCCTTTTCCCTTACCATAGACCTAATTTAAGGGCAAGACC
>JBCBIK010000088.1:0-20991 GCA_038524545.1 Cyanobacteria bacterium J06623_4 | reverse complement strand
GAGCTACCGCTGAGGCAGTTTTTTGATACGCCCTCTATCGCTCAGCTTGCGGTCAGTATTGCAGAGCTGGATGCCTCCGACTTTGCATATGCCACCCCAATCGCCAGACGCGGACGCCAGCGTATTAAGCGATCTACACTGTCTTAGTTTTTGTAGGCCCTGTTTTGCAAGCCCTGTACAGTTCTCTTTTGCTCACCCCGTGTGAAACTATCCCCTACTGCCTTAAGTCGATATGTCTCAAACAACAGCGATAGAAAATCCACAGTCGGGGGCCGCCTCTGGCGACGACGTGTTTGTTTTACCGGCGTCTTTTTCTCAGCAGCGGCTGTGGCTAGTAGACCAGATGCAGGGGCAAAGCAGTGCCTACAACATGTCTATGGTGCTGCTTTTAAAGGGTGAGCTGAATGTCGCGGCGTTAGAGCGATCGCTCCACGAAATCATTCAGCGGCACGAAGCCCTACGAACCAACTTTCAGATGGTGGATGACTCGCTCATGCAGGTGATTGCGGAGTCTGTAAACTTTTCGCTGGAGACGGTTAGCGTAGAGGTTGAAGGAAAGCTGCTGCCCCTGCCACCCCAGGTGAAGCAAGCGATCGCACAAGAAACCAAACAACCCTTCAACCTAAAAAACGATGCGCTAATCAGAACTAAACTGCTGAAAATACAAGAAACACAAAATGTGCTAGTGGTGACAATGCACCACATCATTACAGATGGCTGGTCTCAGAACCTCTTCAAGCGGGAACTGACCCAGATTTACAGCGCATTCAGCGCAGGCAAGGCGTCTCCGCTGCCGCCTCTCTCCATCCAATACGCCGACTTTGCCCTCTGGCAACAAGAGATGCTCTCGGGTGAGAAACTACAGTCACACCTTCACTATTGGAAAAATCAGCTCGCTGGCAGTGCGCCCCTCATTAAGCTGCCGACAGATTTTGCCAGGCCAGACGTGAAAACCTCCAATGGAGACACGGTCAGGTTTCGGCTGACGCCAGCACTTACCGCGCGAATCAAAGAGATCAGTCAGCAGGTTCAGGCAACCCCGTTTATAACCCTATTGACGGCGTTTAATATTCTGCTTTTTCGCTACAGCGGACTAGAAGATATTGTCGTCGGCTCGCCCATTGCCAACCGGCAGAGAAAAGAACTAGAGCCCATCATCGGCTGCTTTGTAAATACGCTCGTGTTTCGTACGCAACTGCGTAGTGATATCTCTTTTCTAGATCTCTTGACCCAGGTGAGGCGGACAGCGCTAGATGCCTATGCCCATCAAGATCTTCCTTTTGAGAAGCTGGTAGGAGAGCTACAGCCTGAGCGCTGCTTGAGCCATACGCCGCTGTTTCAAGTGGCCTTTGTGGTGCACAACATGCCCAAGCCGGGTAAGCAATCATCCGGCCTTAAGATCAGTCGACTAGCTCAGTCTAGCGCGGTTTCCAAGTTTGACCTTAGTCTAGTAATTTCAGATGTCAAAGATCCGACTCAGCGACAGCAGGGCAGGGCAGATAGCGTCAGCCAATCAGGTGACGGCCAAAAGGCAGGGGCGAAACCCAATGGAAGAATTTTTACAGGTCGCTTTATTTACAGTACCGATCTTTTCAAGGCAGAAACCATTGAGCGGCTGGCTACTCAGTTTGAAGCGCTGCTAGAAGACATTTCGCGATCGCCCACCCAAGCCATCGGCAACCTCTCCCTTCTCACCCAAAAAGAACAGCACCAAGCCGCCCAAACCCGCACCGTACAAAATAAAATTCTGACCTTATCTCCGGCTAAGCGAGCCCTGCTCGAAAAGCGACTCAGACAGAAGCAATCAGCGGCAAGCGGCGTAGATTTGACTGCTCACACTCTTACCGACAAGCATGCTGATAAAAAGAGTCTTCCCGGCAGTGACGCTCTGCCGACAGATGCACAGCCCAGCCACTCATCCACTAAGTCGCCTATCCAATCTTGGCGAGACAGCAGCCAGTCTCAGACAGATGAATTCTCAGATTGTCTCTCTTTTAACCAGCAGAGCCTGTGGCTGCTAGACCAGCTAGCGCCAGGAGATCCGGCTTTCAATCGGCCTGCAAATGTCTCTTTTACCGGCAAGCTCAATCTTTCAGCTTTACAACAGACACTCTCTGAAATTATTTACCGTCACGAGAGTCTGCGCACTTACTTCGTTACCTCGTCTGATGGCCAGCCGCAGCAGCAGTTTGCTCCCGTTTCAGTCCCTTTTTCTATGCCAGTGCAGGATCTCTCCTCCCTGCCACCCGACCAGCAAAAAGCGGAAGCTCAGAGACTGGCGATCGCACAATCTCAACACCCCTTCGATTTATCATCTCCGCTGTTACTTAGAACAATTCTCCTTAAGCTTAGCGACAGTGAGCACATTTTGCTGCTCACCTTCCACCACATCATTTTTGATGGCTGGTCGATGGGGGTATTGCTCCAAGAAATAAAACAGCTATACGGTGCATTTTCGGCAGGTCAGCCTTCGCCCCTAGCACCGCTGCCTATTCAATATGCAGACTTCGCCCAGTGGCAGCGACAACAGTTTCGCGAGGGTCATTTGTCCGGGCAGCTCGCCTACTGGACACAGCAGCTGTCAGGCCATCTGCCAATTTTGGAGCTGCCGAGCGATCGCCCTCGCACTGCTCAGCAGAAAGCAAAACACGCTGACTACCAGAGCGCAGAACACACTCTACAAATATCCAAACCGTTGAAAGCTCAGCTCAGCCACTTTGGCCAGCAGTCGCAGGCCACCCTGTTTATGGTGTTGCTAGCTGGCTTCAAGACCTTGCTGTATCGCTACACCCAGGCCGAAGATATCATCGTTGCAACGCCGGTTGCCGGACGCAATCAGGTCGAGACAGAAGATTTGATCGGTCTGTTTTTCAATACATTGCTGCTGCGATCGCACCCTTCTAGCCAGCAGTCTTTCACCACCTTTTTGGCACACATTCGCGACGTTTCCCTAGCGGCCTTTTCCCATCAAAATGTCCCGCTGATGAAGCTGATCGAACATCTCAGACAGACCCAGAGCTTAGAGCAGCGATCGCTCTTTCAAGTCCTGTTTCAATATAAGAATTTCCCTGGCAAGACGGTGTCGGTCAACGGTGTTGAAATCGATGAATGTCAGCTGGGAACCGGTAGGACAAACCTCGACCTGACTCTAGAGATTACCGAACAGACAAACGGCCTACTGTGCACTTTTCGGTACGATACGGCGCTATTCGATACAGAAACCATTCAGCGGTTTGGCACTCATTTTCAGGCCTTGCTGCAGGGCATTGTTCAAGATCCTACCCAGTCTCTTAGTCAGCTACCCCTGCTGCCAACAGCAGAAAAGCAACAGCTGCTCGACTGGAGCCGCAATGATGCTGCCGCTTCATCTATGACCGAAACAGCAGCAGACTGTATTCACACCCTTTTTGAGCAGCAGGTGGCTCGCACACCACAGGCGATCGCGCTTAGCGCTGGTCCGCACACCATCACCTACCAAGCGCTCAACAACCGGGCAAACCAAGTCGCCCATACTCTGCTGGCAAATGGCCTGACGCCCGACACGCTGGTCGGCGTCATGATAGAGCGCTCTGTAGATATGGTCGTGGCACTGCTCGGCATTCTCAAAGCGGGCGGCGCTTACCTACCGCTCGACCCTACCTACCCAGCTGAGCGGCTCGCCTTCATGGCCCAAGATGCCGATTTGTCCTTCCTGCTCACGCAGACAGGGTGCAAGCCGTTGCTGCCTGAGCCAGTGCGATCAACTTTTTGCCTCGATGGTGACTGGTCTGCGATCGCTCAGCAACCCGACTGGAATCCTCACCTGCCGCTGACCAAGCATCAGCTCGCGTACGTCATCTACACCTCTGGGTCTACAGGCACGCCCAAAGGGGTGATGGTAGAGCACCGGTCTCTGGTGAACTTTACCCGGGTGTCGGTAGATGGCTACGGGGTTGGAAAGCGCGATCGCATCCTTCAATTTGCCTCACTTAGCTTTGATGCCGCCGCCGAAGAAATCTTTCCGGCGCTGACTTCAGGGGCCACCCTTGTGCTCCGCCCTGAAGGCATGCTGAGCCCGCTGTCGACCTTCCTTGACACCTGCCAGCAGCTACAGCTCACCGTGCTCGACTTACCCACCGCCTACTGGCAGCAGCTAGTCTCAGAGCTGACCGTTGAAAAGCTCACCTTGCCGCCGTCCCTACGCTTAGTCATCATCGGTGGCGAGCGCGTCTCTCCCGAGTCGGTTGCAACATGGCTCACGCAAGTAGGCAACATGCCACGACTCGTAAATACCTACGGCCCCACCGAGGCAACCGTTGTTGCGACGGCCCACCCGATTACCGCGGCCACGCCCGGCGAGATTCCCATCGGCACCCCTCTGCAAAATGTACATACCTACGTGCTCGACCCCCACGGAAATCTCTCGCCCGTTGGCATTCCTGGTGAGCTACACATCGGTGGTGCAGCCCTAGCCCGAGGCTATCTCAATCAACCCATACTCACCGCCCAAAAGTTCGTAGTGCCACCAACGAGTGTGCCACTGAGTTCTCTACCCAGTGATCGCCGCCTGTACAAAACAGGCGATCTGGCGCGCTACATGCCCAGTGGCCAGCTAGAGTTTCTAGGCCGGATAGATCATCAGGTCAAGATTCGGGGCTTCCGCGTAGAGCTCGGTGAAATCGAAACTGCCTTGCAACAGCTCGACTGGGTGAAGGAAGCCGTCGTAGATTGCCATACAGATAGGGCGGGCAGCGGCACGCAGCGGCTGATTGCCTACCTCACGGTGACCCCAGAGATTGCCCCCTCCGCCCCCCTGCCCGACTGGCGAACCGTGCTAAGGGCTCAGCTGCCAGACTACATGCTTCCTGCTGCTTGCAGGGTGCTGCCGCGCCTACCCCTCACCCCCAATGGCAAACTCGACCGCAAGCAGCTGCCTGAGCCCGACTTCTCCCAGCTGTCTGGCAACAGCGAATACCAAGCCCCCCAAACCACCACTGAGCAGAAGCTAGCGGAGCTATGGTGCAGCGTACTCGGCATAGAAAATATCGGCATTCACGATGACTTCTTTGAGCTGGGTGGACATTCTTTGCTCGCGGTTCAGCTTTTTTCAAAGGTCGAGAAAGTGTTTGGTAAAAAGCTGCCGCTCGCCACGCTGTTTCAGGCCACCACTATTAGCACGCTGGCCGCCGTGCTAGAAGAAGACGGCTGGCGCGCGCCTTGGGATTCTCTCGTCGCTATCAAGCCCCAGGGCAGTCGGCCACCGTTGTTTTATCTACACGCGGGGGGCGGCAATCTGCTGGTGTACCGGGAGCTAGCCTTTAGCCTAGGAGAAGAGCAGCCCGTCTATGGTCTCCAGCCACGGGGATTAGATGGCTCACTGATGCCCTCTACCGATATCCAGGAGATGGCCACCTTCTACATCTCCCAAATCAAAACGCTGCAACCCCAAGGCCCCTACTATTTTGCAGGACTCTCAACCGGTGGGCTAATTGCCTGGGAAATGGCTCAGCAACTGACCCGCGCAGGCGAATCTGTTGCCCTACTAGCCCTTTTCGACACAGGCGGCCCCGACTTCCCAAAAATTCTGCCCATCATGCCCAGAATTTTCTCTGTCCTTAGCTGGTTTGTTCGCGATACCCTCGAGCGGATAGAGCGAGGCTGGCCACAAATGCTAGAAACTTTGAAGAGAGAAGGCCTCGGCGCAACGTTAAGGCAGCTAAGAACAAAACTCAACTTGGCTAAGCCAACCCAGCATCAGCCCGACTCGGCAACTTCACCATCTATCTCTGGTACCCCCCGTAGTACGGCTAAGTCTGCTGAGATTCATTCCGCAGTCGGCAACTCTCCTGCCGACATCGTGCATCCTGATACTGCAGACCGAAAGGCTATTGCCGACCTGCTCACCCGCCGGTTCAACCTCACCCTCACTCGCTACCGGCAGCAAACCAATGGCCACTCTCGGCTGGAAGTCGCCGTTAACCTCCTACTGGCCAAGCTTCTCAGACGTTCCTCCCAGACTTACTATGCAAACTTCTTTACGAGGGGACTATTTCGCCAGGCAAAGCGGATCCAATCTGCTAGAGTCGCTCGCCGTCGCGAACTGCCCCAGGCCCTACGCCAGGTAGAAGCTGCCAATCGCCAGGCTAAAAAGCAATACGAACCAAAACCCTATGCAGGTAAAGCTACGCTATTTCGAGCGACAGAAAGGGTTCCAGGAATTTGTCCGGATCCAGAGCTTGGCTGGCACGGCATGGCCGGACAGGGTATGGAAATTTATGAAATCTCCGGTAGCCACTCTTCAATTATTGATTCTCCACGTTTGGTAAAATGCTTAAAAAATTGTCTTGAAAGAGCGCATCTTGAAAGCTCGGATAAAAATAGTTGAAAAATTACGGCGTAGAGACTGAATAATCCGGAATGGCTGAAAACACAATAGAAAACAATAGAGTATCTACAGAGGCCGGCAGCATGCTTTTACACAAAAAATGGCTGAGATATACCGTTGTTGTAAAGACGCAGTTGTTTTAGATTACTTTCACATTTGCCAATAATGAGATAGGATTTGATTGATGTTTGGATGATGAGTTGTTCGTTTGTTTGTACGACAGCTTGAGATTCAGCAAAGAATACGATTCAGGGTTCGTATTCGGTACAGGAATTCAGGTGCACCGATTAAACACTCTCAAGATAGGAGAAACCGTCGGCTTCTTGTTGGGATTTCTATAGTTGAGAGTTTATCAGGGTGTTTTCATTTGCTGGTGTGCAGCATAGTTGCGGGGGGATGGCACGGTTGCTAAGCGCATCCACCTCCCGAAAGATTTATCTAGAATCACTTTGAATTAACATTGCTCCAATGATCAAGTAGAACAGGCTTTTGGTGGATTTCCTTTGGAAGGGCACGTGGCCACGGGGTGGATTGGTGGGTAGCGTCCGCAGCTGGATCCACCCCTATTTCAGCTGTGCTTTGGCTACCCTTCCAGAGTGAAGCTATTTCTGTTGTGCTCCTTTTGATCGCTACACGAATATGGCGTGTAGAAGTCAGAAAAACTGTTGCATTAGCCTGGTAGCAGTCTCGCAAGGCGAGAGCCAATGCCAAACCTCATAACAAACTCTCTTAAAATATGCGTCACTTTATACTGCCTTTGACAGTGGGTTCTCTTTCTGTCGTGATAGGTGCTGAAGTTATCCTCTCCACAGCACAAACAACCCTAGCTAGCAGCATCGTTGTTGACAGAGAGATTGCTGTTTCATCAAGCGTCGTAGAGAGTTCTGGCAACGAAAGTGCTACGCAGCAAGCGAAACTCGAATCACACAAAAATGATGAAAGCAGTGGTATTGATATTACTGTTCGAGATTTTGACGTTCTCCAGGATCGGCTCAGGGTAGGACGCACTGATGTTGTTTTCACGCTTCAGAATACTGGTTTGACCGTGGCAGATTCTGTTGAGGTTGACATTCTCTATTCTGATGATTCGCGGCTAGGCAATGAGGACGACTTGGTCGTCGGCACATTTGAGGTGAAGCGCCTGCCGCCAAAGGAATTGCTGACGAAAAAAGTCAGCGTCAGGCTGCCAAGTGACGTACTCTCCGAACGCGCCTTGACAGAGAACGTGCCCAACAAAGGGTTGGGCTATGTTTCGACCGGTACAGACTTCCTGGGGATTCATATAGATCCGCACAATAAGCTGCCCGAAACGAACGAAGCGAACAATCTGAACGCAGCTAAAGGCGTAGGGCTAGATGATGTCACCTATTTCCCTTGGGATGTCGATCACAATGGACGGGTGACTCTACGAGATGCCGTCTACACGATTAGCCGGTTGGGTATGCCGACCAACAGCCGCAACCGAAAAACAGATTTTGATCGTGACAATTTGATTTCTTCTAGTGATGCGATCGCAATTTTCAACCGCCTCGGTTACCGCATCAATCCCACCATTTCAGACCCCGTTAATCTGCCAGGTCTTCCCCCCGCGCCACGACTGTTCGTCACCTCAGCAAAGCTGGCCGAAATTCGACAGGCTGTCGCCGTGGAAGGCTCCCATCACCAAGCTGCCTTCCAAGCTATCAAAAGCCGCGTTGACCAGAGAGACTGGCAGGTCTACGACGAAGACCCTACAGACGACAACTGGAACTATGCCCGCGCTTGGCTAGCCCGTGAAGCAGCCTTTTTATATCTGATCACTGGCAACCAGACCTATGCCCAAACAGCCTTTGGCGCGCTTTACGACATTCACAACGATCCAGATCCAGATAAGCGATTGCCCGAATACGGCTACGGCTTGGGCCGCGCAGCCACAGGAATGGGATTTGCCCTCGCTTACGATTGGGCCTCTACTGGCTGGACCGCAGAGCAGAAAAACTACGTAAAAGACAAGATTTTGCTCGCCTTAGATGAGTGGCCAAAGTACGACTACCCAAACTTTGTGGCGCCGTATAGTTCGAACTGGGTGGCAGTTTCTCGGGGCGCTGAGCTGGTGATGATGCTCTCCATCGGAGAAGAAGACAGGCGTGACGAACGCTTCGAGAATCTGAAGTTTTGGCTAGAAGAAAACCTTAAAACCGCTTATGGTGAGCTGGGCCTTACCCAAGAAGGTGAGGGCTATCTCTCCTACGCGGGTGGGTTTTTGCTGCCTGCGGTCTACGCGCTGCGCAGTATTGACGACAGCGACCTAGAGCAGGCATTTAGTGAAGTGAGCTTTGAGAAGCTGGCCCTCTACGCCAGCGTGTTTAACGCAGAGCAAACGGCCCTGCAGTTTGGCGTTGGAGAAGGAAAGTTTTACCCAGAAGGTTGGAGTAGCTTCCTGCTAGATTCGGCCTCTAATGAGCTGAAGCTGGCCTATCAGTATTTTTATGACCGCTTCCGGGGCCTAAAGAACTCAGCCCCTAATGATCAAAAGTTTGAACATTTGCGTGCAGGAAGCGTCTGGTCTGTGTTGTACTACCCAACCGATACGTCAGGCATCAACCCTACCAAAAAGCTACCTGCGGCGATTCAAGATGCGGAAAATGGCACTTTTCTCTTCCGCAATCGCTGGCAAGATGAGAACGATATCTTGGTTTCTCTGCGCGGAGACTTTACTCACCATTGGCGCAGCTGGGACCAGCCGGAAGCCTTCTCTCTTAGCCTGAAGGCTTACGATACGTTGTTCTTTGGTGGCCCCGCCAAAGAAACTGAGCCCGCTGGCTTTAGCCGCTTGCTAGTTAATGGAGAGACCGGTGCGCAGGAGCTGACAGGTGAGCCAGACTTTTTTACTGCTTCTGAGACGGGTGGCTATGCCATTGTCGATGGTGGTGAGCTGTACAGTAGCTTGGGCGTTGACAGTGCAAAGAGACATTTGCTGGTGGACTTTGCGGGTGAATCGGGTACAGCAATTCTCTCTACGCTCGACAGTCTAGAAGCGCTTCAGAGTCACCTGTATACCTGGCAGGCCAATCTTGGCAAGGCGATAGACGATCCCGAGATAACAGCGACAGCCGGTCAAGAAAGCGGTGTTAAAACTTTTGTTCTAAGCGGCAACAACGACAGCTTTCTCAAGGGGTGGATTCTGAATCCTTCGGACGCCACTTTATTGGCAGGCGATCCGCTTCAGATAGAGACGACTGGGCGCGATCGCAATATTTGGATTGTCATGCTCGTTGGCCAAGGTACACCCCCGGCTGCAGAGATTGAAGGCACAGGGCTAGAAACCAAGTTGCGTGTAGCCGATGCTTTGGTCTATTTCGACGCTACGGCCAACCGAATTATTAGCAAAAAGCCGTAAGCTTTTTTTGCCACTCTGAAATATCGGGCAGTACCGAGATTGGGCCAATACTGATATTGGGCTAACACATTAGGCAGCGCTGTGCGGGCAAAGTCCCTCCAGCGGTACCGTTGGCATCTCAAAATTAGCGTTATATTGAATTCAACATTCAAAGCTCAGCATTCGAACGCTAAGCAGCAAAGATCGATCAAATCCTAAGCTATGACTGCCCTGCAAACGCCCCCTGCATCTTCTTCATCCGTTCAAACCCTGGTACAAACCCAGCGCACCTTTTTTGCCACTGGCAAAACGAAGTCGATAGACTACCGGCTGTACCAGCTCAAGCAGCTCAAGAGCGCTATTTTGGAGCGCCAAGACGCGATTGTGCAGGCGGCCAAAGCAGACTTGGGTCGACCCGAGTTTGAGGGTTACTTTGAAATTGGCGTGCTGGCTGAGCTGAGCTACGTCATTAAGCATCTGAAATCGTGGGCTAAGCCTCAAAACGTGGGCCTGCCGCTAGCACAGCTACCAGGGTCTGCGTGGGTACAGTCCGAGCCGCTGGGCTGTGTACTGATTATTGGCCCTTGGAACTATCCGTTTCAGCTGGTTATTTCACCGCTGATTGGCGCGATCGCAGCTGGTAACTGTGCCATCATCAAGCCGTCAGAAATTGCCCCGGCGACCTCAGCAGTTGTTGCAAAACTCATCGCGGCTACTTTCCCACCTGAGTATGTGGCGGTTCAGGAGGGCGGTGTAGAAACGTCTCAAGCCCTGCTGGCTGAAAAATTTGACCATATATTTTTTACCGGGGGTACCCGAGTCGGCAAAATCGTGATGGAAGCGGCTGCCAAGCAGCTCACCCCGGTCACCCTCGAATTGGGCGGTAAGAGTCCCTGCATCGTAGATGCTAATGTCGATGTCAAGATCGCTGCAAAGCGAATTGTGTGGGGTAAGTACCTCAACGCGGGGCAGACCTGCGTCGCCCCAGACTATTTGCTGGTGCATGAAAAGGTGAAGCCCGCGCTGCTGAGCGCTTTGCAGGTGGTGATTCAAGAGGCCTTTGGCGATAATCCGGCCCAGAGCCCCGATCTTGCTCGCTTGGTGAGCGATCGCCAGTTCGATAGAGTAGCTGGCCTGCTAGAAGGTGAAGATGTTTTGATCGGTGGCCAAACAGACCGTGCTGATCGCTTCATTGCACCTACCGTGCTCAACAATGTGAGCTGGGATGCGCCTGTCATGCAGGAAGAGATTTTTGGCCCGGTGCTGCCCGTGCTGAGCTATCAGGATATTGACAGTGCGCTCGCTCAAATCAACGCCCGGCCCAAACCGCTTGCCCTATACGTTTTTAGCCGTGATAAAGCCCTGCAGAACCATATTTTGTCTGCGACGTCTTCAGGCGGTGCCTGTATCAACGATGTTTTCCTACATGTCGCTATTTGGGGGATGCCCTTTGGTGGTGTGGGTGACAGCGGCATCGGCGCCTACCACGGTAAAACCAGCTTCGATACCTTCTCCCATCAGAAGAGCATTCTCAAAAAGCCCTTCTGGCCAGACATCGACTGGCGCTATCCCCCCTACAAAGACAAAATTGCCTTCTTCAAGAAGATAATCAGTCTCTCCTGATGTCGAACTGGGATATGAATGCCTAGATCGAAGAGATTTGACAATGGCAGTGCAAAATCGAACCAACACGCTATTTGGCCTGCAGTAAGCACCAACCGATGGAGAGAATCTTATTGCAGGCCATTTTTATCCAATCGTCAGCGTAATATGAGGAAGCTCAGCGCTGATTCTGATTGAGTCTAAACGTTGGCCAGCTGATGTTGTTGTAGGGTGACCTGTGCAAACTGCAAACGTAAAAATTGTCAGATTAGTGGAGTCGGCTCAGCTGCCTCAATACGAGCATGAAGACGATGCTGGACTGGACCTTTTTGCGATCGCAGCCCACACCATTCTTCCTGGCGAAACGGCCCTCGTCGGTACCGGCATCGCCATCGAGCTACCCCCCGGCACCGAAGCCCAAGTCCGCCCTCGCAGCGGCCTCGCCCTCAAGCATGCCATCACCCTGCTAAACACGCCCGGCACCATCGACGCCGGATACCGAGGCGAAATCGGCGTCATCGTTATCAACCACGGCAAGCACCCCTTTGAAGTGACGCTCGGCATGAAGATTGCTCAAATGGTGATTGCGCCGATTATCAGAGTAGAGCTAATGGAAGTCAGCAGCCTTTCAGACTCTCTGAGAGGAGAAGGTGGTTTTGGCTCTACTGGCCTGTAGTCCAATAGCTTCAGTTAGCTCTAGACAAGTAGCCTTAGACGACTGGCGATGGCACTCGCTCAGCAGCGATAGGGAGGTAGCTGCGCCAGAGATCGGCGTAAATGACTCGCTCACTTTGCCAAGGCTTATGATGTCCGCCACTCCAGTGAATGACCTTCATTTTGTTTGGGTCTTTTCGCAGCAGCGCGGCTACCATGTGTAGCTGACCGTATCCACAGCAGTTCCACAGCTTGGGAAGTGGGAGATAAGAATCTTTGAACAGGATGTTGAAAACGGTTTCGTCGCCTAGGTGATAGAGGCTGTGGTCGTTTTCGGCATCTAAGTTGAGGTAGTAGCGCAGCTGCTCGTAGGTCTTTTCTGTCCAAAAAGAGAGATCCGTGAGGAGTACGCCGCTATTAAATGAGCTTTTGAATTTGCGTAGCTCAGACCAGACCTTCAGCGGGTTACTGAAGTAAAACACCGCTGGAAAAAACTGTGGGACGGCTGCTAGGTATCGCTGTGGCGTTAGCTGGCTGCCCATGGCAAAGAGCGATCGCACGTCCCCGAGCACCAAAATATCTGCATCAAAATAAATCACCCGGCCCACGTCTGGAAAAATATCCTTCAAAAACAGCCGCGCATACTGCATGTAGCGAGAGATCCGGCGCTCTGGCTTTTGCTCATTGAACTTGGTATCCAGGTACTGCTTCAAAAAGTCGGGCGGTGTGAACTCCCTTACCCGAAAAATGACGCTGTCTGGGTCTTGTGCAAGGTCAAACGCTGACTGTAGCTTTTCTTCAAAAAAAGTGCGATCTCCCGTCGGCACTACAATATTGAACCGTAGCGGACTCGACTGTGGATGAGACACCGCATTGGTCAAAATAGAATTGATAACCACCAGCAGAGGCACTTGGAGGGCTCGGTTAATCGAAAATACAATATCGATGGCCATAGAAAAAGCTGTAGAACGTGGCAAAAAAAGAAGCGCCATGGGTGACCATCGCCCATTGTAGCGCTTGCTACCCGATTACCTTACTAACCTGCAGCCGAAATCATTGGGTACTTTGTTGGCAAAAGAGACATCAGTTCGTCGATATCAAAGTTCTGCCCAATATCAGGAAAATCGACAGCATACCCCCCTGCCCAAACTCGAACGTTTGCAAGTTGGTCATCGCTGGGACGCGGTGCTTGAACAAATTCAGAACCGGTCCACTTCAGCATCTCCAAAGCATCTACCGGGCAGCCTAACCTAGCCCCATTGGAAAACTTTACTTCTAACTCTCTGGTTTCAGGTAGGTAGCGCACATCAACAATTTTATTGACCATACAGAGCCTCCCAAGCAGCCTTAACCTCATCCAAACGCTCGTTAACTATGCGTAATGCCTTCATAGCAAACCAGCTGTCCCTCTCCCTAGCCAGTACAAAGAAAAGACGATAATTGTTTCCACTGCGTAAGTTGCTAGCAAAGACTGATAAAACTTGCGGTCCCATCTTTGAAAATGCTCTTGCCAAATGGTCGTCCATTTGCCGTCGATGTAGGCCACCGTAAACAGCACGCCCAGTAGCAAAACCACCCACTGCCTCGCCTCTGCAAAGCCGATCAAAATCGTTACGACCACCAGCGCCAGACCAATTAGAGGTCGAAGTAATTTCATGGGGAACTCTCCGAAATCAACAAGAACAAGACAGCTGCCAATCAAGACGCCACAAACCCGAGAGGCCGAAAGCCGCCTACAAAACAACGCGCTGCCAGAAAATCTCGCAGCGCGTTCATAAGCCCTATTTTAGATTAAGTGCGCCGATCAGGTTTACTTGTTGGGCTGAGGGGTCATCCGCAGGTAAGGCTTCACTTCCGTGACGCCCTTAGGAAACTGCTTCTTCGCATCTTCTGTGGAGATAGAAGGCACCACAACGCAGTCGCCGCCATCCTGCCAGTTACCAGGGGTTGCCACCTTGTGGTAATCGGTCAGCTGCAGAGAGTCGATAACCCGTAGGATCTCGTCAAAGTTACGACCTGTGCTGGCTGGGTAAGTAATCGTCAAACGGATCTTTTTGTTTGGGTCGATGACGAAGACAGAGCGCACCGTCAGCGTGTTGCCTGTGCTGGACTCAGGATGGAGCATGCCGTAGAGCGTGGCCACCTTCTTGTCGTCATCCGCCAAAATCGGATAGTTGACAGTCGTGTTCTGCG
The DNA here is from genome assembly GCA_038524545.1 of Cyanobacteria bacterium J06623_4. Lineage (GTDB taxonomy): Bacteria > Cyanobacteriota > Cyanobacteriia > Phormidesmidales > Phormidesmidaceae > Phormidesmis. The sequence continues at coordinate 6,820 of JBCBIK010000088.1, read as the reverse complement.
TCTCGTCAATATCTTTGATCCAGCCTTGGTGAGACTCGACACCGTCTACGCTGAGCGCAATGGTCTTGACGTTACGCTTTTTAAACTCGTCTTGCAAAGAACCGACTAGACCCAGCTCAGTGGTGCAAACTGGCGTGTAGTCAGCAGGGTGAGAGAACAGCACGACCCAGCTATCGCCTGCCCACTCATGGAAATTGATGTCGCCCGTGGAGGACTTCTGTGTAAAGTCTGGAGCGGTATCGCCTAATTGAAGTGCCATTTTTCTAAGTTACCTATCGATTACCTGGTGTGGTTTAATTAGATTTTGCCACAATCCCCGGTTTTCCGACCGGAGTTTAGTAGATTGTAATATTAGTATTTCTACGCACTCTCTTCAATTAAGACCCAGCATGAGGGCTACGATGGTGCCTGCAACGCAGATTTCGCCGGTGGCGATGAGGTGAGGGATGGCTTCTACAGGGTGTAGGACGACTTCGATATCTTCGGTGGTGTCGAGGGCTTGCGGTTGGGTCAGCTCGGCAGGCTGTGCCCGAAAAAGATGAATCCGGTTAGTTTGCTTGACCGGATTGTTGTAAAAGGTTGCGATCGCCTGCCAATTTTCCGCCGTGTATCCCGTTTCTTCCGCCAGTTCTCGGCGCGCGACTGCCAGCGGCACTTCCCCCGGGTCAAAGTTTCCTGCTGGCAGCTCTAGCAGCACTTCTCCCACCCCGTGGCGGTACTGCCGCACAAACACCACCTCTCCCTGGGCCGTGATCGGCAGCACCGTTGCAATATCAGGCCGCAGGCTCACAAAGTAGTCATCGACCACGTGGCCATTGGGTAGGGCGACTTTATCTTGCCGTAGCCGGTACCAGCGGTGGTCGAACACCATTTTGGACTGCAGCGTTTTCCACTTTTCAATTGCCATTTGGATAGGGACCGAACCTCAGCAGTATTTTATCCATAGGCCTGCAGAAAAAGCATAAAAGACCCGCTTATCCCATATATTGAAGCAGTTATGATTTAACCAGTTGTCTTCGTTTGTAAGCCCATGGCAGATACTCCTACCAGCACCCCAGCAACCCCCTCGGCCAATAAGGTTCTTCTGGTCGATGACGAGCCCGGTCTCCGAGAGTCGGTGCAGGCTTACTTGGAGGATAGCCAGTTTGAAGTGCGGGTGGCTAGCAATGCCAAAGAAGGCTGGGACTTACTGCAGCAGGAAACGCCCAATGTGCTGATTTCCGACATCATGATGCCCCAAGTTGATGGCTATCAGTTTTTAAAACAGGTTCGCGAAGACGCACGGTTTCAAGCGCTGCCTGTGGTTTTTTTGACGGCTAGGGGGATGACGAGCGATCGCATCCAAGGCTACAACGCAGGCGCAGACGCCTACCTCGCCAAACCCTTCGACCCCGAAGAGCTCGTCGCCATCGTCACCAGCCTGATCGAACGTCGCGCTGCGCAAGCCCCCGACCCCTCTGCCACACCCGACATCGCCACCATGGCCCGCCAAATTGAAGAGATTAGAGCCCTGCTCACCCAGCGCGGCAGCATGCTCAAGCAAAACAACAGCGGCATCAAAATCGACTTCACCCCCAGAGAGCAAGATGTCTTAAACCTTGTCGCGGAAGGGCTCATGAATAAAGAAATCGCCAGCCGCCTTGGTACCACCGTTCGCAACGTCGAAAAATACGTCAGCCGCCTGTTTGGCAAGACCGGCACCAACAGCCGCACAGAGCTAGTCCGCTATGCGCTCGAAAATGGCTTGGTTACAACCTAGATCACGAAATAGAGCAAATAGACCTATGGCAAAGCGCTTCGAACGATAGTTCGAAGCGCTTTGCTGCGTGTACTTGAAGCAATATGATGCCGAAATTATGGCTCCAAGAACTGCCTGTCTTCAATCAACTGCTGCACATCTTCGCCGGGCGTGTAGCTATAGCCATACACGCTTGCATCAGAGTCATCAATCACCTGAGGTGTGAGCAATACGATCAGCTCCCGTCGCTCGCTCGTGTCAGTGGTGCTTCTAAACAGCGCACCAAGCAGCGGAATATCACCTAAGATAGGCACCTTATTCACGCTGGTTCTATCGGATTCCTGAATGATGCCAGAGAGCACGAGGGTTTGTCCGTCTCTGATGCGAATTTGCCCAGAGGTGAGCTGCCTTCTAGATAGCAGGGCAATGAAACCTTCCGTCGTCGAGAAATCTCCCGTCGGCGCAGAGATAGAAGGCGCAACCGACAGGTTGACAAACCCATTGTCATCAATCTGACCAACCTGAACCTGGAGGTTGAGGCCTGCGTCTTCTTTCTGAATGGTGACGGTCTCGCTTACTCTACCCGCTTCGTCAACGGTTTCTTCTCGGGTGAGGTTGGTCACCACTTCCTGGGTCAGCTGAACAGCTGCTGTCTGCCCTTCTTGAACCACCAGAGTTGGGTCAGTGATGATTTTGCCGCTGCCGTTTGTGATGCTGGCTTCAAGGCGGGGCAAGAATCCATCTGCTAAGCCAGCTACACCATTGGCAAAGTTGAAGTCAATGACGCCAACCCCGCCGTTTTGACCGATGGCGGTTGTTCCTGTTCCAAACGAGAAACTGGCGCTAAAGTTATCCGTGGCATCCAGGTTGACGTCAATGACGCGTAGGTTAATGGCGACCTGACGTCGACGGATGTCGAGCTGAACTAGCTGGGAGGTGGCAATTTCAATCTGACGAGGGGTGCCAATCAGGGTCAGCGAGTTCGTCCGCTCATCACCAATGATCTGCAGCCCGCGCAACAGCGGATCGGCATCTGTAAATTCAACTCGCTGGTTCGATAGGGACGATTGGCTCGTGGTGGCCTCGCTGACGTTGGTGCCGCCGCCCACGTCTAGCGCGTTTACGCTCGTTGTGGTGCTTTCACTGGCGACCGTGCTCTCCGCACCCATCGAAACCAAAAAGCTAACGGCATTGCTCACTTCGATTTGGTTTAGGCGAATGCTGCGAACCAATACGTTGCGAGCGCTGTTTGGCAACCTTGGACCCACAAAAATAGTCCGACCTACTTTATTGGCCTCTAGGCCAGAAAGCTGCAAAACGTAGTTGAAAACATTTTGGACCGGCTCGTTTTCGATATCGAGCGATACCCGCGCATCTGCCCCTTCTCCCCCGTCAGCGCTAGTAAATGCCAGATTGAGTCCGGCAGCTCGGGCCAACAGCGAGAGCACTTCGCGGGCAGAAGCATCGCGCAAGACCAGCCGGGGTACACGTTCTGCCGTGCCCAGATCGATAACATCTAGCGTGGAGTCGATATCGGAGACGGAAATATCACCGACCGGTGGTGCGACTGCGCGAGGTAAGAAAGGGGGTGCCTGATTAAGGGTGGGTACTTCAATCGGTGTGCCATCGATGATGACTTCCGGGTCGGGAATGAGGATGTCAGGCGCTTCGTCTGAGTCTGCTTGAGCTAGTTCAATAGCGGCAGTAGCAGGTTCACTCTCTGGGGTGCCTGCGACAGTGGTAATCGATTCCGGTAGCTTCGACGGTTGGGCCTTGGCGCCGGGGCGAGTGTCGAGACTAATCAGCAGGCTGTCAGTATCTGCTGATTTTTGGATGTCGCTGATGGGTGCTTTGGCTTTGCCGGTGACGGTGAGGCGAACGCGGTTGTCTGCGATCGCTTCCAACTGAACAGAGTCGATGCCCGGTGCTGGATTCTTTTTATTGAAGCGATCGCCCTCCGCGAGCTGCAGCTGCGCATGGGCAATGTCAGCCTGTAGGGTCTTGCCCGAGCGAGCTGTCACGATCTGCGGTGTATCTCCAGAGGTCTCCAGTGCCAGCGCAAGTCCAGCTTCAGTTTGACTTAAGGAAATACCTTCAACAGTCGTCGCCGCGCTGGCGGCAGGGGCGACAGCGAGAGGACCAGCTAGCGCAGCTAGCGCTCCTCCAAACATAAGACTTCTAAAATCAAGACGGCGTTTCACAGGTTACTCCTTGAGTCGAAACTAGCGGTAAAAAATGCAGTAGGGTCAAACAACAGAATTGGGAAATTGGCTTTGGAGGCGTTTCTAGAAAGCGGACTTGGCAGACTATCCGCCCTCTCCTACCTCTGGCGGCACGTCGGCATCCGCCGTCGGAATCAAGGCATCTATCTGGAAAGAGGTCTCTATCTTAGGCTTCGGTTGAATCACCACCTGACCATCCGCTCCGATCACCGTTTCTGCCACGGTCTGACCGCTGTTCAGGTTAAAATCACGCACCATCAGCAGCGGCTCTAGCCGCTCTAGGTTGCGCAAAATATTTTGCGTCTGCGCGTAGTCTCCCGAGAAGTTGATCGAGTAGGTTTCGCGGCGTAGCTTGCCATTTACCCCTGTGCCCAAAGACCCGTCCGAGACAACGGCCTTGTTCCCTGGAGAAAATGTTTTTAGCTCAGCTTCCAACAGCAATGGTGGCAGTCCTTTGGCTTTCACCTCGCTGCGCACGCCGTTGAGCGATGCATTGGTGGTTTTAATTCTCTGGTTGATATCGAGCAGCAGTGTATCCATGGTCTTTTCATTGGCAAACAGACCGTAGACATTGCGCCGCCGTTGCATGGCCGCTTCTAGCTCTGCTTCAATCTTGGCGATATCTTCTAGCTGCTGCGCCTGAGACACCAGCTGCGCCTGCTTATCGGCAATCTCGGTGCGCAGCGTTGCATTTTGCTCGGCGACCGGCTTCACCATTTTCATGTACATGTATCCTGCACCGCCAATCCCAACCAGGGCAATCAATACGCCAATGATGGTCGGCGTGAGTTCGACGCCAAACACGACGGGATTGACCGGTTCGTCAATAAAATCGGCGTCATCTGGGGGAACAAAGTCTCCAAGGGCAGCCATTATTCAATTGCTCCTGTTGCTTGAAGGGCACGAATGCGAGCAGCCAGTCCAGTGGACTCCTGCTGGCGGTTGAGTTCATCGAGCAGCGCCGATGCTGGAATACTCTTGATATCTCCAGTAATGTCGTAAGTCACCAGTGAGAGAGATTCTTCACTCTCCGGTGACCCCGGACAGCGCCCGGCCACCGTCTGCCCTAAAGAGGCGTTGGTGATTTGGACGGTTTCTCCCTCTAAGAAAGGAGAGTTTTTGAGCGTCAGCAAAAAGTCGTTGACATCATCAAAAGAACAGGCATTGCCATTGAGCTGTATGCCACCGGCGGCAGATTCGCCGCCGCCCCCGGTTTGAGAGAGGCGATTAATTTGGGCGCGGGTTGGGATTCTGCCCTGAATGTCACGAACAATGGCAGACCAAGGACGAATCCGCTCAAACACACCGGCCAATGCCTGAATCTCGCTGTTGATGGAGTCTGTTTGTTGGCGCACCGTCGCTACTTGGGCTAGCTTTTGCTGTAGCTCAGCTAGCTGCGCGTCGAGTCCTGCAGATTCAGCGGTGAGGGTTTTCTGTTGATTTTGTAAAATCATCCAGTAGCCACCGACTCCACCAGCGGCCACCAGTGCGGCTACCACCCCTGCAAGCATCGGCAGCTTATGGCTGACCGAACCGCCCTTCGCTTGCTCGACTGGAACGATGGCATCTACTGGCCTATCGGCACGGTCGTTTAAGAAGTTAATGTCGATTCCGTACATGGTCTAAACCTCCCTCAAGCCCAAGCCCAACACCGTTGCGAGTCCCGAGCGCTGTGCGGGCGACATCTCGTCATCCATCTCAATCGCCAGAGAATCTATCGGGTCAACAACACTCGCAGGCAGTCCCAATCGCTGAGAGAAGAATTCGTCTAAGTTTTCGATGACACCGCCCGGACCTGCCAGCAATAGCTGTGCAACTTCCATGTCCTCTCCTTGGTTTAAGTAAAAATCGATTGAGCGCCGCAGCTCGTCAGAGAGTTCACCCACCACTCTGAGCATGGCCGCTGTGCCAGGGTTCATGCCGCCCTTTGGCCCGCCTGAAATTGGCCCCGGTGGAATAGACATGCCCTGCAGCAAGTCAGCATTGCGTGAGGGCGGCAGATTCATCGCTCGGCTCAGCGCGTTCTGGATTTGTGAGGTACCCAGGGGCACGGTCCGAGAGAAGTGAGGCGTGCCATCGACAACAATGGAGATTTCAGTACTCTCGAATTGAATATCGACAATGGCAACGGCTTCTTGAGAGGTAAACTGCCTGAGCTGTTCTCGAATGGTGCGAATCAGCGCAAAGCTGCTAGTCTCTAAAACATTGAGACTGAGGCCGGCTTGAGCAAAGGTCTCTGTGTAGGTATCGGTAATGTCTCTTTTGACGGCAACGAGGAGGACACGCACTTTTTCGATGCCGTCATCGTCGACAACGTAGCCCACCTTTTGATAGTCCACATCGGCCTCATCGCGTGGGAACGGCAGGTAGAGACTTGCTTCCTGGTTGAGCACCATCTCTCTAAGCTCGTTGTCATCTAGCTCAGAAGGGACCAAAATTACTCTGGTAACGGCTCGCCCTGGCACCGCCGTTGAGGCCTGGGAGACTTTAATCTTGTTTTCTGACAGTGTAGTCTGAATGATTTCTGCCATCGCTGGGCTATCGACAATTTGCCCTTCTTCAAAAACCCCTTCGGGGACTTCAGCTGTGGCCAAGGTTTGCAGCTTGAGCTTCTGTCCCTGCTTTTTGAGGCGCACAATATTGACGCGCTCAGGCGTAAGCTCGATACCGACCCCTGACGACTTTTTAGAAAATAATGACTTGAGTCTGTTCACGACTACGCCTTGCCCGATGAATATGACGAAAAAATTCAGATGGTCCTGTCTTTAGCTTTTGGCAGCAACGCTTCGAAAAGCTTGGGGTTAAAAGGGAAAAGATCCGAATTTCGCCCCTAGACTGCCCAGATTTCAGCAATAAAATT
>JBCBIK010000087.1:0-21040 GCA_038524545.1 Cyanobacteria bacterium J06623_4 | reverse complement strand
TCTATTTAGCGTATCCCAATCCCTGAAAAGCGGAGCTTATAAAATCCTTATTCCTAAGGCAGATACTCAGGCAGATACTACTGGCAAGGAAACTACTGGCAAGGAAACTAGGATGGGCAACCCGGCTCCGTCGGCGTCGGCATCGGCCTTGACGGCATAGGAAACCGTTTAGTTAGGCGGCCTGTGTGGCTCCCGTGAACTTTCTGTGGAGATCAGTGATTTTACGGGCCAGCAGTGTAAATTGAAAAGTGAGCGCATAGGCTATGTGCCTGGCACCACTACTGTGGCACTGCTGATGTACCAAAGAAATCGCAATCTGTTTTCGCTTTTAGCGGTGCTCCTTACGGCAGGCCTAATTGCGGCCATTGGTGGAATTTTTTTGTTTGTTGCCGATCAGTTTGGGGGAGGGCCTCGTCTGCTGTCTGGTGGGACGAATGTCGGCAGTGAGATAGAGAGGCAGGCAGATGGACGACCCCTCGTGCTCCGGGGTGAAACCATCAGCGCGGAGGCGGTCTCAGCCACACCCCATGTAACTTTGGGCACACACACTGCGACTGTGCTGAGCGTGACAACGTCACAGAGCAGTCCGATGGTCGCTAGCGGCAGCTATGACAATAACGTGAAGCTTTGGAACCGCAACGACCCGACCGCAACCCGGGCGCTTTCCCACGGTGGCCGGGTAAATGATTTGGCTTTTACGCCCGATGGCCAGTACTTGGTGACTGGCAGCGGTGCTGGCAACATTAAGCTGTGGAATCTACCTTCTAATCTATCGGGCCAACCGTCGGAACGGTCGGAAGACTTGCTGGAGGCGACTTTTAAGGGCGAATCTGGACGGATTACGAGCTTGGCGATTGATTCGACCAATCGTGCGATCGCCAGTGGTAGCAGCAACGGTACGCTGAAAATTTGGGATATTGCCCAATCGGTCCAAGTTCCCACTGTCACTACCCTCAAGCCCCTTGGCCCGCAGATAAACGCGCTTGCTTTTCATCCTATTGACCCCAACCTATTGATCAGCGGAGACCAAGACGGTACGGTGAGGATTTGGGACCTTGCCCAAAGAAACCCCCTCCGTATCCTTGAGGGCAGCGCCGACCGTATCGTTAGCGTCGATATTAGCCAGAATGGACAGTATATTGCCAGCGGCAGCTACGACCAGACCATTCGGATTTGGGATTTTGAGACGGGAGAGCAAGTGCAGACGCTCTCCGGGCACGACTTTGTGGTGAGCGATGTTTCGTTTAGCCCGGATGGCACGCTGCTGGTCAGCGGCAGCTACGACGAATCGATCAAGGTTTGGGATTGGCAAAATGCTACAGAAGCCTGCACGCTGAATGGGCATGCGGGGTTTGTGTATGCCGTCGCCTTTGCAGATAGTGGTAATACCCTGGTTAGCGGTGGTTACGATGGCACGGTGAGGAGCTGGGACCTCACAGCGCCTGCTAACCGAAGCTGCTTGTCTCAATAGCCGTTCGCTGGCATAACCGCTCAAACTGCTCTCAAAATGCTCACTGTGCAGCCGCGATCCAGCTATCAAACAAGGCCCGATTTTCATTGATCCAGGCCTGTGCGTGGTTTCTAATATCAGCGGGCGTATTTTCTCCGCTTTGCATGCTCTGGTTTTGCAGGCTCACTGCCTCTGCGGGGACGCGCACCCTCTCAAAGAACTTCTGAGCCGTCGGGTTGGCATCTAAAAACTCGCGGCTGGCTAAAATTTCGATTTGGTTAACTGCGAAGCCAAGATTTTTACCGTTAACGGTGGTTTGGGTCGCTTCGTCGTAGCTCTGGGGCAGCGCGGTGTAGGGCACTTCTAGCCATTCTACCTGTTCGCCCGGCGTGAGCACATTACTTACCCACAGCGGTGTCCAGGTATAGTACAGCACGGGTTTCCCTGCGGCCTGATTTTTGATGACCTGCTCGATGAGCGCAAAGTAGTTGTCGCTGTCATGCTCTACGGTGTCTCGCAGTCCGTAGGCGTCTAGGTGATGTTCGATGACGATGCGACAACCCCATCCGGGTGGACAGCCCACGAGGTTTGCTTTGCCGTTGCCATCGGTATCAAAGAGGGCGGCAATCTGGGGGTCTTTGAGCTGCGCTAGGCTTTTGAGCTGGTAGGTGCGGGCCGTGGCCTGGTCGATGGCGTAGCCCTGCAGCGCATTTTCGACGAGGGTGCCTGCTCGCACTAGGTTTTCTTCTCCGCCGTTGGCTTCTAAGAAGCTATTGTGCAGAGGGTTCCAGTGTACGGTTGTGTAGTCGAGGTAGTTGTTGGCGATCGCGCTATGAATCGTGTCGTAATCCACCTCTGAGCCAGACACTACCCGATATCCCAGTTCTTCTAGGCCAATGTTGACAATCTCGGTCTGAAACAGTTCTTCGAGGGTGCCGTAGGCGGGCCGGAGCAAAACTTCTGGCTCCACAAGGGTTGGCTCTGCGCAGCCAGATAGGCCCAGCAGCGAGCCGCCCATCAGACCCAAGATGCCTCCCAAGATGCTTCTGCGGACGGCTCTACTCTGGCTACCTATGCTCACATCCAGGCTCAATGAATTAGTCTTCCTTTTTGATTTCGGGAACGATGTCGGGTCGCTCTGCATTTTCCCAACCGGCGGGGCGCTTAGAGTTGTACCAGGCAACTGACCCGATGCCTACCGCTGCGGCAAAACCAATCACGCCAACAATGCTCAAAAAAGTTGAATAGGGAAGCCCGCCGGGTGCTGCTTCCTGCATGAGTATGTACATGTTTTAACCGCCTAATTTTTAAAAAGACAACTCTTCCTAACCATACCAGCTGAGGTTTATTGCAGGTATGGTTAGTCACATCAAAACACTTCTCAAAACACTTCCCAGCCGGTGCCAGCTTGTTTGGCCGGTTGCCCGGTACTTTCTGTGCTGAGGCTGCTCTCACGGAAAATTTCGGCTAGGATTTCGGCGGACTCTACAAGCCTAGGACCCGGTCGGTTGAAGTATTGATTGCCATCGGTGAGGTACACATTGCCAGAGCGAACGGCTTTTAGCTTGGGCCAGCTGGGATGGTGGGCCATCTCTTCGGTCGCCTGCCGGGTTTTGGCTAGGTCGTAGCCGCAGGGCATGACGACGATGACCTCTGGATCTGCGGATATTAAGGTGTCCCAATCCATCCAGGCGGAGTGCTCGCCTGTTTTGCCAAAGCAGTCTGTACCGCCCGCGATGGTCACCAGTTCTGGCACCCAGTTGCCCGCGCACATGAGTGGATCGCTCCACTCTATGCAGGCGACGCGGAGACTCTTGCTGACCGATTTGACAGTACTTTTGATTTTATTCAAACGCGCTTTCAGTGACTCCACTGCCGACTGGGCGCTTTTCTGGTTTGCTGAGAGTGCGATCGCAACCCGGTCCATATCGTCCCAGACATCTGCTAGCCGGTTGGGCTGGAGCGACACCACCTGAATCGGCGGCTCTGTCGTACCCGCCAGCTCAGAGACGGCTTGCTCCACATCGCTGAGACTCACCGCACAAACTTCGCACTGGGCCTGGGTAATGATATGGGTTGGGCGTAATTCTGCTAGCAGCTCGGCGTTGATGCGATACACGCTCAATGCGGACAGCAGCAGGTCGCTGACCCGCTGGTGAATTTCTCCGCTGGTGCCTGCCGGGTCGAACTTGGGCGCTGTGCAGATAGGGAGGTCACGGACGAAGGCCGGAAAATCACATTCGTGCGATCGCCCGACGAGCGCCTCGCCATAGCCCAAACTCGCAACAATCTCAGTCGCACTTGGTATTAGTGACACGATCCGTAATGTAGATGTCGCCATAGCGCTCTCACCCTTTTTACCCAGCTGCTTGCCCAACTTTTTGCTCAAATCAAAAAACTTACACTTCACACCTACTCAAGAACATCTTACGGGCACACTGTACCTACATAACTGCCTACATAACTGCCTACATGACTGCGCTCGCATTTCGATTTTGGACTTCGATTACGTGACGTCTCTTACCCTGCTATGCATCTGATCGCTTCGCCCCAACCGCCTCAGCAGTATCCTACTTTGAGTGCGGGAAGTCCGCAGTCATTGGGCATTCACTCTACGCTGAGCATGCTGCCGCTCTACACGTTCACCGTCACCGGTGACTTTGCCATTCGCGATCTGATCGATCATTTCACTCAGTTTGCCGAGTTACCTGGTGTTGTTGTTTCTGATGCGGGAAAGATGACCATCCTGTCAAGACAACATTGTCTTGATTGCCTTTTGCACACTTCGCAGATTCAGCACTTCATCGATAGCCCAGTGCGCATTTTGCTGAATCAAACGTCTGCCAAGCCACTCCTGCTCGACGGTAGCACGTCTATTCTCAATGGCGCTAAGCAAGCGTTGAAACGTCCTTATGATCGCCAAAGCGAACCGCTCCTTATTCGCCAAGATGAAGAGGAGTATCAGATTTTGGATGCGCATACGCTGAATGTTGCTCACTGGCACATTCGCGGCATTGAGACCCAAATTCGCTACGAACGGCTGCAGATGCAGATTTTGGAAAGTGAAAAAATGGCGGCGTTGGGCCGGCTGGTCGATGGTGTTGCTCACGAAATTTTGGACCCGGTGAGCTTTATCTGGGGCAACTTGAGCTACATTGCCGGCTACACCAAACAACAGCACGAGCTGCTGCTGGCTTACGAAAAAGCGCTGCCTAACCCACCTGAAGAGATTGTTCAACTCAGAGAAGAGATTGAAATAGACTACCTGCGCAGCGACTTTCCAGCTGCCATAAAAAGTGCCAGAAGCGGGGCGCATCGGCTCAGGCAGCTGGCAACCAGTCTGCAAAACTTTTGCCATATCGATGAAGTTCACCCCAGGCCCACTGACCTGAACACGCTGCTAGACAGCACACTTCGACTGCTCAAAAGCCGGTTGACCACGCCCATTACAATAGAGCACAGCTATGGCAAGCTGCCGCCTGTGCCTTGCTTTTCGGGGCAGCTGAGTCAGGTGTTTATGAGCATTTTTACCAGTGCTATCAATGCGTTGCTGGCGCAGGTATACACAGAAGAGATGACGGTGGGCGATGTCTCTACAGATGGCCCCGACCTGAGCCAGCGCGCCCCGCTAAAAATTACGGTCACGACCTGCGTTCGCGCCGACCAGCACATGCCCACCAGCACACCGAATGAATCTAGGTGGGTGGCCATCATCATTAGCGACAATGGGCCGGGCATTCCCCCGGAGGCAAAGGCCAAAATTATTGATTCTTTTTCAACAGAAAACCGCTACCTGAGAGAGACTGGCCTGGCGATTAGCTACCAAATTATTACGGCTAAGCACGGCGGTAAGTTTTGGATTCGTTCGGTTCACACGTCAGAAATTAGTGAAGCAGATGCGAACCATCCGACAGGGACAGAATTCGAGATTTTGCTGCCGCTGACGATGGGTGAGTCTAGCAAGGTGTAATCGAGCGGGTTAGTTGGGGAGCGATCGCAATCCTTCCTCATAGCCGATGCGGGGGTCTTCGCAGGCGTCGCCTAGCTGCGGCGGGCACGTGGTTCTATCTAGCTGAATATGCGACAGATCAATCATTTCTAACGCTCTAGGCGGGGCGTAGAGGACTGAGAGCGGGCCGATATCTGAAATCGGATTGTGAGAGATATTGATAGATTTCAGCTGCGTGAGCTGCGCTATGGGGGCAATGGTATTCACTTGGTTGTAGCTGATGTCTAGTCTTTTTAGCTGAACCAAGCCGGAGATGGGAGAGATGTTTTTGGTTTGGGTGTTTGAGATGTGGAGTTCGCTTAGCTGGGTGAGCTTGGCGACCGGGCTTAGATCTTCTATTACTCGGCCTGTGAGCGTTAGTTTGGTGAGGTTTGGCATCGCTGAGGCGATGATTTCTAAGTCGACTGAAATGGGTAGATTTACCGCTAGGGTGGTGGGGGATAGGGTTTCTTCTGCTGGCTTGTGAATTTGTAGTTCGGTGATTTTTGAGAGGCGTTTGCTGGCGATCGCACAGTCTTCAGTGCCCATCGCAGCCAGCAGCGCATCCGATGTCTCCCAGCCGCGAGCGGCACTCCCTTCGCAAACGGTTAGAAAAGCGTTTTGCGGCGATATATCCGCATCAGGCGGCTGAGGAGAGACATCCCAATCGGAAAAGGGGTCGAACGTGGCACCGTTTGAGGGTGAGTTGGTAGAGTCTTGGGTAGAACCTTGAGTGAGTGGGGCTGTGAAGGTTGGTGCTGATGCGACTGACTCTGACACGGGCGCTGGGGCCTGAAAGCTATCAGGGCGAACAGGCGTATGATCTTGTTCTGTGTGGAGGGTAGAATCTACTTCTTCCTGTGAATAGCTGTCGGTAGTGGCGGTGGACTCTGCAGACCGACGAGCAGACGCCTTATTTCCGCAGGCTGTCACTGTGAGAGCGAGTAGCAGTACAAAGGTTGTTCGAATTCTCAATGTTTGAGACAGCTTGAAAAAAGTCATGGAAACCCTTCAAAAAAGCCAAAAATCAACTTCCAGGAGAACCAGCCCCCTCCTGTAGATTTCCCGAATGAAACAATGACTTTAGCGGTTATTCACGGGCGCGTGAGCCATCGATGAACCTGTTCATAAATCAGGTGCCGGTTGCTACGCGCTACTCCCTTTCACACGTATCAACCTGCACTATGCGTTGACTACGGCGTAGGCGCGAACGGGAAACGTGCCAAACCGCTTCACCTTGACGGGCACTGCGTGAAAGGTGAACTCGTCTGGTAGCGCGCCTAAGCCGCACATATGCTCAACGATAGGAATATTGTTGCCCAGTAGAATGGAATGGACGGGGCGATCGCCAGTGGCTGTGCCGTCAATGTTGTAAGAGTCGATGCCAACCAGCGTCGCGCCTGCATTTTTTAGCCAGTCTCCCGCTTCCGCTGTTAGATGTGGATGGCCTTCAAAATATTGATCTGTTTGCCAGTGCCGGTCCCACCCTGTATGGATGAGAACAGCTTTCTCCCTCACGTCTGCCTCTGCAAATAGCTCTGGTCCGATGCTTTGCTGGTCTGGCTGAGCGTGGAAGACGATGCCTTCTAGCTCGGCAAGCGATTCTAATGGCAGTTCAGATAAGTCTTTGCCATCTGCATACCGGTGAAAGGGGGAATCGATATAGGTGCCTGTGTTTGCAACCATCTCGATCTTACCGATATGGAAGGTTGTTCCTTCGGCGTAGTAGGTCTTAGAAGCTTCTCGGGTCAAAAAGTCGCAAATAATTGGCGCGGGTATTCCTTTGTAGGTCACCATGCCATCTTCTACCGTGTGGCTCAGGTCAATCAGTGTTTTCATAGGGTCTTTTTGCTTAGCGTTTTCTCTTTTGAGCTGGGTTGGATGAGTCTGGCGACCATTTCTGCTCTCGAAGAAACGGCAAGCTTACGATACATTCGCTTGAGCGCTTGCTTTACAGAATTTTCAGTGATCCATAGTGCTTGCCCAATGCTTTTATTGGTGAGGCCCTGGGCAACGAGGTCTGCAATCTCACGTTCCCTTGGCGTGAGCACATCCGAGAAGGTATCCAGTGAAGAGGTTTGCGTTTGTTCCTTTTGGCGCAGCGTTCTTATCTGGCTCGACAGATGCAAACACAGCGCGCTCAAATCTGCCAAATCTGCTGCGGAGAATGCATCGGCCTGTTGGTGACGGGTAAACGCGACTCCGCCAGCTAGCTCACCGCGAAGAATAATCGGACCTGTCAGCACGTGGCCGTGGTCGGCGCGGGGGCAAATTGTTTTCCAAACGCCGGGCGGTAAAACAACTTCGTCGTGAACGGCGGTGTGTCGCTGCACGAGATAGCGCAAAACAGGGTTTTCATCGAGGGACAGCGCTCGCCGCATGAGTACGGGTATTGGCTTGTCGGACGATCGCTCAACTTGTGAAAACACTTCTGCAAAGAACAATGCCGCCCGCTGAGCCGCAAAATGGTCTCCCATTTGCGTTGTCACGATCTGTTTTAGGGTTGCTTCGTCTGAGGCCTGTGCGATCACGCTAAACAACCGCTGCAGTCGATCTATCTCAGTCGAAGGCGCTGCTTCAATTTTCCCAGTCATATCGTCACTGTCCCCTCATTGCTTGCCAACTCTATCCTCACCGCGTTGCAAGGTGTACCCGATTGAGGTCTATCCGCCAGTCACTTGCAAAACCTAGGCTACCAAAGACACTCATTCAGGCCAACTCCCATGACCCTCTCTGCACCTCCCGGCTATACACCTCCCGGTTATGCACATCCCGATGTTTTGGTCAGCGCCGAATGGCTCGCAGGCCGCCTCCACGACAACAGCGTGCAAATTGTCGAAGTGGGCATGAGCCCAGATAGCTGCGCTGAGCACATTCCAGGCGCGGTGTTCTGGCATATTTTCACAGACCTGATCAACCCAGATTTCAGCCAAAAGCTAGACCCTGCTGCGATGGCGACGCTTCTGTCTCGCAGCGGCATCACCCCAGAGACTACTGTCATCGCCTACGGTAGCGAGCCGGGGACTGGGGGGTGGATGTTTTGGCTCTTGACGCTGATGGGCCATCGTCACGTTCGCGTGCTCAATGGTGGGCATCGCTATTGGGTCAAGCATGGTCATCCAGTGACCGACCAATTTTCGATACCAAACCCTACAACCTACCCGACAGAAGCCCTAACAGCAGACCTGCAGGACACAGAACGACGCATCACCTATGCAGACCTGCGTGCCCTCTTCCAGCAGTCGGACCGCTCCGAGGTAGCGCCTATCTTTTTAGACGTGCGCACAGAGCGGGAGTATAGCGGTAAACAGTATTTGATCAAGCCACCCGAAGAGGATGAACGTGCTGGGCATATTCCAGGTGCTGTTCACCTTGACCATCTGTTGACGATGAATGAAGACGGTACTTTCAAGGGGTTTGATGAATTGAAAAGTCTGCTGGTTGGGAAAGGCATTACTTCGGATAGCGTGGTTGTGCCCTATTGCGCTATCGGGGCGCGCTCAGCCTACATGTGGTTTGTGCTGAAGTACCTGCTGGGATATCCTACCGTGCGCAACTACGATGGCTCTTGGAATGAGTGGAGTCGCGTGCCTGATGCACCGGTAGACTCTTCTTTTTAGATAGGGATAGGTTTTCAGCTGTTTTCTATGCCGGGAAGTAGAAATCTTGTCAGCGTTGAGACGGCTTCTTCGATGTGCTCAGCGGAGGTGTCTGTCAGTAGGGCGCCTGGTTTACCAGCTTCACCGAGTACTCTGATGAGGCTGGTAACCACGAGATCTAGCTTCCAGGTGAGCTGCGATCGCGACTGATCTGGGAGCGATCGCTGCAACGCATCTAAAAATTTCTCTGTGCTGGGCCGAAACTGCTCCTCGGCAATGCTCTGAACGGGCGCGGGCTCCGTCCGGCAGCGCCCTACAAATTGACTGCGCGTAGGATGGGCCTCTTTGCCCTTCAGCACAACGACAAAAGAAGAGCGTATGTAAGCCTTCAGTATCGACTCTACTGAAGGGGGGCCCGCTGCCGAATTCATCAAGTCCTCTAGTTCGGCCAGGTGCATTGTCACGATTGGCTGAGAAATGCGACTCAAGACCGCCCGGAACAAATCCTGCTTTGACCCGAAGTGATAGTGCACTGCCGCCAGGTTCACTTTGGCCTTGCTCACGACGTTTCGCAGCGTTGTGCCTGCGTAGCCATGGACCGCAATTTCATGCTCTGCCACATCTAAAATTTGCTCTTTAGTTTCTAAAGATGAGGCATTAGACATACAAAAAGGTCTTGCTATTTATTAAGACGTACGTTTTAATTGTGTCAGCGGTGCACCTAACAAGTGCTTAATATTTATAGCAGAAATAAGCCTTGCAAGGAATGCATTTATGTCTATCTATTCCCTGTTTTTCGGGCAATAGATAGATTCTTGGAGAATCAGTAACGCGCTTTCTACTTCTTTACAGTGAGGGGTATCTCACGTGATATTTGCCTGTAGGTGTACGACTGACACTGAAAATTAAAACGTACGTTTGACTTTTTGAAGGAGTGGATTACTTCGATTAAATCTCTTGCTCACATCCCTGTCCTTGCACTTCGCCTGCCAACCATGAACTCCCCTCCTATTTCTCGACCTGGTCGCATACATCCCCGATGGCTCATTGGCTTTGGCCTTTTGGGCCTCGTCCTCATCAGCATCCCAGTAATTCAATCCCGCGCCTCGGGACCAGCTGACACCGAAGCGGTCACTGCTTCTGACCCTCTACCTGTTGAGACGATTACGGCTGCGACTATCACTAGCTACGATGTGTCACGTACCTACACCGGTGAGATCGCTGCGCTGCAGGCTAGCGAACTAGGCTTTGAGCGTAGCGGTCAGCTCACGGCCATCCTCGTTCCCGAAGGTGCACAGGCGGTGGCAGGAGCGCCCCTTGCCCAGCTAGATGTGCAAAATTTGCGCACTCAGCGTCTGCAGATAGAAGCCGAAAAGGCCCGCGCAATGGCCCAGCTTGCTGAACTTGAAAATGGTGCTCGCAGCGAAGATATTGCCGCTGCCCGCGCTGCCGTACAGGACTGGGAGCAGCAAATCGCCCTGCAGCGCACTCAGCTTGCCCGCCGTGAAATTCTCTACGAGAAGGGTGCAATTTCTCAAGAGGCTCTAGATGAATTTAGCTTTGGTGAGGGCTCCCTGCAGGCCCGGCTCAACCAGTCTCGTAGCCAGCTTCAAGAACTTCAGAATGGCACTCGCCCTGAGCAAATTTCTGCTCAGCAGGCCTTGGTTCAGCAGCTGGATGCTCGCCTCGCAGACCTCGATGTCAATATCGCCAAGAGCACGCTGAATGCGCCTTTTAGCGGTACTGTCTCTGAGCACAAGGTCGATATTGGCACGGTTGTAGGGGCTGGTCAGTCTGTTGTTCGTCTGGTTGAAAGCGATATTCCTGAGGCTCGAATTGGCCTACCGGTCAGCGCCGTTTCACAGCTGACGATGGGTGAAGAAAAGACGGTCACCGTCAATGGTGAGCAGTACACGGCGACCCTGACGGCTATTTTGCCTGAGGTCGATGCGCAAACCCGCACGCAAACGGTTGTTTTGGCGCTGGAATCTAGAGCGGCTGCTCGGGTGAGCCCTGGGCAAACGGCTCGGCTTAATTTGAGCGATCGCATTCCTACCGAAGGCATCTGGCTACCCACAGAAGCCCTCACCCAAGGCATTCGCGGCCTATGGACGGCCTATACCGTTGTGCCACAAGCCAGCTCTGAAGTGGAAAGCTACACGGTCGAACCGCAGACTGTAGAGGTGATTCATCAAGAAGGCGATCGCGTTTTGGTGACCGGCACCCTGCAGCCCGGCGACAGGGTTGTCGCTAGCGGTTCTCATCGCTTAGTTCCTGGACAGGTCGTAACCCCAACCTCAGATATTTCCGCTGAAGTTTCCCCAGCCTTTGTCTCTGACTAATCATCCGACTGAACGTCTAACTGACAATTCTCAGCAATCACTTCCCAGCAAACGTAAGCCGTAGCGCGCCGCCATGGTCAAATACTTCTACAGCAACATTCGGCTTCTGATTCTCTCTATTGTTTTGTTGCTTGCTTGGGGATTGCTCTCCTTTCAAGCCCTTCCTCGGCAGGAAGACCCTGAGCTGGTCTCTCGTGTCGCTGTCGTGCAAACGGCCTACCCTGGCGCTGATGCCGAACGGGTGGAAGCGCTGGTGACCGAAGTGATTGAAACAGAACTCTCTGAACTAGAAGAGATTGCCGTGCTCTCTTCCGACTCGCGGGTGGGCTTTTCGACTGTTTCCATTGAGCTGTCGGAAACGATTATCGAAGCAGATCCGGTGTGGGCGAAGGTGCGTACCGAGCTGGACGAGGCTGAATCTAAGCTGCCGATGGGCGCTAGCGAACCCGACTTGGTAGAAACTAAGACCCAAGCCTACACGGTCATCACTGCACTCACATGGGACCTGCCTAGCGAGCCGAACTACGCCATCCTGGGCCGCTTTGCGGACGAGCTTGCCCTGCAGCTACGCAGCATTAGCGGCACTGAGGAAGTAGATCTATTTGGCGAACCCACTGAAGAGATTACCGTCGAAATCAACGCGCCGGATCTGGCAGCTCTCGGTCTCTCTGCCCAGTCTCTAGCCAGCCGAATTCAAACCAGTGATGCCAAGGTCACTGCCGGACAGCTGCGTAGCCCTGACCAAACCCTGGCCATCGAAGTGCAGAGCGAACTGCAAACCCTAGAGCAGATTCGTCAAATTCCTATCCAAACAGCCAGTGGCCAGTTTGCTCGGCTGAGCGATATTGCGCGGGTGAATCGTGGGCTGCAGCAGCCAGTGGCCGATTTTGCCTTGGTTTACGATCAGCCTGCAGTCGGTATTGGTGTGCTGATGCAGTCGGGCCGCCGGATCGACCAGTGGGCCACCACCGTGCGCGAAGTGCTTGCAGACTTCGAGGCGCAGCTGCCTGCTGGCGTGCGGCTGGAGACCCTTTTCGACCAGAGCGGGTATGTGGAAGCTCGCATGGACACGCTGATTTCTAACTTGATTGTGGGGGCGCTTCTCGTTGTTGCGGTGACGCTGGTGACGATGGGTTGGCGCTCTGCGATTGTGGTGGGTGCGGCGCTGCCGATTACATCTTTGGCCGTTTTTGGCTGGATGAGTATTTTGGGCGTGCCTATCCACCAAATGTCTGTGACGGGCCTGATCATTGCCCTCGGCTTGCTGATTGACAATGCCATTATTGCGGTGGATGAAATTCAGCTAGAGATGCAACATGGTGATACCCCGCTCAAGGCCGTTGTCAAAACGGTGAACTACATCAAGGTGCCGCTGTTGGCCTCTACGGTGACAACGGTGATGGCCTTTGCGCCGATTTATCTGTTGCCGGGTTCGGCGGGAGAATTTGTTGGCACCATTGCGCTGAATGTGATTATGGCGCTGATTACATCTTTGGCGGTGTCGCTGACGATTATTCCTGCGCTGGCAGGGCGGCTGTTGGGAGAGACCAAATCTGCCAGACGAGAGCTGATAGAACAGCAGAATGGGCATCGTCCCAACAATGGCAATGGGCATCGTCTCAACAATGGTGTAGTCAGCCGGATTAAGCGCTTTCTGTTGCGGCCTGGCAGCTGGTGGGCGGAGGGCATTTCTCTCCCGGCGATCGCACCCCTGTATCAGTGGAGTCTGAGGCAAACGGTCAGAAAGCCACTGCTGGCGATCGCACTCTCTTTTACTGTGCCGCTCATTGGCTTCATTGCTGCAGGTACGCTCAGCCAACAATTTTTCCCCGCCGTCTCGCGCGACCAAATTCAGATAGAAGTGGAGTTTGCGCCGCAGACTGCGATCGCCCGCACCCAAGAAAAAATCGACCAGGCCCGCGACATCATTCTGCAGCATCCCAACGTGGATGAAGTTCACTGGTTTGTGGGTGAGAGCGCGCCAAAATTTTATTACAACATCACTGGGTCGCGAGAAAATCAGGCGCAGTATGCAGAGGCCCTCGTGCAGCTCAACACTGATAGAGATGTGGAGCCGATTGTGCGATCGCTCCAAGCCGAACTCACCGCAGCCTTCCCTTCTGCCCGCATGCTGGTAAATCAGCTTCAGCAAGGGCCGCCCTTCGATGCCCCGATTGAGCTGCGCATATTTGGCCCGAACATTTCTGAATTGCGTCGGCTCGGGCTAGAAGCGCGTCAAATTTTGGCCAGTATTCCCGAGGTCACCGTCACTCGCGACGACCTCAGCGAGGCGCTGCCCAAGCTGGGCCTCAGCATCGACGAAGAGCAGGCCCGGCAAAGCGGACTGACTAACAGTGCGATCGCCGAGCAGCTGCAAGCCTACCTCGAAGGCACCACCGGCGGCTCCATTTTAGAAGGCACAGAAAATCTCCCCGTCCGCGTCCGCGTCACCAACGACGCCCGCGCCGATCTTGGCCAAATCGCTTCTCTCGACCTCCAATCGGAGAACGGTACTGGCCTCTCGACCAGTGCCTTTGGCCAGTTCGAACTGGTGCCAGAACTCTCTAAAATTGCCCGCCGCAATGAGCAGCGGGTGAACATTGTTCAGGGCTACATCAGCTCAGGCACCTTGCCTTCGGTGGTGCAGCAGGCTTTTGAAGAGAAGCTCGATGCTGAAAACTTCGAGCTACCGCCTGGCTACAGAACAGAATATGGCGGTGAGGCGGCTGAACAGGGTGAAGCGGTGGGCAATCTGCTGATCTATGTGCCTTTGCTGGCCATCATTATGGTGGCGGCGCTGGTGCTTTCGCTGGCCTCTTTTCGGCAGGCTGTCGTGATCGCCTTTGTCGGTGTAGGGTCTGTTGGTATGGCGCTGTTTTCGCTCAAGGTTTTTGGTGCGGTCTTTGGCTTTATGGCTATTGTTGGCTCTCTCGGATTGGTCGGTATTGCGATTAACGATTCGGTGATGGTGCTCTCTGGGCTCAATGAGAATGAATCGGCCAAAGCGGGTGATAGAAAAGCGATCGCCTACGTTGTGAACAAATCTACCCGACATGTGATCACTACCACCATTACGACGATTGCAGGATTTGTGCCGTTGTTAATGAGTGGTGGTCCGTTTTGGCGACCACTGGCCATTGCGATCGCTGGAGGCATCAGCGGCGCTTCCCTACTTGCGCTTTACTTCGTGCCTGCGGCATACGCGCTTATCTATCGTCCGAAAAAGCAGGTCGTTCGTCGACAACAGCAGCGTACAGAAGCGGCAATCTTATAGTGTTGGCTGTCCAAGGTTATCAATGTTAGATTATACCTGTACTTAAAACAGGTACAAGTATGTTAGTGAGTAAAACAGAGTCTGCATCGCAGGCGAGGCAAGAATTTTTCAAAATCCTTGATGAAGTCGCGCAAGATAGCTCGGTTATCATTATCAAGCGAAAGGATGCTCCGAACGCAGCCATCATTGCAGAGTCTGAGCTAAATAACCTGATCGAGACAGTACATCTACTGCGGTCTCCTCAGAATGCGAAGCGTTTATTTTCAGCACTGGAAAAATCACGTACACGCGACTTGAACTTGCCTATTGAGGGAAATATTGACGTTGCAAAATCGCTAGAGGACCTACGACAGTACTGTGAGCAAAAGGAAGAAGAGAATACCGTCGAAGCCTGCCTCACAGAAGATATCGTTACCCCCACAGAGATATCCAATATTTGAAACTGAGTTTAGAGAAGATCTCAAGGTCTTGGCTCGCACTAACCCATCGGCCTATGACAAAGCCTGGAAATTCATAGACGAGTGCCTCGCGCATCCTTTTACAGGAACAGGAAAACCTGAACCGCTAAAGTATCTTGGATCTGATATTTGGAGTAGGCGAATTACGTTAGAAGATAGGTTTGTTTACCGTGTTGGTAGCACGGTAGTAAACTTTCTAACTTGCCGCCATCACTATGACTAAGTCTGATAACAGCAAGTTAGGAGGGCAAGTCTTGTTGCCAATTTGAACGAATGTGAGCTGGCATAACGCCTTGCTGTCGGAGCGATCGCAAACTTCTGGCCTGATCTCGCTTGGCTAGGCGCTTACCTGTCTCATCGCGGACCAATGCGCAGTGATAAAACGCCGGGCTTGCCCACCCCAACGCTCGATAGAGCAAAATCTGCTTAGCTGTCGATAGCAGTAAATCTTCGCCGCGCACCACTTCTGAAATGGCCATAGCATGGTCATCCGCTATGACGGCAAGCTCATAGCTGGGGTAGCCGTCTCGCCGCCAAACAATAAAATCACCAAAGTCTTCACCCGCCGTAAAAGCCTGTTGCCCCATCCGACCGTCTAAAAACTGGATGGTCTCTCCATCCGGCACGCGAAAGCGCCAGTTTACTTCTCCTGGGTTGTCTGCTACTGCCCAATTATCGGGACGCAAGTGTACAGGAAAAATAATTTCGCGATCGCCCTCATGGGGAGCACTCAGGGCGCGGGCGACGTCTTTTCGAGAGTGGGGACTTGGGTAAATAGCTCGGGATAGGTTCAGCTGGTGCCATACGTTTTGGTAGAAGGAGAGGCGATCGCACTGCTGATAAGGCCCATAGTCTCCGCCGAAATCTGGCCCTTCCTGCCAGCAAAAGCCAAACCACTGGAGGTCTTCGAGTAGGTCGGCTTGATATTGAGGCTTGCAGCGACCGCGATCCAAATCTTCAATACGTAAAATCAGCTCGCCCCCGCGTTGTTGCGCTCGTTGCTGAGCGACCCAGAAAGTTCGTGCATGACCTAAGTGCAAGTGCCCCGTCGGTGTGGGTGCCAATCGCCCTCGGTAATTTTTAGAGTTGTCATTCAAAGGCGCTCAAAGTTTCTTTTGGTAAGGGATTATCGAAACCACAAGGAACTGTGAACTCACCAGCACATAGGCCGAATGGTCGTTGCTGCTGGCTATCTGAAGAAACAGGCCGTAGCTCAGCAATGACCTTGTCTGCCTGTAGGATGGCAAAGGTTTCACCAGCGGCTACTTGGCGCAGGTACTTGGAAGGATCACGTTGAATTTCATCAACTGTCACATTCAACATAAAAAGGCCTCAGGTCACGTTTGAGACAATGTTCGAAGTCACTCAATTGTAAACGACCGATTGTAGGAATAATCTTACTCGACAGACCTTACTCGAAAGATAGCAGTAGCTTTCGCAGCAGGTTGACTAGCTCGTCGCGCTCTTTTTCATTTAAGACAGCTAGGATGCGGTGCTCGTTGGCAACGTGGGCTGTTACTGCTTCATCGATGAGAGTCAGTCCTTTGTCAGTTAATCGAATTAGGCTGCCTCTGCGATCGCTCGGATCAGGAATTCGCATCACTAGCTCAGCGGCCTCCAACCGATCAATCCGATTGGTCATGGTGCCAGAAGCGACCATCATCGACTTAAATAGCGCGGTTGGGGTGAGCTGATAGGGCGCACCCGAGCGACGCAGGGTTGCTAGCACATCAAACTCACCCGGCTGCAGGCCAAACTCTGCAAAGGTTTTACCAATAGCCCTGCGTAAGTGGCTAGCCAGCCTCGTGGTCCGCCCAATCAATCCCATGGGCGATACATCTAGGTCAGGGCGCTCTTTGTGCCACTGAGCCAATATGTCATCTACCGCATCTTGCTCGCCCGACCTTGACCGCAATTTCTTACCTAAAACATGGATGCATGCGATCTTATCACCTCCTTCTCTCGTCCGTGGCTCTAGCAAACTCACCCAAAAGGCTAAAAGGTATTTCAAAAGAAAGAATCTCAATATCGAAACAAGTGCTAGAATCTCGATATCAATTATTTCAACGTCGAGATATATGGTATGAGCGTAAGAACTTCTCGCCTGTCTGATATTTTGCTAACGGCGTTGGCCCCTATCTCTTGGGGGACGACCTATATTGTCACCACTGAATTTTTGCCGCCGGGCCATCCGCTGCTGGTTGCGTCTATGCGAGCACTCCCCATCGGTTTGCTGCTCACCATTGGCCTGAGAAAACTTCCCAAAGGCATATGGCGGCGACGCATGCTGATTTTAGGTGGGCTCAATATTGGCGTTTTTCAGGCGCTACTCTTCATTGCGGCCTATCGACTGCCGGGGGGTGTGGCGGCCACAACTGGGGCGATTCAGCCGCTGCTGGTGGGCCTGTTTGCCTGGGTTATTTTGAACGATAAGCCTTCTAAGCTGGCTGTTGTTGCCGCGATCGCAGGCTTTATCGGCGTCGGATTATTAGTGCTGGGGCCTGGCGCGCAATTAGATACGGTTGGCATTGTTGCTGCCCTGGCAGGTGCAGGTGCCATGGGTCTAGGAACCGTGCTCGTCAAGCGATGGCAGCCGCCGGTGTCTCTGATTGTGTTCACGGCGTGGCAACTAACGATTGGT
Organism: Cyanobacteria bacterium J06623_4; assembly: GCA_038524545.1. Taxonomy (GTDB): domain Bacteria; phylum Cyanobacteriota; class Cyanobacteriia; order Phormidesmidales; family Phormidesmidaceae; genus Phormidesmis. The sequence goes on along the minus strand of JBCBIK010000087.1, from coordinate 3,288 downwards.
GGGCTCATGCTGTTGCCCATTGCGCTTGTTACCGAAGGTCCCTTTGCTGAACTCTCTAGAACAAATCTTTGGGGGTTCATCTACCTCGGGCTAATTGGCACTGGCCTTGCCTATGCGCTCTGGTTTCGAGGCATTAATCGCCTGGATCCGACGGCTGCCTCTTATCTCGGTCTCTTGAGCCCAGTGGTGGCCACGCTCATTGGCTATGTTTTCTTGCAAGAAACGCTTTCTCCTACTCAGCTGCTCGGCGTATTCATTGTTCTTGCCAGCGTCATCATCGGTCAGCAATCTGGTCCCAGTCATCAAAAGTCCGACTGTCATTCATCACCTTGCAAGTAATTTCTGAAAATCTCTCGTACACAACTTCTAAGAAACACCATGACTTCTCAAATTCAGCACATCAATCCACCAGAGCTGGGAGACCCCTCTGGCTACGGCTTTACTAATGTTGTGATAGCGCCTGCGGGCAAAACGCTGGCGTTCTTTGCCGGTCAGGGCGGGCGAGACGAACAGGGCAACATGGGCGACTTTGAAGCCCAGCTCAAGCAGGCCTTTGTCCGACTGCGAAAAGCGCTTGCCGCTGCCGGTGCAACGCCTGAGCAAGTGGTAAAAATCACTCTGCTCTCGGTCGACCACAATGCCGAAAAGCAAAGGCTGATTTCTGCGGAGCGTAACGCTATGTGGCCCGACGATTTGGTCAAGCCTGCCAGCACGCTGATCCCGGTGCCTAGGCTCGCAGGCGATGACATGCTCTTCGAAATTGACGCCATAGCCGCTATTTCAGCAGAAGACCATTAATTTGCCTAAAGCTGCCAAAAACTACAGTACCGGCAGATAGATTTATCGGTGTGTGAAGTCTGGCATGCTGTCGGTACTTTCTCTCTTCTTGTCAATTCCGTTAACCCCTGTAAATTCATTCTTACTAACCTATGACGATTCCAACTGACCTCTCACCTAAGCAAATCATCGATACTCTCTACTGGCGATATGCAACCAAAAAATTCAACCCGGAAAAGAAAATATCCGATGAAAGCTGGAAGGCCTTAGAGCAAAGCTTGGTGCTTGCGCCTTCCTCTTTTGGACTGCAGCCTTGGAAATTTTTTGTGATTCGTAATCCTGATATTCGACAGCAGCTTGTGGAGCTGTCGTGGGGACAGTCTCAGGTGACGGATGCTTCTCACTTTGTTGTGATGGCTATCAAAAAAGATATCGGCAACGACGATGTTGCACCCTATATTGAGCGAATGTCGGCAGTGCGAGAAACACCGACTGAAAAGCTAGAGGGCTTAGAAAATGCCATTAAGGGATACTTGGCAGAGCCCCCCTTTCCCCTGCAGCCAGACAAGTGGTCTGCTAAGCAGGTGTACCTAGCGCTGGGTTTCTTTATGTACAGCGCGGCTGTGCTGGGGATTGATACTTGCCCTATGGAAGGCTTTATCCCAAGTAAGTATGACGAAGTCTTGGGCCTAGCAGCGCAGGGATATTCGTCTGTGGTGCTGTGTGCGGCGGGCTACCGGTCGGAAGAAGACAAAACTGCCGATATGGCAAAGGTCCGCTACGAAACTGAGAAAGTTGTGGAATACATTGACTAATACGATGGGATGGTTTGACAATGACCCATTTTATTTGTCTTACCTGCGGCACGCAGTTTGCTCAGACGGTGCAGCCGCCGGAACACTGCCCCATCTGCACGGATGAGCGGCAGTATGTAGCGCCCGAAGGCCAGCAGTGGATAACGCTGGCCAAATTGCAGCAAAGCCATCACAATCGCATTGAACAGCAAGAGCGCAGCTTGTATGGGATTGGCACACAGCCAAAATTTGCGATCGGACAGCGGGCTTTGTTGGTACAGTCGCCGGCTGGAAACGTACTGTGGGACTGCATTAGCTTGATAGATGATGAGACTATCGAACGGGTAAACGCGCTAGGTGGGGTGAGCGTGATCGCCATCTCTCACCCTCACTACTATGCCTCAGCCGTTGAGTGGGCCCACGCCTTCAACGTCAGGGTTTATCTCCACGCGGCTGACCGTATGTGGATGATGCGCCCCGACCCAAGTGTTGAATTTTGGTCTGGTGAGACCTATGCGCTGACTGAAGAAATTACCCTGATCAAAGCGGGCGGGCACTTCGATGGCGGTACTGTTTGCCACTGGTCAGCGGGAACGGGCCGGGCGGGCACGCTGCTGACAGGCGATGTCATCCAAGTCGTCGCCGACAAGCGCTGGGTGAGCTTCATGTACAGCTACCCAAATTACATTCCACTGTCGGCGAGCAAAGTGAACAACATTGTCAGCGCGATCGCCCCTTATGCTTTTGACCGTCTTTATGGTGCTTGGTGGCCTGCGATTGTGCGCGCAGATGCCAAGACCCGGGTGCAAAAATCTGCAGACCGCTACATCAGGGCGATTTCAGGGTAGCTAAGCTCCGAATCCACCGTCAATTGTGTGCTGCGCGCCCGTGACGATGGCTGCTTCTGGACCAACCAAATAAGCGACCATGCCAGCAATCTCTTTGGGCTGCGCATGTCGCTTGATCGCCATAAAAGAGTGCATGAGGTCTTTCATGGGGCCATCTTCTGGGTTGAGATCAGTATTTACAGGACCTGGCTGAACGCTGTTGACGGTGATGTTGCGATCGCCAAAATCTCTCGCTAGGCCGCGCACCATGCCCTGCACTGCAGATTTGGTCATGCCATAGGCTGCGCCCCCTGCAAACGGCATGCGATCGCCATTCACAGAGCCAATAATCACAATCCGACCGCCCTCATTCATTTCCCGAGCGGCATCTACCGCCGCATGATACGGCCCGCGCACATTGATATCAATCATCCGGTCTATATCATCTGGGTTTAGCTCTAGGGAATGGCCCAGCACGCCAATCCCAGCGTTGACGACCAAAATATCGAGCGGTCCCTGCTCAGCGATCACCTTGCTGATGGCAACCCGGTCTGCGCTGTCGGCCTGCACAGTGGTCGTTCCCGTTTTCTTGGCGAGCGCTTTTGCCGCGTCCTCAGAACCGCCGTAGGTGAAGGTCGTAACGGCACCTTCTGCAGACAGTCTCTCTACAATGGCGGCGCCAATGCCCCGACTACCGCCGAGTACCAGAGCTTTTTTACCTGTGAGAGTGGTCATTTGTGTGTCCTCCTATTTCTGTATCGAGTACTATAGAAATAACGATAACAAGAAATTGAAGAATAAGCTAGTGACCACTAAAAAAATATCAAAGCGCGGCCGACCTAGGGGGTTTGATGTAGACAAAGCGATTGCAACGGCTCTAGATCTCTTTC
>JBCBIK010000086.1:0-21160 GCA_038524545.1 Cyanobacteria bacterium J06623_4 | reverse complement strand
GTTATTCCTTTGTTATTAACTTATGTTAACTCATTTCAGGAATCATCTGCTGTGCGCATCTTGCTTGGACAATTCTCAAAAAAATTCGACTGCGCAATCTGCTGCTGTAGCGCTCGCTGAAGCGCTTTGAGGCTGGCATGTTGGGCGTCATACTTTAGTGTAGTCTGCCCATCAAAAATTGTGTGAATCGGCACAAGCTCGACAACACAGTTGCTGTAAGCGATCGCATCAAACCCTTTCAGCACGGATCGTGTCCAGGGCTCACCCGTCACAACCCGCCCAGACTCAGTCACAAGTTTCTGCAGCCGGGCTCTCATCAGACCCGGCAGACACTGGTTTGTCAGTGGCGTCCACCAGCGCCCGTCGGCCCATCCCCAAAGATTGCCCGACGCCGTCTCCAGCCATTCCCCTTGCGCACTGGTCAAAATCGCCTCGCTCGCCCCAACGCGCTGTGCCTGCTGCCTAGCCAACCAGCAAGCCAGATAGTTTCCAGTCTTGTGAATTGGCAAGCTGCGTCCATAGTCGGGCGGTGCCAGCCAGCAGGCTACTCCCTCACGCTGCTGCTGGGCTAGCTGTTCTGGCAGCTGCCTACCCGCAATCCAGACCTTGCCATCGGGGAAAAGCGCCATCCGCAAAACGGGATAGTGGTGCTGCAACTGCTGCGCGCCGCTGCGTAAGTTAGTCCAGTCGGGCAGCATCCAGCGGAAGGCAGTTGCGGAGTGTAGTAAGCGATCGCAATGTGCTACCCACTGAGTCATTGGGTGATCCAAACATTGCTCATACACCCGTAGTGTTGTGAACACCGTCGCCCCAAACCGCAACCCAGGACCACCCATAAGCTTGCGAAACTGAACAGCACCTGCCATTTCACCAGCATCTTCTACGACCTGATCTCCGTCAAAACCCTTCTCATCAGTGCTTTCATAAAGGCGACCGTCATACCAAAACATCACTCTTTAACGCCTTCAATGCTCAGTACCTCACCCATTACCACCGACTAGATCGCTCAAAAGCCGCGCAGCTACCGTCAGAAGTCACCTGTAACCCGACCAGGGGAGATTCCGGATTGCGGCACCGCTGACCGCGCAAGTGGCGGCAGTAATAGCAGGTTTGCTCAGCCGCTACGCCGCCTCTGGGCACTACCTGCATCAACTCTTGCTGATTGAGCCCTCGAATCACCAGCTGATCGCCCTGCCAGCTCGCCTCAATCACACCGGTATCTGCCAGCTGCGCAAAGCGCGGGTCGGTCTCCAAGCTTTGGGGCAATCTCAGCTGTACCCCTTCTGAATTCATATCCACCTCGCCCTCATAAAAAGCGTCCCGTGGCGGGGCTGGCTGCCAAAAAGCAGCCGCCAAGGGCAGGTCAATTTTCTGCTCCGGCGTGGGTAAGTGCAGCTGATATCGGGCCTGCAGCGCGTCTAAACTGGCCAAATTCGTGAGCTGCTGCGATCGCCCATGGACAAACACAACGTGTTGCGGGCGTAGATTGTGAATGAGCTGGGTAGTCCCACCGCCATCGCAGTGGTTTGTGAGCATGTAATGCTCTATTTCTACCTGCCTGGTAGGCATTACATCGCTCACTTCCGCAAACCAGTCGAACGCGTTGCGCCGCATATCGAGCTGACTTTGCCACAGACCGATGTTGCTCATCTCAGAGACAAAAACCGTCCACTGAGCACTATCCGCCTGACAGTACAAACTGGGGTGAGTCGCCGGATGCACAATGAAAATAGCCGCATCTGAACGTTCTGCGATCGCCTTTGCCGACACCCCCGCGCCCAGCCGCCTCACCCGAGGCAGCACCCGCTCATCCCAAAACAGCGGCTGATGCTGGGCAAAATTTTGAACAGTTGCCGGTAGCGAGGAGAGACAGGCCAAATAAACATCGCAACCCATGCCAATCAAAGGATCGACCCAAACATCAATCGGCTGACCAGTGAAGTGATGGTGACTGCGCACCAGCATCAGCAGCTCTTGCCCCAGCCCTAGCAAAGGCACCGGAAAGATCACCCGCCCTCGATTGCGCAGCGCCTCAGAGAGACGGTCTACTAGATAATTTTCCTGCTGCTTGCGGTTGGGATGGCGTTCAGTGCCGTAGCTGCCCTCCACGATCATCACATTGGGCTTGAGGTTGCGCAGCTCAGCCAGCGGTAGGCCATCTACTAAGCGACCGTTGGATAAGAAACAGTCACCGCTGTAAAAAATGCTGTAGGTTCGCTGGGAAGTTTTGTACGTAATGAGGAAGCAGGCCGCACCTGGCAAGTGCCCTGCTGGCCACAGCTGCACCGACAGCCCCGGCGCAATTTCGACCGGGGTTCGCCATGGCAAAGGACGGCAAAAATGCGTATCTTCGTATCCAGGCCAGTTGAGCGGGAGCAGCTTGGCCGTCACCTCACTGCTAAAAATAGGCAAATGAGGAAACGTCTGGTGTAACGGTAAAAGCCCCCTGACATGATCAGTGTGGGCATGGCTACAAAACACAAAGTCGGCAGACACTTCTCGCAGCTGTCGAATATCAGCAAGACCGCAGTCGAGCAATATTGCATAGGGGCCGATCTGTACACGCAGACAAACCCCTTCGTCTTCATAGCCGACACTGTAGGGCAGGCAGGACAGCTCAGTCACAGGTGGTCAAAAGCACAGAACGTACTTACTTAAAAGAAGCCAGCAAAGAAGTCAACAAAACCCCGCTCAATCGAGGGGCAGGGCAGATCAATGGGCTGAGCCATTGCCATGGTAGTTTTCAGAGTCGTAAAACCCATTTCGGGTACCGAAAAATAGGCAAGACACAGTGAAAAGACCCGTCATCACAAAAAGCAGCAGCTTAATATCCATAATGTAAAAGGTAGTAACGCTAGTAACGACTGTTTGGAGCACGGCGAAGACCACACCCAGAAACCCAGCCATAGGCGATTTTCACGAAGGTTCACCTACGGTACGGTTTCTTTTGAGGATCGTAACAACTTCATTTGCAAGAACTGCCAATTCTTAATGGTTTATGACAAATACCTTTGGGCAAGGAAAAAAGCGAGACGAGTCACCTGCATCAGCCCGTATGATTCAGCCGGAATGGTGCGATCGCCCTTCAGTAGAAGTTGCGCCAGCATTGCTAGGATGCCATCTGGTTCGTCAGCTACCCGGCGGCCCACTCATTCGCAGCACTATCGTTGAAACCGAAGCCTATGCACCCGGCGATCCTGCCTGCCATGCCTACAGCGGCAAAAGCAAACGCAATGCCGCCATGTTTGGCCCGCCCGGTCACTGCTACGTCTACCTTATCTACGGCATGTATCACTGCTTAAACGTGGTTACCGAATCAGAAGGCATTGGCAGTGCAGTTTTGCTCCGGGCACTGGAGTTAGAGATCATTCCTCCACAGCTAACAGCCAAACAAACCGCAAAGCCCCACCGCATCGCGGCAGGGCCAGGTAAGCTCTGTAGAGCGCTCGCTATAGATCGCAACCTTGATGGGCAGCGCTATCATCCCAACAGTGGCATATGGCTGGAGTTTGGTACCGGCGCTCTGTCAGACCAAGCCATCGTGCAAACGACTCGCATTGGCATTACCAAGGCCGCAGAACGACCGTGGCGCTGGTACGTCAACGAAAGCGCTTCGATCTCGCGTCGCTAGCCTCAGCCTGAAGCACATCACCAGCCTTTAGAAAAAACCGACGCCTACAGGACTAGCTCTTTACCACTATCGGTGAACTTCACCGCGTCAACGTTCCAATCTGGGTTGTTTAGCAGGGTTTCTTCTACGCTGCCAAACAGCGATCGCTGCTCACAGCTAGAGAGAGAAACAAACTGTCGCTCCGAGCCCGGTGCCAACTGCATATCGACAATGGCTGTACTGCCGTTGATATTGACCTGGTAGCCTTCCAGCTTAAATGCGTTGTATTCAACGGCACCGACAGCCTTGCCGACCGCTTCGCTCATCGCTTGGTCGCTAGGCAACTGCACCGTTTCTTCAACAAAGTCGTTGCACTGGGCATCAATGGTGTATACCGAAACGGTGACCATTTCATCGGTCTGCCCAGGCTGCTTCTCGAAGGTGCCTTCACCATCTGGCTGCGCCTGTGTCGAGGGCGCTTTGTCTGGCGAACCTACAGCATTAGGTGGGGTCTCTTTGGGCAGTTCCACAACGTCGGGAGTGGGTTCAACCGCCGGTTCTTCGACCGTTTTTTCGGGGGCGGTCGCACAGCCTACGACCGCCAGACTCAGCGCTAGAGCAAGGCCTGTGACATAGGTATTATTGAACCTGCTGGGCGCAAGCCTGGAAATACGCGCTTGAATATGCTCTTGCAACCAAACCATCTGACGAAATACTGAGTACAGCACTATATAAAGGTATCCCTATCCTACAAAACAGTCGACCGACCTGTCCCAATTATGTGCCAATTTGCAAAGCTTATGGCCGGTAGAGCGTGCAGGCCAATAGATTTTCACCGATTGATTTCCCCCTATGAATAACTTTCCCTGGAACCGTCGCCATATCATCTCGCTGGCCGACTTTCAGCCCTATGAATACGAAAATGTACTGCAAACCGCGCTGAGCTTTCAAGGCGTCCTCTCCAGGCGAACTAAAAAGGTCCCCACTCTGCAGGGCCAAGTCGTTGCCAATCTGTTCTTTGAGCCCTCAACGCGGACCCGTAGCAGCTTTGAACTTGCTGCGAAGCGCCTATCGGCAGATACGCTGAACTTTTCACCGGGCAGCTCTTCCCTCTCAAAGGGAGAGACTATCTTAGATACGGCCAAGACCTATTTGGCCATGGGCACAGACCTGATGGTAATCCGTCACAGGGGGTCGGGTGTACCAGCCACCATCGCTCAAGAAATGGACCGGCTAGAATCCGGCGTGGGCGTCCTAAATGCAGGAGACGGGCAGCATGAGCATCCCTCCCAGGCCCTGCTCGATCTGCTGACGCTGTGCAACGCCTGCAATCCTCAACAGCCCACTACCCGAGATCTCGAAGGCAAAAAAATCGCCATTGTCGGCGACATCCTCCACTCTCGGGTGGCCCGCTCGAACCTTTGGAGCCTCACTGCCTGTGGCGCCGAAGTTCATCTAGCAGCCCCGCCCACACTCTTGCCCAAAGCCTTTGCCGAAGCTTTTTCGACGCCGCTCGACACCCAGCAAGGTCGCGTAGAACGCAAGGTGTTTGTCCACTGGCAGCTAGAGAAAGCCCTAGACGGCGCTGACTTTGTGATGGCGCTAAGGCTACAAAAGGAGCGCATGAGCGCCAATCTTTTGCCTAGTTTACGGGAGTATCACCAGCAGTTTGGCATCACGCGCGATCGCATCCAAATCTGCCATCCCAACGTCAAACTCCTTCACCCCGGTCCTACTAATAGAGGCGTCGAAATCACCTCTGATTTGATGGACGATCCCGAGCTGAGCCTAGTTTCTAAGCAGGTTGCCAGCGGCGTCGCTGTCCGCATGGCGCTGCTGTATCTCATGGGCGGCTCAAAGCAACAGACGAATCCGAAGCCTGCCTCAGCCTAGGTAAATCAGAAAGCTACTGTTCAGCGACCAAATTTGAGAACGAACTGTGAAGGCGCAAGATGCTCTCTTCTATGTCTACAGCACTGGGATCTGCTATATCGGGTGAGTAGCGGCTAAAGAGGAAGATCGTTTCGTCGCCGTAGCCAATAAAAGTTGCGATCGCAGAACTCAGCTCATCCGGACGGTCGGCCAGCCACATCACCAGCGCCGTTTGCTCATCGATCTCCACGCTGCGATAGCGGCTAACAGCGGACCCTTCCTCAATGAAGCTGTTAATATTGGCATCCACCAAAGGTCCCGGCGGTGAATCTACCCGAAACACCTGAGTAATCACCTGCTGAGAGCCCGCAATCGGTGCCGCCTCGATAGCGACAATACCGCTGTCATTCACTTCCACTTGCCAAGTTGCCGGATAGTCAATTGACATTGTGCCGTCGCTGTAGTTAGCCATCTCCACAGCTGCCGCATCCGGAGATAGCAACGACTCTGGCGGTGGCAAAGCCTCCTCTGCAGGAATAACAGGAATCGCAGATTGAGCTAGCGGCTCCGCGGACGAACCAACGGACAAATCAGCGGCTAAAACATCTTGGTAACTGCCCGCAACGTCGGCAGCAGTCAGGGCCGAAAAGCTCAAAAAGACAGACAGCATAGGAAATCCTTGCGCCAGCAAAAATAGTCAGAACAGTTGCAAAATCACAGCCTCAGGCATTATACCGACCGGGCGCATTCATCATATTTTGTTACATTTTTGTTAAGATGTACAAAAAAGGAACGTATAGAGAGGCTAGCCTACACCGCGAGCTTGGGCAAAGCGTTCAAACAGAACGCTGGCGTCGTCTCTTGAGAGCATCGTCTCTTCCAAACTTTTTTTCAATCCAACTCCCTTGCGTAGCGAAGACGGTCTTGTTCCTCGCCTAGAGGGCATCGATTATTGCTTACCGTAAACCCAGGAGATCCTGCACAATGCTGCGATTGGAAAATATCAGCAAAATCTACCCAACCGGTGAAGTCCTCAAAAATGTGAACTGGGAGGTCAAGGTCGGAGAGCGCGTTGGATTAGTCGGTGTCAACGGTGCTGGAAAATCCACTCAGCTAAAAATTATTCAAGGCGAAATTGAGCCAACCACCGGTGCCATTATTCGGCCCAGCGGGCTCCACATTGCCGCCCTCAATCAAGAATTTGAGGTCGATCCCCGGCGAACCGTCCGCGAAGAATTTTGGACGGTTTTTACAGAAGCCAACAAAATTCAACAGGCACTGGCCGACATTCCTATCCAAATGGAAAGCGCCGATCCAGACCAGCTAGAGAAACTGATTAACCAGCTCGACAAAAAGCAACGCCAGTTTGAAGCCCTAGACGGCTACGGCCTCGAAGCCAGAATCGAAAAAATCCTGCCTGAAATGGGCTTTGACAGCGACGCAGGGGATCGCTTAGTAAGCTCATACAGCGGTGGTTGGCAGATGCGCATGGGCCTGGGAAAGGTTTTGCTTCAGTCTCCAGACCTACTGCTACTAGACGAGCCGACCAACCACCTCGATCTCGAAACCATTGAATGGCTAGAGACCTACCTCAAAGGGCTCACTATTCCCATGGTGATCGTCTCCCACGACAGAGAATTTCTAGATCGGCTATGCACTTCTATCGTCGAGACGGAGCGGGGCGTATCGACCACGTATCTAGGCAACTACAGCGCCTACCTTACCCAAAAAGCTGAAAATCAGGCTGCGCAGATCAGCACCTACGAGCGTCAGCAAAAAGAGATCGCAAAGCAACAAACTTTTGTAGACAAGTTTCGGGCGAGTGCAACGCGTAGCACCCAGGCCAAAAGTAGAGAAAAGCAGCTGGCAAAGATTGAACGTGTAGAAGCGCCCATCGCCGACTTGCGAGGTCTGCAATTTCAGTTTCAGCCTGCGCCCAGAAGCGGACGCGAGGTGGTCACCATTGGCGATCTGACCCACAGCTATGGAGACAAAATTTTGTTTTTGGGCGCATCGCTCGAAGTGGAGCGGGGCGATCGCATTGCTTTTGTTGGCCCTAATGGGGCAGGCAAATCCACTCTTCTACGGCTCATCACCGGACTTGAGGAGCCAGACGATGGCACTGTGGATATCGGTGCTCACAACGTGCTCCCCAGCTATTTTGAGCAAAACCAAGCAGAGGCCCTAGATCTATCAAAAAGCGTACTTGAGACGATTCACGACGAAGTTCCCGACTGGAAAAACGAGGAAGTTCGCACTCTCCTCGGACGATTTTTGTTCAGTGGAGATGCCGCCTTTAAGCGAGTCGAAGCGCTGAGTGGGGGTGAGAAAGCTCGGCTTGCCCTCGCCAAAATGCTCCTGCAGCCTGCGAACCTACTGATCCTTGATGAGCCGACTAACCACCTCGATATTCCGGCCAAAGAGATGCTAGAAAATGCGCTCAAAACCTACGATGGCACAGCGCTGATCGTTTCCCACGACCGTTATTTTGTCACTCAAGTCGCCAATAAAATTGTGGAGATCAGAGACGGGGAACTGCGCTTGTATCAAGGTGACTACCACTACTACCTCGACAAACTCGCAGAAGAAAAAGAGCGGGCTAGGCTAGAGAAAATCGAAGCTGAAAAAGCAGCCAAAGCTGCGGCTAAACGGCAGAAGAAAAAGCAAAAGGCTAAAGAGAAGCGTCAGGCACAAACCGCTGGATAAGATGCTCGACATGGCCCCTTTCAGCCGCACGACGGTCAGAAGGGGTCAGCGTCTTAAGCGGCCTTGCAAAAGGCGCTCCAAAAGGCAACGCTTTATTTTTAGGAATGACTCGTGGTAAATATTTAACTATAAAAATTCAGATTCATTTTATAAAGCGCAAGATAGATACGCCATAACCTTCACAGGGATTAGAATCGCCTAACAATATTAAATTCGAATCTTTTACCTGAAAACTAGCGCTACGCTATGTCCTGTAGAGGTGATCCAGAATGACATTTCCCGGTTGTACCTGCAGCCGCGCAAGCCCAGGCAGACAAGTCCAGAAGGCAAGTTCAGGAAGCATTCGCGCAAAGGGTTGTCAGCGCATGATTAGCGTAGCCTCAGAGTTCTCTCAAACAGTACTCCAAGACAGTCATTAGCATGGGGGAACCCTGGCATAAAGCCGTTCCACCTTTTGCTGAAAAACGTCATCAAAGCGTCATTAGATAGCCATCCACTGGCAGTTGTAGGCACTTTTGAAGATGTCCCGCATCTGAGGTTTTTCAGTAGGGCAACATTTTAAATAAGGCGGCCCTGAGAAAAGCACACGCTTATCAGACCGCTAGGGATGCATCTCAAATAGAACCCCTGTGGCGCACTCTATGCTGCCACGGACGGGGTACACGCATCTCTCAATCATTGCAAATCGTAGAGGATTTTTTGGTATGGCAGACTCGCCTATTTCTCCAATGGTGCTTGTGATCCTAGATGGATGGGGCTGCCGAGAAGATAGCAACGGCAATGCAATTAGCCATGCCAGCACGCCGATTATGGACAGCCTGTGGGCAACTTACCCCAGTGCGCAGATCAACACTTCCGGTAAGTACGTGGGTCTGCCCAATGGCCAGATGGGCAATTCAGAAGTTGGACACCTCAATATTGGGGCGGGCAGAGTAGTTCCCCAAGAGCTAGTGCGCATTTCTGATGCGGTTGAGAACAAAAGCATTCAGGAAAATCTCGACCTGCTAAAGGTGTGTCAGAAGGTCGCCTATGTCAACAGCACGCTGCATCTGGTAGGGCTGTGCTCAGAGGGCGGGGTACACTCCCACCTCAACCACCTGACAGGCTTGCTAGAAATGGCCAAAGGACAGGGGCTGACAGATGTGTGCATCCATGTGATTACCGATGGCCGCGATACAAAGCCAACAGACGGCCAGTTTGCCATTGTCAAGCTGCAGGACGCGATTGAGCGTATCGGTATTGGCCGGATGGTGACCCTGAGCGGACGCTACTACGCAATGGACCGAGACAACCGCTGGGATCGCGTTGAGAAGGTCTATCGGGTGATGACAGAAGATGGCGAAGGCAGTGGCCAGTCGGCGCTCGACGCGATTAAGGCGTCTTACGATACGGGCGTCAATGACGAATTTGTTGAGCCGGTGAGGCTAGCGCCAGGTGCGGTCAAGGCAGAAGACGGCGTTATTTTCTTTAACTTTCGGCCAGACCGGGCGCGCCAGCTTACCCAAGCTTTTGTGAAGCGCGACTTCGACGGGTTCAAACGGGATCCTATTTTGCCGCTGACGTTTGTCACCATGACGCAATACGACCCCTCTTTACCTGTGGGGGTTGCTTTCAAGCCACAGTGCCTCAAGAATATTTTGGGTGAAGTGATTTCTCAGCAGGGGCTCAAGCAGTTTCGCACTGCTGAAACTGAAAAATACGCTCACGTTACTTACTTCTTCAATGGTGGCCTCGAAGATCCCTTCCCCGGAGAAGATCGCGAGCTAGTCCCTAGCCCAATGGTGGCAACTTACGACAAAGATCCCAAAATGTCGGCCAAGAAAGTGACCGATACAGCGATCGCAGCCATGAAAAAGCGTGAATATTCCCTCGTCGTAATGAACTACGCCAACCCCGATATGGTCGGCCACACCGGCAATATGGACGCAACGGTCAATGCCTTAGAAGCCGTCGATGCTGAAATTGGCCGCCTCATCTCAGCCATTGGCAGCGTCGGCGGTACAGCGCTGATCATCGCTGACCATGGCAATGCCGAGTATATGCACGACGAGCAGGGTCGCCCTTGGACAGCACACACCACCAATCCAGTGCCCTTCATTCTGATTGAAGGGGAGGGGTTGAAGATTCCTGGCCATGGTTGCGAAGTGCAGCTAAGGCAGGAAGGTGGCTGTCTCGCAGACGTGGCACCGACGATTCTGCAAATTCTGCAGCTGCCGATCCCCGAAGAGATGACCGGCCAGTCGATGATCGTAAAATCTGCAGCAGACTATCGGCCAAGCCGTACCCCCGTTAAAGTCTCTCTGCAGAGATAGCATTCTTTATCCGGCAGAGCGGTTTATGATAAACAGGCTAGTTTGCTGAGATAGGATGGCTTTACTAAGCTAAAATGTAGTTTGGCTGACTTACCGGACAGCAGACGAACGAAGGATTTTCGATGATAGTTACTGTAGTCAAAGTGATTTGGGCGATCGCAGCGGTTGGCGTCTGCATACTTGTGCTGCTCCACAGCCCTAAAGGTGATGGCCTCGGCGCGCTCGGCGGGCAGGCACAGCTATTTACCAGCACCAAGAGCGCGGAAGAAACTCTCAACCGAGCAACTTGGCTACTCACTATCATTTTTATGACGCTGACGGTACTTCTCAGCGGCGGCTGGCTAGAAGCGACCGCATAGAAGAATCAAAGGAACCAGAGAAACCTGTTTCAGGCAATCGATAAGGCCGTCAACAAAGCCATTGAGCAGGCACATCATTTGCTGCAGGCAGCTCTAAGTATCTGTCACCTGCATAATCTTGATCGGGTGATGTCCTTTAATCGGGTTTAGCTGTCGCTTACCCGCTTCAGACAGCGCTTGATAGGCCTTGTCGATAATCATTTGCTCGCGATTAGTCGGGTGATTGCGATCCGCGAGGGCTCCGCCCACTTTGGCATCAACAGCAACGACCGAATCATCCTTGAGAGCGATGGGCTCCTTTGTCAGCGCGGACTGAAGCGTTTCGCCGTATTGCCTGAGCGCGGTCTTGTCCATTCCCGTGAGCACACACATAAACTGTGCACCCTCTGGATGCTGGCTATCGCAGTACAGCCAGGTATCCACCGTCACGTTTTGCCGAATGATAGAGGCGATCGCTTCATCTAGTAGCGTATTTTGGCGCTCAGTCGTCGCCACTTCTCCGAGCGGCTCGCGGCGATGCGCCTCCACCACTAACAGCCCAATCGCATCGAACTGAGGATTGCCCGGCTGTAGCTTCATCTGCTGAATCAGGGCGGCGATGGTTTTGGGCAGCGCCTCAGAAGCAATGAGCCCTGTATTGGCATCGATGAGTCCTAGCGCTTGCAAAAGATTTTGATGACTCTGACGCAAACGGTTTGTATTTTGGTCTTTTACAGAGAGAGTGCGATCGCGCTCCTGCAGCTGATCTTCGAGTGAAGTGGCCTGCCGCTTAGCCCTAGAGACCTGCCAACCGCGTCGTAGCAGCGCAGGCAGCAAAACCAGCAGCCCGATCAATACGCCAATCGCTAGGGTTGACAGCAGCAACAGCGCCAGTGAGAACTCATACTGCTGCACCAGCAGATTCACCTCGACGGGGACATTGTTTTGCAGGGCAAAGGCAATGGCAATGAACGCAATAACAATTGCAGCAACGATTAAAAAGGGCATGGATACTGGGAACGCCGAAAAGCTAGTGAAAACACCTTTAGACTATCGCAGAGAGGTCACAGAGCCTACACGCGCTAGACATAACCTATCGGCGCGACATAGCGACAGTTCTTTCCGGGCACAGCTAGGAACTGTCGGTAAGAAAGTGACGGTCAATAGGACGGTGTAATCGGCCAGCGCTACAGCGAAACCATAATCTGCGAAATCAGCTTAGGCGGAATGCGGTTGAGCGCGGCCTGCTGACTGGCGAGTCCCAAATGCTCTTTTTGCGATCGCAAATTCGCAACAATCGCATTTAATCTGGCCTGGTACACCGGTGAGTCTTCTTCGAGATCAGCAATGGCTCGCACGTAGCTGTAGAGAGATTTTTGCAAACTGGCTGCAATATCGTGCTGAGACGATAGGCTACCGATCATTTGAGCGTGCACATCGCCCAGACAGTGATAAATGGCCGCACTATCCACCTGACTTAAAACATTGTGGCCCTCAGCAGTCCGCAGCGCAGCCTCAAAAGCCGTGATCGCATTCTTTTGGTAGCGCAGCCTAGGGGCAGATTCGATGGTCCTATCTTTTGAAAGATCCCAGTAGGCTAACGCTAGATTGTTGTAGGTGGTGGCGCAGGCCGCTGGCACAGTTTCGGGCGTGCGATAGTTCAGCGCATCGCGGTAGGCTGCGATCGCATTCTTCAACGCCTCCACCGAAGGCTGATGCTTTGCCAAGCTCCAGTAGGTAATCCCTAGATTATTTTGTACAGCTGCATAGTCTAAAGGCTGGCTGTCTGGAGCGTAGCCAATGAGTGCCTGATTGTAAGCGGAAATGGCGTGGCGCAAATTCTGGACAACCTGCTCATGGTGAGAAAGCTTCCAATACACCGACCCTAGGCTGTTGTTGAGCGTGGCGTATTCGACTGGGTCCGTGTCAAAGGAGCACTTTTGCAGCGCCTTGCAGTACACGCTCACTGCCTTGTGAAAGCGCTCTGTAGGGTCACCGTATGTTGCCAAAATGCTATACACCGCACCCATATTGCTGTACAGCTGCAGCACCATTTCAGGTTCCTGCTGAGGATCTACTTTAGTGAGCGCTTCTTGGTACAGCTCAATACTGTGGTTCATACAGTCGATTTCTTGCTGCGGATCGCTGAGCTGCTGCGCCTTCAGCCAGTACAAGGTGCCCAGATCGTTGAGACCGCTGCCCCAGTCTGGATGGTGACCGCTAAGGCAGCGCAACCCTCCTTCATAGGCTGCGATCGCCGGTTCAATCAGGTCTAGGCCTCGTTCACCAGCCTCAATACGCTTACGATAGCCGTAACCCACCGCAAAATAATCGTCAGCAGCCTTCTGACGCGCCTTCAACCGCATTGCCTCTTCAGAACGTCCTTGCTGCGCTTGAGCAAGGCTCTCAGCCGCCTCAGGACTTTCCTCAACCGCAGGACTTTCCTCAACCGCAGGACTGTCTAAAACAGTAGGGCTTGCAGCTGTTACTGCCTGAGTTTGCACAACGTCTGCTGTCGAGCTTTCTGCCCCCGAGACGACCGCAATGGGTTCAGTGTCTAGTGCCTCGGTCTGTACTGCTTCTGTATCGTCGGCATTGACAGGCTCAACAACGACAAGCCCTGAGTCAGCGGTCTTTGTCACTACAGATTCAGCTCCAGGCGCGTTCTTAGCAGCATCATCTGGTGCTAAGGACTGATCGCTTGGTTGAGCGGTAGCGGGCTTGACGACGCCCATGAGCCGAATTTTCGTGGTCCCTTGTTTCGGTACGTCATCTGTCACCACATGACCATTGGCAGCAGCTGTCGTCTCCAGCGCTGAATCCGCAGAAATTTTGTCGGGTACGTTTGGCGGGTCGGTATCCAGCGATCGCGCCTCTCGAAGCGATTGCCGCTGAGCTTGGGATGTGTGTTGAGGCTGTGCCTGGTCAGTGAGCACAGTGTCTTCCGTCGAGGCGGTTCCAGCCAAATCTGACTCAGCATTTAATACGGTATTTGACTCAGCCGGCTCAGGATCGGCGGCATCTGACTCAGGAACGGCCAAATCGACCGCCTCTGACTCAGAGAGGCTTTTTTCGAAAGCCAGTGTCACCGCAGACAGCATTCCAGTCGCCCCATCGTTATCCATAAAGGACTCATCCTCACGGGGCAGGTCAGCAACTTCAGCCAAAGTATAGAGTCGAGGTCCATTGTCCTCTGACTGAGCCAGTTCTGTAGTCGTCAGTTCTGGCTTTGTCGGTTCTGGCTCCGCCTGCTTTGTCTCGATAGCGTTACGATCAACGGGAGCAACCTCAATCGGCTCAAACCGTATAGACTCAATCTCGACAGGAGCTGCCTCAGGGGTCGCGGACGCAGGGGAAAGAGGAGCTACAGGCACCTCTGAAGTATCCGATGCGGCTGGCGGTGTAGCCAGGGTCTCACGAACAGGCATAATAGGCCGGTCGCCTTCACCGGCTTCTCCATAGAGCCCAACAGCGGTAGGTAGCGGCGCACTGATATAGTCACCGACAAAATCTTCCTGTGCAACCTGGGGCTGAGCAGACTGCTCCCAAGACGATTCTATAGCGGGATCCACATCACCTAGTTCTGTTGGATCGTCAAAAATATCGGCATCTAAGTCCTCATCCCATACGGTCGAGGCGGGCGTGGGATCGCTGACAAATTCGAAGACGCCGCTACGCCATTTCCAAAACGTCGGGGAAGAAGACTGGATGGTTCGCAACCAAGGCCAAGATAGCCAAATGAGCAGACTTGTATTTAACCGGGGGAGAAGGGCCTCAATTTTTTCGAGCGATCGCAAAAATTGACGCTGATTCAACGCTGGCTGATGGGTCATCCGCTCGACGCCTAGCATCTGCAGCTGAGGTATCTGGCCGTTCGTCAGCGTGGTCTGGCGAACCCAGTGAGCGACCTGACGTGGTAGATGGGCGTCTTCCGGGTCGAACTGCAGTCGCTCTAGTGCGATCGCACCATGCCCCTGCGAATCAGCATCGAAGTGAGTAGCCGTCCACTGGGTTCTAGCAAGGTCGGTCTCTAGCTGTGTGGCTAGCTGTTCTTGAAGCGTAACGCTATCACAGACAGCAATTAAAAGTTGTCGTCTTAAATTGAGACTGAGAGATGACTTGAGGGCTTGATATGCCTGCTGGTTGACCCCGAGAATCTGACGCGATTTTGGCTGGATTGCAATCATGTGCCTGAGGTGGTAAATGTTTTCCCTTTTGCTTACTTCTCTTTTCGCAAGCGCAGCTCTACGGTCAGGAATAATTTGAGCGTCCCGCTGAAACTGCTATGCTTAAGGCTTACGCTCTAGCCCAACTGCCCCATTCGAGTTCTCACGCTTCCCAACGCTTCAATGCCAACCTCCGTTGCCATCTCATCTATCCGCGAACACCAGCATCCCTTGGTCCGCCAGCTGGCTCAAGAGATAGAGACAGCTTGGCAAGCGCTAGCGCTGTCGCCATTCCACCTTCCCGATGATCTTGGGTATGTCGAAGGCAAGCTTGAGGGTGAAAAGCTCATCATTGAAAACCGCTGCTACCAAACGCCTCAGTTTCGAAAGATGCATTTGGAGCTAGCGCGCATTGGTAAAAACCTGGACATCTTGCACTGCGTGATGTTTCCTCGGCTCGACTACGACCTGCCCATTTTTGGCTGTGACATTGTCAGCGGTCGCGGTCAAGTGAGTGCGGCGATTGTTGACCTTTCTGCCGCCACCCCGGCAGGTCCGCTAACGCCAGACTACAGAGCTGCACTGCAAACATTTGAAACGGCCAGATACCGTCAACCCCGTGAGCTACCTGACTGGGGGCAAAAGATTTTCTCTGACCTCTGCTGCTTTGTGAAGCCAACGAATGCCGCAGAAGAACAACAGTTTCTCAATCAGGCAAAAGCCTATTTGCACGTTCATGTACAAAAGGCCCTTGCAGCATCTCCTGTTCCCGCCCAGCGCTCAGACCTCCTTGAGAGACAGCGCTACTACTGCAGCCAGCAACAGCAAAACGATAAAACTCGGCGCGTCCTCGAAAAAGCGTTTGACCCCCAATGGGCCGAGCGCTACATGACCACCGTATTATTTGATCTGCCAGAAGCCTAGCGTCGCTACGCCTGGCTCGATTCGTCTGCCTCCAGCCGACTGACAAAGTTATCTCACCCGCCCTGGTATCATCTCCAGATGACCCGCCGTAGTCGCTTTTCTCATATTGTGTATGGTTTCCCTTTCTCCACCACCAGAACAGCCATCCATTCCATCTACACTTGCTTCAGCAGGGCGATCGCCCTCCAACGGACAGCTGATTGTGCTGTCTGGACCTAGCGGCGTCGGTAAGGGCAGCTTACTCAAGCGACTGCGGCGGCATCACCCGGAGCTACAGCTCTCTATTTCAGCGACCACACGTCAGCCTAGAGCCGGAGAAGTCCACGGGCAGCACTACTACTTTGTCAGCCGAGAAAAGTTTCAGACCATGGCAAAAAATGGCGAGCTGCTTGAGTGGGCAGAATTTGCCGGGAACTGCTACGGCACGCCCAAAGAACCGATTGAGCAAGCGATCGCCCAGGGCCGCAGAGTCATCCTAGAAATTGAGCTAGTCGGTGCCCGGCAGGTGCGTGCGAGCTTTCCAGATGCGATGCAAATTTTTGTGGCGCCGCCCGATGTTCAGGCGCTCGAAGATCGCATTCGCACCCGCGGACAGGAGTCGGAAAGCGCCATTGCCAAGCGGCTAGCCCGAGCAAAAGTAGAACTTGCCGCCGCCAGCGAATTTGACGTACGCATTGTCAATGACAACTTCGAGCAAGCTCTAGCCGAACTCGAAGCCGCCATCTTTGGGTAAGTACTCTATGATGAGTTCACCCTTTGGTTCACTGCGATGTGAAACGCGGCTTCCTAGCCGGTGAGCATCCGCAGTAATATCGGATGCCTCTACGCGTTTGCTTATCACAGCTGGTTTCAAGATGCTTACCCTCACAAAGACGCAGCCGAGTAGCCACTAGAAGGCGCACCCGAGCAGCCAAGACCCATCGAAGCATGCGCTCTCTCTTGACTCGCTATCTGGTGACTCGCGCTCTGGCAACAGGTGTACTTATTGGATTTACTGCCTGTTCGCCGCAATCAACCACTACAACCAGCCGCGATATTCCCAGTCCAGAAAGAGCTCTGGGTTCTGCTGATGCTGACCAGCCTCCGCCCGCGTCGGACCGCACCTCCGCTAACAGGACAGCCGAAAGCGATCTGTCTTGCGAAGCTCCAACGACACAACTGGAGATGAACCAGTGCGCCCAACAGGCTTACACCATCGCCGATGCCGAACTCAATCAGGTTTATCAGACCCTGAAGTCGCAGCTACCGACAACCGGGCAGCAGACACTCACCGAAGCAGAGCTCGCCTGGATCACTTTTCGCGATCTCGACTGCGGATTTGACCGAGATCAATACGCTGGCGGCTCCATCGCACCGATGATCTACAGCGACTGCCAGGCAGAACAAACGCTCCTGCGCACTCAAGAACTGGTGCAAACCGAGCTCCCTGAGCAAAGCTATGAGGAAGCCGACGCCGCGCTCAATCAAACCTACGACTCCCTGCTGTCTGTATTGAGAGAAGAGCGGCAGCGTGCATTTGTCGATGTGCAGCTAGCCTGGATTGCCTATCGCGATCGCCACTGCACTTTCGAAGTCCTCTACAGCCAAACCGTCATCGAAGAATCCCAATGCCTCGCTCGAATGAGCGCCCTGCGAACCGAACAGCTCCAAGCAGATATCGAACAAAACAGCCTTTAGTGCCCTATCAACTCAATGATGACCGTATCGGCTACACGATGCTGCCGCACTCTATAAAATCTGCTCTATAAAATCTGAGCCTTACAAAATCTCTCTATAAAAGGCCTCAATGGCAAGCCGCTGTTGTTTGGCTTTATAGTTTATGGAAGTCCCCTGTGCTCCTATTCGCATCTCAATATGACGTCCTCTGCCCCAACGCCCGAACAGCTGCGCTTGCAAGAAGACAAAAATAAGCAGGTCAATTGGAAAAAATGGGGTCCCTACCTAAGTGAACGGCAGTGGGGAACCGTACGAGAAGACTACAGCCCCGAAGGAAACGCCTGGGACTATTTTCCTCACGATCAGGCGAGGTCCCGGGCCTACCGGTGGGGAGAAGATGGCATCCTCGGCCTCTGCGACGACCGTCAGCTGCTGTGCTTTGCCCTCTCGATGTGGAATACCCAAGACCCCATCCTCAAAGAGAGATTTTTCGGCCTCACCGGCAACGAAGGCAACCACGGGGAAGACGTCAAAGAGTATTACTTTTACCTAGACAGTACGCCGACCCATTCCTACATGAAGGCGCTGTACAAGTATCCGCAGCGCGAGTTTCCCTATCAGCAGCTGGTGGAAGGTAACCGGGCGCGCGATCGCACCGAGCCTGAATACGAACTGATGGAGACAGGCATTTTTGAGGGCGATCGCTACTTCGACGTGCAAGTCGAATACGCCAAAGCCACCGCCGAAGACACCCTCATCCAAATTTCCATCACCAACCGCAGTGCCGAAGCTGCCCCCTTTCACCTGCTGCCCACCCTTTGGTTTCGCAACACCTGGTCTTGGGATACAGACACCATTAAGCCAACTATCAAAGTAGCCACAAGCAAGCCAGACCTGTCGGTCATCGAAACCCACCATCCTGAACTTGGCAACTACTGGCTGTACTGCCAAACGCCCCAGCCCGTCACCCTTCAGACGTCACCCGATGCCGACTCGCCCACCAGCCAGTGGGTGCCCCTAGGCAGCCAGCAAACCCCTTTTAGCGAAGGCACCTTCCCAGCGCCAAACGGCCTGCTCTTTACCGAAAACGAAACCAACAAAGTAAAGCTCTTTGAAACAGACAGCGCTTCTCCCTACGTCAAAGATGCCTTCCACCGATACATCATCAACGGTGAAACAGACGCCATCAACCCCGTACAAACCGGCACCAAGTCAGCTATTCACTACGCCCTGACCATTGCCCCTGGCGAAACCCAACAAATCAAGCTGCGGCTCTCTAACAACGGCACCCTCAGCGATCCGCTAGGGCAAGCCTTCCAAGACGTTTTTCAGCAGCGCCTAGAAGAAGCCGATAAGTTTTACCACCAGCTTTCTCCCTTTGTGCATACAGATGACCAGCGCAACGTTCAGCGCCAGGCCTTCGCCGGCATGATGTGGGTCAAACAATACTACCTCTACGACGTTCACACCTGGCTCAAGGGCGACCCCGACACCATTGACCCACCACCAGAGCGAAAAAAAGGCCGTAACAAGCACTGGCACCATCTCGATAGTCAAGACATTCTCTCCATGCCAGACACTTGGGAATATCCCTGGTTTGCAGCCTGGGACACTGCCTTTCACTGCATTCCCCTATCGATGGTCGACCCGGAGTTTGCCAAGCAGCAGCTCGATGTGATGACCCGCGAATGGTACATGCACCCAAACGGACAGCTACCGGCCTACGAGTGGGCCTTTGGCGATGTAAACCCGCCCGTGCACGCTTGGGCAACCTGGCGCATTTACAAAATAGAAAGAAAAATGACTGGGAAGGGCGATCGCCTTTTCCTAGAGCGCCTCTTTCAAAAGCTGCTGCTCAACTTTACCTGGTGGGTCAACCGGAAAGACACAGAAGGCAACAACGTCTTTGAAGGCGGTTTCCTTGGCCTAGATAATATTGGAGTCTTTGACCGCAGCAAACCCCTGCCGACAGGCGGCAGACTAGAGCAGGCAGACGGCACCAGCTGGATGGCCATGTACTGCCTAGACATGCTCTCCATCTCCCTGGAGCTAGCCCTCGAAAATCCTGTTTACGAAGACATGGCCACTAAGTTCTTCGAGCACTTCATCTATATCTCCGAGGCCATGAACGAAACCGGAGCACACGCCACCCAGCTCTGGGACGAAGAAGACGGCTTCTTCTACGATGTGCTTCATCTCCCCGACATGACGCGCATGCCCATCAAGATTCGCTCCTTAGTTGGCCTGATGCCGCTGTATGCCACCACCACCCTCGAACCAGACCTCATGGACCGGCTGCCCGGCTTCAAAGAGCGCCTAGAATGGTTCGAAGCCAACCGAGCAAGCCTTTACAAAAACGTCACCACCTCAGAAATTACCAGCACCAACGGCACCCCACAAAAGCGGCGGCTGCTCTCCGTCGTCCGCCCAGACAAGCTACATCGCATCCTCGCCAAAATGCTCAAGCCCCACGAATTTCTGGGACCCACTGGCATTCGCGCACTCTCTAGATTCCACGCCGACAACCCCTACACCTTCGATGCCAACGGCACCATCTACCGCGTAGACTACGAGCCCGCAGAATCGAGCATTGGTCTATTTGGTGGCAACTCCAACTGGCGGGGCCCCGTCTGGTTCCCCACCAACTACCTACTGATCGAATCGCTGCAGCGATACCACCACTTTTTTGGTGATAGCTTCAAAATTCAGTGCCCCTATGGCGTCGGCGAGCCTATGAACCTCTGGGATGTGGCCACCAAGATAGAAGAGCGGATGATCAGCACATTTTTGCGAGATGAAAACGGTCACCGCCCTGTATACGGAGAAAACCAAACCTTCCAAAACGATCCGCATTGGAAAGATTACATTCTCTTCTACGAATATTTCAACGGTGATACCGGCGAAGGCATCGGCGCTAGCCACCAAACCGGCTGGACCGGGCTGGTCGCCAAGCTCATTCATCAGTGCTGTGAGTACAAGCCTGACGATGATTCTTTTCTGTAGAGCGCTCTCGTATAGCAAAGCGCGGATGCATTCGTGCTTTGCTATGGCACTTTGCGTTGTAGGGCAGGTGGTGTAGCTTTCCTAGGTGTAGTAGATGCGGGCTGGAGGGAATGACTCTGCACCCTGCAGAAATCGTTTTGCATCATGGAAAATTTGCTCCGCAGCACGTAGCAATCACTCCACGCCATGGAAAAATCATTCCGCAACCCGTAGCAGCCACTCTGCGCCATAGAAAAATCGTTCAGCGTCGCTGAAAAATTGTTCCGCACTGCGTAGCAATGACTTTCCAACGCATAGCATCCGTTCTACTGCTAGGGAGAAAGGATGGACACAGTGGAGCAGAAGCAACACATAGGTGCCTTGCCTCTGCTCCCAGCCACAGAATCTTTCCTTAAGGGATCTGCCAGCAAATAACATCCCGGTCCCTCACCCTAGCCCTCTCCCTGAGGGAGAGGGGATCGGATTCAAAGTCGCTCTCCCTCAGGGCTCCCGTGTACACACATCTCTAAGCTAAAGGTTGGAAAGGCTTGCTATTCCTTGCACTGGCCCTCATCCTAAATCCTTCTCCCGTAG
>JBCBIK010000085.1:0-21273 GCA_038524545.1 Cyanobacteria bacterium J06623_4 | reverse complement strand
TTATACTTTTTAGCTGAATTCAGAGCGACAGAGATCAAGCGTTCAGATTCTGCTAAAAAGTATAAGGACAAGCGCTCTGTCGCAACATGTTACTACCATCTAGCATTGATAGCTAAGCAGAAAAATCAGAACCAGGAATTTCATGAATGGTCTATCCTCGCTAGAAATGAATTTGAAAAGCTGGGTATGACGCAAGCTGCAGACAAGATAAAACAGAATTTGGAGAGCAAAGAATAACTCAAAACAAATACTATTCTTTTCTACCTGTAGCAACGAATAACCCAAATCCTGCCCATGCACAAGGATTATCAATTAGTGATTGAGCATCGACACGTGCACGACGTTTAAGGCCGGATAGCTGGCTCTGCTCCCATCTATTAGAATCGCCGAAAGATAGGCAGCTAAAAAAGCTTTCGAGACCTATTTTGTGGCTGTCAACGAGGCTAACAGTAGTTCGGACTTGCTGAAATCCACTGGTGCTGAGGTAGTAGCTCAGCTTTCTACCGACCCAAGGGTCACCACCTTGAGATAAGTGCTTCTGAATAATGGCCTGATCAAGTTCCACAGATGAGTCTGGCTCAGGACATAAGCCTGACCAACCTTTGTCTACATCTACAATGCAGACTATGCCACCAGGCTTTAGCACTCGCAGTATGCTTTCCAAAGCTCTTACAGGCTCGGCTAAGTGTTGGAAGATTAAACGGGCATAAACAATATCAAAACTTTCAGATGCAAAGGGAATACTGTAAATGCTTCCTTCTTCAAATGAAAGGTTTACGGGATGCTGGCTACCTCGGTTAGCAAAGCAACTAGAGTAATCCGCTTTGTTACATTCATCGAGAAGCGATTGGCTAATATCTATCCCCGCTACCTTTGAAGGATACACCTGCTTTGCTAATTCATTCGTGATAAATCCAGTACCGCATCCTACGTCAAGCACGCTCTGTCCCGGCGAAATCCCTATTTCTGGCCACAAAATGCGCTCCACTTCTACAAAAGTGGACGCTTGATGATAGAGGCGCTCAAGCTCCTTTGACTTAGCTTTCTCTTCAAAAGTATCGTAAGTGTAAGAACAAGGCTTTGTTTTCATTTAAATCTCCTGCTTATCTATGCAGTCTTATCTATGCAGTCAGGGCCATAGCGACCCTGACTTGCTCTACTTACCGCTTAGGCAAAGCGCGGATGATCTAAGAGACCATAGACTATTGCCTACTCCATACTCTCTAGTTGTAGAGAAACTGAAGGTCTCTGGGCTGAAGTTCCCTGAGTACCTTGGTCAACGATGGCGAAGCAGAAGGCAGCTGGCTTAACAATTGCGAAACAGAAAGCAGCCGAACCCTTTTTAGCGTTGTTGGTTGTGTTTTGCATTAGTAGTTATCTCCTTTTGTATAGGCGGTGAAAAAAGTTGCCTATGCCCAAAATCTACGTAGGATGCGACAGCTCAAGCAAAGAAAATCTATAGTACTCACGGAACTTGATTCTACGAGGATTGCAGCTTGGGGAAGGGTCGCTGACTTCTGGAATTCCCGAAGAGATCCGGCCAAACTGCTACGGTAAGAGTGTAGTTCTCGTCAAAAGTGGGTCGTGTTCTCTGCGGTGAGTACAGAATGCCTCAGCTAAATAAAAGTGAAACGGTGCGTCGACGGCTGCGCGTGTTGTTGCGGCAGCTGGTGGACTTTGCGAACCATCAGCTGCCGGAATATGAGCATCTTGAAAGCAAGATCAGCGTTCGCTGGGTAGACCGTGAGTCGATTGCACCGAAGCTGATTGTGAAGACTGAGATTCGGTTTTTGGCGGCGCTGGTTTCACAGACGGTGGGACCAAAGGTGAAGGAGCATCTGAAGCAAGATTTGCGAACGCTAAAGGACTTTTTGGGACGGCTAGAGGATAATCGCGATCGCACACAAGGGACCGGCCTCTGGCACTTTACGCTGCGCCTATGGCACGCGTCAGCAGAGAAAAACCTAACGGCCTTCGATGACCTTTGGCAACAGCGTAAAGCCGAAACGCAGAAATCATCTGCGACCCCTTCGATAGCACTACCCACCGCTGTACCAAGCGCACCGCCACCACCCTCCCCAGACGCTGCAGCGCCCGTCATCCCCATTTCACTGCCTTCTGAGCCGCACAATGACCATTCTCCCCAGCACAACTTACCCACCCGAGACTATGGCACGTTCATTGGTCGCGAGCAGTTACTCCGGCAGCTGCAGACCTTTTTAGCGCACGATCACCCAGTCGCTCGGATCAGCGTGACTGGCACAGGTGGTATCGGCAAAACAGCCCTAGCGCTGGAGGCTGCCCACCGCTGCGTGAGTGCCGATAGCTCAGCAAAAGATGGAGCCAGTCCTGTGTTTGATGCGCTGATATTTGTGTCGGCAAAGACCCAGCAGTTTACTCCACAGGGTATTTTGCCGAGCTATCGGTATAGTCGTACCCTGCAAGATTTGTTCCGAGCGATCGCAAAGACTCTAAAATGCACGAGCCTGCTCACAGCAGACTTTGAACACCAGCGAGAAAATATCTATGAGGTGCTCTCGCAGCAGCCAACCCTGCTGATAATTGACAATTTAGAAACGCTCTCATCTCAAAGTCAGCAAGCTGTTCTATCCTTTTTGTACGAGCTGCCTGCTGCTGTTAAGGCAATTGTGACGAGCCGCATCCACCTGACTCTAGATGCTGTGATTCCGCTGAGTGCATTACCACCAGCAGAAGGCCAAGCGTTTATTCAGCATCAGGCAGCCCTGAAGGCTGTCACCCTAGACGCCGCTGCCCGACAGACAATATATGCGCATACAGGGGGGATGCCAGCTGCCATCGTCTATGCGCTGGGCCAAGCGGCAGCGGGTTATGCCATTCCCCACGTTTTACCCAAGCTGACCCAGCAAACCAGCGACTACTGCCGTTATTACCTACAAAGTACTGTGGAATCCCTTCATGGCCAGCCGGCCTACGAACTCCTGATCGCCCTGTCGATGTTTTCGACCTCGGCCAAGCCGTCGACGCTTAGGCAAGTCGCTGGGCTCGATGATGGGGCTGCAATGGAGGGGCTGGCTAGACTACAGCAACTCTCTTTGGTGACCGTTTGCGAGGGGCGCTACTCAATGCTGCCACTAGCCCACGACTATCTCACCACAGAAAGGCAGGCACTTGAGGTGGAGGGCGTTGAACAAGCTGATGAAGCATTATCTCAACAAGCTGCAGCCGGCGCTGCTGTTGAGATGCGTCATCGCTGGCTGAGCTGGTACCGGCAGTGGCTATTCCCCTACCGTTGTGAAAACTGGCGGGCGTGGCAAGATTATTCACCCATAGATGCGGAGTGGGAAAATATCCAGACGGTCATGGAATGGTGCATTGCAACGGGGCATGTGGATGCTTTTGCTGAGCTTTGGCCGAGTCTGAAGGGCTATACCTACCTGCGGGGATATTGGAATGAGCGGCTCAGCTGGCTAGAGTGGTGGGCCGCGACACTTCAGCAGAGTGACCGTGACTCTGTCAATAGCGGGGCGAGTGCTATGGTTGGCGCTGATGATGACAAGATGCTAGAGGCTTCGCGAGACCTTGGCTGGACGCTTGCTTTGATGGGGCGATCGCAGCAGCTGGAGATGGCTAGTCGCTACTTTGCGCAGGCGTGGGCGCAGTGCCAAGAAGCAGACCTTACGGTGCAGCTAGATCTGGCGATTGATCTGGCGGTTGTGGCTTTGTTTCAAGACCGCCTAGACAAAGTAATATCTCAGCTACAGGTCGCAGAAGATCTGTTGTCTCGGGCTGACCTTTCGCAAGAAGCGTACGCGCAGCAGGCTCAGCGTGTGACCTATTACAAGGCACAACTACACTATAGACAGGAAGATTATGCTACTGCCAAATCTCTTTATCAGCAGATTTTAGCCGCTGTTCAAAGAGATTTGGCAGGTCAAAGCGCTGATGAGGAGACTTTGGCTGCTGCGCCACTCGGTCCGCAGCAGCAAACAGCTGTATACACGCTCAACTGGCTAGTTGATATTGCATTGCAACAGGCTGATTTGGATGAGGCTGAGCGGCTGCTGGCCCAGAGCTGGCCGATTATTAAAAGTCGAAAAGATAAGCGATCTCAAGCCTTTCATGAGCGCTCGAAAGCACGCCTAGCGCAGCTGAGAGGAAACACCGCTGGCTTTCGTCAATGGACGCAATCCGCGCAGGTGAGCTTTCAAGATTTGGCCATGCAGCCGCAGGTAGAAGAAATGCAGCGCTGGCTTGAGAGAGAGACTTGAGTGTTTCTACACCGTGTCTATCAGGACGCCGCAGGCAGCTGCCGTAGCTGTATAGCCGCCCAAGCTATCCTCTCCGAAGTGTTGGGTAAACAGCTGCTGTGTCTCAGCAAAGGCGACTGCAAGTTTGGAACCATCAGAGACCTGTTGGATCTGGCTACCTCCGGCGTGGTGAATGACTTCGCCGCAAAGCTGTTGGCAGGTGCGAATGTACTGCGCTGTGTTATGCAGAATGTCTGCTTCCCAAACGCAGTCAATCTGTTGGGTGGGTACCAGGCTCCTATGCAGATTTAATGAGGCGATATATAAAAACATGATGTATTGCCTCACGGCCTGAAAGGCTTGCCTTTCAGGCCATCCGTACCGTTGGATGAGATGGTCTTTGAGGTAGGTGCTGCGCTCTCCTTCGAACTGGTTGCAGAGAGAATGGTATGAATCTTTCACAGTGTTGGCTCCTGTCTTGGGTGAAGAGAAGCTCACTGGCCAGCGTTGCTTCACAAGAGACAGAATCCTATGTTTCTGAGAATTGATTCACCTCAGATTTAACCTCAGTTTTCACCTCATTTGACCGTTTCTAAGCAGTCCCGAAATGCACTTCAAAGAGCTGCTGAGTATGTGAGAACGCGTCGTTTAGCTCTTGCCTTTCGGCTTCGTCTTTGAGGCCAAAGTAGGGCCAGTGGTCCATAAATTTTCCAAAGAGAAGGTCACACTCTTCTCGGTATTTCACAGTGTCGAGGATGTGTGTGTGCCAGACCTGATCGACTTCTCGGGAGGGAACGATACGCTCTTCTGGGTAGCGATAAACCAAGAACAAAAATCTACGGTACTGTTCGACTGCTCGTGTGGATCTTTCGAGGGTCCATCCTTCACCTTCTTCTGGATTCATTAACTTAAAAGCGATGGGGCCAAAGTCAATAGAAGTTAGCTTCGCTAAGAAGTCTCGGTCTTCCTGGGAGCGCTGGGGTCGGGAGGGGACCGTTTTTGTCGCTGCAGAGGTAGAAATTGTTGCCTGGGTCATGGGGGACTTCCTAAAAATCGCTTTTGGAGAGTGCCTGAAGCATACAGATGAGCCCTGATGCAGAAGCAAATGACTGAATAAGTGCTGCGAAATAGGCTCTGGTAAACCATTACGCAGCTATGCAGGTCGTTTTCACTTAGGGAATTCCAGAACTTTTTGGGCTGTCGTGGAGACATGCTCTAAACGAGAATACGTCCGGCAGCGCCGCCGACTGAGGCCGGTAAACCTAGAACGATGACGCTGCTTAGCCACTCCTGCCAGGGGTCGCTTAAGGTTAGCTGCTGAAAGAACATGAGCATGACTGTGGA
This sequence comes from Cyanobacteria bacterium J06623_4, assembly GCA_038524545.1. Lineage (GTDB taxonomy): Bacteria > Cyanobacteriota > Cyanobacteriia > Phormidesmidales > Phormidesmidaceae > Phormidesmis. Next base: position 15,700 of record JBCBIK010000085.1, on the reverse strand, counting down.
GGCGATCAGTACCACAATGTAGGAGATGAGTGTCTCGCTAAGTGGGGTGAGCAATAGACCCCGTTGGGCTCGCTCGCTGCGGTCTGTAAAGCCGGAGGCGAAGACGATAATGTAGGAAATAATTAGGGATGCGGCCATGACGAGCAGTAGCCAAAGCGGCGGCAAGTCGGCGGCGATGAGTGTGACTTCTTCGGTGGGTGCAATGCTGAAGGCAATGACGATGGCCCCGATGAGGGTGGCGTCGAGGTCGGCGAGCTTTTTGGATAGGGCGTTGCCGACGGTATTGCTGAAGGTGGTGGCTTGCAGCAGCGGAGAGTTGGTATCGAGGGTGCGTCTGTAGCCAGAGCGCTGACGCTCTAGGGTAGACCGGGCTAGGGTGACGCCTAGGGAGAAGGGGACGCCTTCAAAGATGAGTTTGCCGAGGGCTTCTGAGAGGGGTGTTTCGACGGTAATGCGACGTAGCAGCAGGAGCGCGATCGCAGCGCAGATAATGCCAATTCCTAGGGCTTCAATACTTTCTAAAACGGTTTCAATGGGTTTGATCGTGAGCGATCGCCGGAATCCTTCAATCTGGGTGAGCAATAGAACTACTACAAAGGTGAAGCCCTGTACTAATAGCAGCCGTAGCGCATTGGTCGATGACCCAATTGACCACACCTCGACGGTGTAAAGCAGCGGAATGCCAAATAAAAAGCTCCCGGCTGCCCCTTTCAAAATCACCCGTAGTTCGGCTGTCCAAATGTTGTCTGACGCGCCTGATGTGAAGCGCTCCCATTCTATTCGCAGCTTTTGTATCCGGTTTGAAGGTGTCAACGGTTCGATGGCGTCTCCGGGGAAAGGGCTGATGGCAAGGTTAGGAAGGTAAGCCTGGGAAGGTAAGCCTGGGAAGGCGGGGGGTTGGAAGATATTCTAGCTATTTATCAAGGGCTGCTGGAATGCCGGGGGTGACGGTAATTTTTGTAACGCTCTGATAACGTTGAGTATCCGATGGCTAAAAGTTATAGTCATGGGAAAAGTGCATCGTTGAAATGCACAATTGTAAACGTCGTGTGAGCCTAGTTTAGGCAGCTGTATACGAATTTGTATTGAGGGTCTGTTGTCGCTTTTTGGGTATGCACAGTTAGGCGGGCATCTTTAGGTATTGTTTTTGGGCGCGACAGTGACCGGGAGGGACATGGTGGCAATCTCGATGAGATCTGACCAAGAGCTTTATGGGGAGCACGGTCACAGATTGGTTTGGCAGGGGGTGAACAGGACTAGGGTATTGGCGAGTCTGTGCTTGGGTGCGGCTGGCTGGTTGCTGGCGGGCTGCACGCCCACTAGCCTGGTGGAGCGTGGCATAGAGCGGGAGCTGCCTCAATATGTGGGTCCGGCTGAGCGTTACGATGTGCAAATTCAGGGGCTGCGTGTGCGCTCGGGCAGTGCGGATAGTGTTGTTGCGGTGGGTGAGCGAGTTCGTCCGGAGGGTGCGCCAGTGATTGATCGCCTAGCGCTAGATCTGCAAGGGGTGGTGTACGACGAGGCGACTGAGAAGCTCACCCAGGTAGAGTCTGCGCAGCTGACTGCGGTGATTAAGACACCGGATTTGGCGGATTTTTTGGAGGCGTATCGCAATGTGCGGGAGGCTGAGGTTTTGTTGCGATCGCCCGATGAAGCCACGCTGCGTATTCGCCCTCAGATTGGCGATTTTTCGGTGCCGCCCGGGGTGACGGTAGATGTAACTGGAGAGCTAGTAGGTGCCGGTACTCAGCTGCGGTTTGAGGTGAGTGAGGTGAGTGCAGCCGGGATTGACTTGAGTGCGATCGCCGCAACCCGGCTTTCCAATGCTGTGAACCCGCTAGCCGACCTGCAAAATCTACCTGTAGAGGTGAACGTTACCTCTGTTGTGGTGGCTGGTGAAACCATTGGCCTAGAAGTGGTGGGCGACCCGAAGAGCTTTTCGATGTAGGGCGCACAGCAGATAGTTGTCCGCTTACTGTGTTTGGTCTTGGTTTCTCAGCTGCCTAAGCATTTGTCGCGTGCCTATCCGCTTTGCCTCCTGAATGAGCTGCGGGACGAGCTTTGTAATTGTGAGTGATGGAAAAGTCGGACTTTGAGCGGTAGTGCGATAGCCTGAGGGACCTAGCACATGAATTATCAGCTCATTTGGGGTGTATATCCAGACTTCTGGCACCTGCAGCGTTTGATAAGTTTCTAGGGTGGTGGCTGAGGTGATATCAGACTCGATAGCGAGGTCGGGCGGTGGGTCGCGGTCAGGATCGAACCGTTCGCACTTTCTCATCTGTTCTGCGTGGGCGATGTAGAAGCAGGTATCGGGCTCTAGGCCAGCCTCTTTTAGCTTGCGGAAGGTAGAAGAGCCAAAGTCTTCCCAGTCTCTGTTTTGAAGGTCTAGCAGTGTTTTGACGATGTCAGCCATGATCCGATGGGGCCTTTCGTGGGCAGGCAGTGGCGACATGAGTTCTAGCGTGTTGTGGCAAAAGTTAATCCGAGGAACCAGTCTATTTTCTCCAAGCTCTTCTAAAAGGGCTTCGTACTGTTCCCAAGAGACATTTTCGATGAGCAAATGGCTGCCGGGAGAAAGCGACAGGGCTCTGATAGGCACGGTAACAGGGACAGAGGTAACCATAGAATGCATTGCTCACCGCCGGAGATGCTAAACATATTAGCGTTTTACGGGCTGAGGCTCAGTGACAGGGGCAGCCCCTAAGCTGGCGAAGTGCTCTAGCAGCAGCCGATGGATAAAGATATAGCCACCGCCCACTTTTTGTAGAAAGATTCTTTCTGCTGCGTAGTCTAAAAATCGAGCGTAGTTCCAGGGAATGCGGCCCTGGCAGAAGAGAATGAATCGCAGGATGCCGTGCTTGATGCAGGCCTCTCCGCCGCCTAGGGCAAGGCCAAAGGAGAGCCCGGCTGCTGCCCAAAAGAAGGGATTGGTGCGGCGGAGAATGTAGCCTGCGATCGCAGGTGCAATGGTCGCGACGATGGCAAAAAAGATAGCGTTTTTAGCAGACTGCCGAATGCCCTGATTGGGCTTTGTGACAGTAGCAATTTTCTCGCCGCTAAGGCCGCGAATAATGCCATAGGTAAGGCCTAAAATAGCGCCAAAAGAGAATCCTAAAAGACTGGAGTGCTTTAGACAGTCGGGTGTTAACAAACAGATGCGATCGCCAAAGATAGTCATAAACCCCACCTTTAGTGAGATGCCAAGCAGTGGCCCAACGGTAAGGCCTAGCAGGAGCGACCGGCTCGCTTTTTGCCAAGACCACTGAAGTTTTTCGGCGGGCTCGATGCGATACAGGCCAAAAATTCTGACAAAAAACGCACCGCATAAAACGATAGCCAGCGGCAGGCTTCTATGAGAGACAACCTGCGAACCGATGGCCGTGGCAATGAAGACAAAGCTTGCCCACACCAGGGCTGCGTAGGCCCAGCGCTGCCTGCGGGAAGTTAGCCAGCTGGAGACCTGCATGCGCTCTATGAGAAAAACGGTTTGCGACGTGCTGGTGAGATGTTTGGCGAGGGTGTGGAGCCAGCGGAGGGTCTGGGCTTGAGAATACGGTTCGGCGGGCTGGCCGTTGTGGCTATCGGCGCGGCGCTGAAACATGCGCTCGATATAGGCAGAAAAGAGCTGGTGGGTGTAGGTTTGCTGGGTATGGTTCAGCGCGCTTTCTTTGCTGGGGGTGAGGTCTGGGATGTTGCTGGCGCTGACGCCCTGGTAGGTGAGCGCCATGATGTTGAGCAGCAGGGGCGATCGCGCTAGGTCAAAGAGGTTGGGACCTGTTTGGGTTGTTTGAATGCTGCGCTCTAGGAGAGATTTTAGGCCGGTGAGTCCTGTCTCGGCGCGGTCGAGATATTGCCAGATTTGCGCGTCGGTGAGCGATCGCACATACACAGCGCTTTGGAAGCCTAGCTTTTGGCTGAGGGCTTCGTAGTCTTTGATGCGGCAGCAGACGACCAGCTCTGGGCCATAGTCTTGGTGGAACTGGTTGAGGGCTGCAGCGCAGCTATCTTGGCGGTCGGGGCGCACTTCATCGAGGCCGTCGAGCAGGAGCAGGAGCTGTTGTTCGTGGACCCAGGTGTTACCGATTGCTTTGGGAATTTGGTATTTGCTGTTGAGTTCTGAGATGAGCCAGGGTGCGATCGCGCCGCCTTTCCAAGAAGAGAGATTAAAGACGGCCGGAATCCTTTGATGTTGAGCGCTTTGCGATGTTGCTACAGAGGCGGCTAAGGCATCATGCAACAAATCGCGGGCGAGGGTGAGGAGGGTTGTTGTTTTACCGGCGCCGGGTTCTCCGAGAATGAGGAGCGATCGCCCTGCGCCGAGCTGCTGAAAAATGTCGTAAACGCGGGTGCCTGCCTCAAGGGGACGAATGGGCTGGCTGGTGGCTTCCCAGCTAATGTTCCAGGGAAGGGCTAAGGCTTGGTTGCGCTCTTCGAGTTCGAGGGTGAGCAGCACCTGACCGTGAAGAGAGTGTTCTAACACGCCCTGAATCCAAAAGCGATGAACTTTGTGGAGCAGTGCCTGCCGGTTTCGGGCTTCGGCTGCGCTTAGGGGTGTTGTTTTGGCTACGGTCGGTCTGGACGTTTGGCTGATGCTTTTCTGAGACGCGGTGAGTGAAGCTGCCTCAGGCGATCGCTGTGCTTGGAGGTGTGAAGGTGTAGATGCTTCGCTGGGCAAAAAAGTTGGAGGGAAGGCATCGTTTGGTAGGGCGGTGGGGACGACTCTATCGACAGGAATTCGGGTGGTGTGGTCATCTGCAGAAAAGGTATTGAGGGTGGTGAGGGCGGCGGTGGCGTCTGGGAAGCGATCGCTTGGATAGGGACGCACTAGCTGACGGATGAAGTTTGCGAGGGCACTGTCTGGAAGGTGCTGGTTGAGATTGAGGTGGCCAGTTTGGGGGTGGCGGGGTAGCTGCTGGGGAGAGTTGCCCGTAAGCGCATAGAGGGCAATCATGCCGGTGGCGTAGAGATCGCTGGCGAGGCATGGGCGCCCAGCCTGTTGCTCTGGGGCCATGTAGCCCGGTGAGCCAATGGCGACAGTGAGCGGTGAAGCTGCCGGTGCGCTAAAGGTTTTGACGGCGCCAAAGTCGATGAGAACAATGTGGCCATCGTTTTGTTCATCGGTTTTGTTTTCAGTTTGGCGACTGGTTTGGCGGCGGATGAGGTTGGCTGGCTTGATGTCTCGGTGAATGACGTTGTGCTGATGGACGAAGGACAATACCGTTAGCAGGCTTTTGAGTAGGTTGTAGGTGTACTGGTCTGGGTGAGTTGCTTCCTGAGAGGCGGCAGAGAGTTCTGCAGAGAGGGCTGTGCCAGCAATATATTCTTGAACCAGATAAAATTCGCCGTCTTGTTCGAAGTGGGCTAGCAGGGTGGGAATTTGGGAATGGGTGCCTAGCTGATAGAGCGTTTTTGCTTCTAGCTCAAAGAGACGTTTGGCAGTTTCTAAGGCGTCTCCGGTGATGTTTGCCGGTAAAAACTGCTTGATAACGCAGGGTGGATTGCCGGGAAGATAGCGATCGCAGGCTAAAAATGTTTTGCCAAATCCACCTTGTGCCAGCGGTCTAATGATTTGATAGCGTTCTGCCAGGGTGACCACAGAGATAGCAAGAGAGTTAGTAAAAGATGTTTGGGGAGTTTAGGGAGTTTGGCGGGAGGTGTCATGTTTGACAATGACACGGTATAATTATGGTTTGGGCAATAAGGTAGCGCAATGCTTGCCTATCTTATATTGAATTCCCATCTTTAGGCTGAATCTTCTGGGTTTAAGCTTTGGATGGGTGCGATGGGTCGAGCGATCGCTCTTACCCTTTGGGAACGGCCTAACATTGCAATGACTGGCTATCGCGGGGTGAGCTAATTTGTGGCTCACCACTTTTACGATGGGGTACACAGTAGGCAATCAAGGCTAATTTATCGCTACAAATCAGTGGGGCTTCTTTGCTGTGCTGAATGCCTGATTGATGTCTGTCTACCTCATATTCCACAGCCTGATTCAGAGTTGAGTTTAAGGCTGAATTGTTTCGCGGATTGCCGCAATAAAATCTCCCTTTTAATATTGTTCTCTTAGCAACGCCTTTGAAGACTCCTCTCAGGCGCTTTAAGAGCGCTTTCAAGGCGTTCTGAATGCGTCTTGAAGATGGTTTTGAAGACATCTCATGAGTCACCCTATACCTCTCTGCCCTAGCTCCTAGGGACCGCTTAATGTCTGCCACTGTGCAATCTTTTCAGAATCTTTCGTTGATACCTCCCGTACTCAAAGCTTTGGAAGAGGTGGGTTACGAAACCCCGACGCCCATCCAAGCCAAAACCATCCCGCCGATTTTGTCGGGGGAGGACATTATTGGCCAAGCGCAAACCGGCACCGGCAAGACGGCTGCGTTTGCGCTGCCCGTGCTCTCTCAGATCGATTTGGATAATCACCATCCTCAGGCGCTGGTGCTGGCACCTACCCGAGAGCTGGCCCTGCAAGTTGCTGAAGCGTTCCAGGGCTACGCTTCTCACATGAAGGGATTTCACGTTTTGCCGATTTACGGCGGGCAGAGCTACCAAATTCAGCTCAAGCAGCTGAAGCGGGCAGCCCATGTGGTGGTGGGCACGCCGGGCCGGGTGATCGACCACATCAAGCGCGGCACACTCAAGCTCGAATATCTGAAGTTTTTAGTGCTAGATGAAGCCGACGAGATGCTGCGCATGGGCTTCATTGATGATGTGGAGTGGGTAATTGCGCAGACGCCAGCGACTCGTCAGGTGGCGCTCTTTTCGGCGACAATGCCGGCCGCCATTCGCAAAATTGCTCAGAAGTATCTCAATGACCCCACTGAGATTTCGATCAAGACTCAGTCGCGGACGGCGGATACGATTCGGCAGCGGTTTTGGACGGTGAGCGGCTATCACAAGCTCGATGCGCTGACCCGAATTTTGGAGGTCGAGGCCTTTGACGGCATGATCGTGTTTGTGCGGACCAAGATTTCTACGGTGGAGCTGTCGGAGAAGCTAGAAGCGAGAGGCTACAATGCGGCGCCGCTGAGCGGGGACGTGCCGCAAAATCAGCGGGAGCGCACGGTAGATCGCCTGAAGCAGGGCAAGCTCGATATTTTGGTGGCGACGGATGTGGCGGCTCGGGGCTTAGATGTAGAGCGCATTAGCCACGTGATTAATTACGATATGCCCTACGACCCGGAAGCCTACGTGCACCGGATTGGTCGTACGGGGCGAGCGGGCCGAGAAGGTGAGGCTATTTTGTTTGTAACGCCGCGAGAGAAGCGGCTGCTGAGCGCATTGGAGCGCTCTACTAAGCAAAAGATTGCCCAGATGGAGATGCCTTCTACAGAGGTGGTAAACAACCAGCGGATCGCTCGCTTTAAGCAGCAGATCACCGATACGCTGGCTCAGGAAGACTCGCAATTTTTTGTCAACATATTGGAGCAGTATGAGCAGGAGCACAATGTCCCGGCGATTGAGATTGCGGGTGCTTTGGCGAAGCTGCTACAGGGAGATGAGCCACTGCTCCTAGAAGAAAAAGCGAAGCCTCGGCGCAGAGATGGCGGGACGGGCGCAGCTACTAGCAGCGTAGGTATGGAGCGCTTTCGTGTGGAGGTGGGCCGCGAGCATCGGGTGAAGCCGGGGCATATCGTGGGTGCGATCGCCAATGAAACGGGCCTCGCGAACAAATACATTGGTCGCATTTCTATCTATGACAACTACAGCACCGTGGACCTGCCGGTGGGCATTCCCAAAGAGACTTTTGCCCTGCTCAAGCGGGTAGAAGTGCTGGGCCATCCAATGAATATTTCTAGCCTGGGTAAAACCCGAGATGATGGCAACTGGCGTGAGGGCAAGCCCAAGCGTCGCCGGAATAGTCGTAGTGGCCCACCGTTTAAGAAGAAAAGGCGCAAAGAGAGAGCAGACGTTTCTTAGGGAGTACAGGGTCTGTCTGACTAAGCCGTCGTCAGCTCAGCCTGCCTAACTTGGTCAAGCGCATGCGCATTTTGCAAGTTTAACCATAGCTCTGGGCTAGTTTCTAAAGCAGCTCCAAGCTTAATGGCCATCGCTGCCGTAATTGCGAGTTCTCCACTAATCAAATGCTCAACTACTTGCGGCGACACGTCCAACTTCGCCGCAAGATCCGCAGGCGTCATATCATAAGTGTCCAAGTAACTATGTTTCAGATGCCAGCCAGCACTTCTACGCTGCCGTTTGTAAGTAGCTCGCTCATGATTAGAGAAGGTCATTGAATCAACTCCCTAGTGATAGTCAAGATAATCTAGATCGTCTGCAATACTCCCAACGGGTCTAAAAATTAATCTCATTGGCCCAGTGATAGTAAACGCTAGAAAACCCTTGTAATTTCCCTTCAGATAATTCTAATGGCTCGCCAGTGACACCTAGCACGACAAAAGGTAATGACTCGTTTATCGAAACAAGCCATTACCCCATGCATTCAGACAATGGAATTGACCCATAGATTCTGAAGAAAGATGTAAAGCTACGTCATTTAAAAGCCTGCTTCACGGAAAGACTGATAGGCCTTTTCTGGGTGGTACAGGTGGCACTGGCTGGCGATGGACCACATAAAGGGCAGTGTGAACTTGCGCTCAATGATGTGCTCGCCCCAGTTCTCTTTGAGGTTGGCGTGGGCCTTGCGCAGGTTGTAAGAAGGGATGCCCGTGGAGACGTGGTGCGGAATGTGCACGTTGATGTCGTGGCAGAGGAATTCGATCCAGCGGGGATAGGTGCAGTGCACGGTTCCGGCTAGCTGCGCTTCGCCTGCGTTCCACTCGGCGCTGGGGCGGAACTGAATTTCGGGAATGGTGTGGTGCACGATGGTGAAGGTGCTCATCCAGAAATGGTAGACCATCCAGGGCATGAGCCAGAACTTAACGAAGCCCCAGATGCCGGTAGTTGCAATCAGTGTTGGGAAGGCGATTAGGGCGAAGATGACGACGACTGTGATAGAGAAGGCTGCTTTGGAGCGATCGCGTGTCTTAAAGTTGCGCAAGTCAAAATGGTACAAAGCCCAGTGTCCGATAGACCCGACCCACCAGAAATAGCTGCGGATGCTGCGCTGGAGAAAGCGCATTACAGTGCCATAGCTGGCATATTCATCAGTACGTAGTGGCCGCCAGGCATTGTCTTCCTCCATTTTGTTGGTGTGGAGGTGGTGATGGTCGTGCAGTAGGCGCCAGCAGTGAAATGGGTAAATCAAGGGTAGAAAGGCGATGTGACCGACTAGGTCATTCATCCAGCGGCGTTTGGCAAAAGAACGATGGCCCGCGTCATGCCCAATCACAAAAAAACCGGTCAGTGCGGTACCGGTAAAAAACCAAGTGAAGGGTAACAGGAACTGAGGCAGAAAAATAATCGCACAGTAGCCTAGAATAACGGCTGTAACGCTGATGAGTACGTGTTTCCAAGCCTTGTTCGTGTCTTTTTCAAAATAAGCCCGAGGCAGGCTCCGAATAATTTCTGTCAGCTGCAAAGGCGCCTCTGTTGGCGTAGGGTTTGCAGCAATGAACCTTTCTGTCGTAGCAGTCAAAAGTCAACACTCCCGTGAAAATCGAAAAAGCATCTTTTTCTTTTAAGCAATGTTGCCATGAATGAAAAATGCTTTAGAAACCTTAACATTTATACCATTTGGCGGTCGGCACCTTGGGGCTTGTCTGCCACGTCCCGCAATTTTTGCCATAGGATACTATCAGCGATCCTTCATCCCTGCTCATGAGCTTGATCACCTTTCAATCTGTCAACAAGGACTTTGGCATCAAAGAGGTGCTTCGGGAGGGTTCCTTTAGCATTGAGCCCGACGATAAGGTGGGCGTTATCGGCGTCAATGGATCTGGTAAGTCTACTCTGCTCAAGATGATGGGCGGTCTAGAGCCCATCGATAGCGGCCAGCGAATAATCCGCTCTGGCGCGAGGCTGGTGTATTTGCCGCAGCAGCCAGATATTGATGAAGACCTGACGGTGCTCGATCAGGTCTTTGCTGACTGCGGAGAACAAATGCAGTTGGTTCGTGAATACGAAGCGCTTTCCCAAAAACTGTCTCAGGCGGATAGCGCAGATCTTGATCGGTTGATGAATCGCTTGGCTGTCGTGGGCGAAAAGATGGAGACAGCGGGTGCTTGGGAGCTGGAGACCAATGCCAAGATTATTTTGAGCAAGCTGGGGATTGACAACTTTGAAGCGCGGGTGGGGGACCTATCGGGTGGGTACCGCAAGCGGATCGCCCTGGCGACTGCGCTGATGAGTGAGCCGGACCTGCTGCTGATGGATGAGCCGACGAACCACTTGGATGCAGAGTCGGTGGAGTGGCTGCAGGGCTACTTGGCACAGTTTCGGGGTGCGCTGGTGCTGATTACCCACGACCGCTACTTTTTAGACAAGGTGACGAACCGGATTATTGAAATCGACCGGGCCGATCTTTACACCTATTCGGGTAACTATGCTTACTACCTGGAGAAAAAAGCGGAACAGGAGGCCTCTGCAGCTAGCTCTCAGCAAAAGTTTAAGGGGATGCTGCGGCGGGAGCTGGCCTGGCTACGACAGGGTCCGAAGGCGCGGAGCACGAAGCAAAATGCGCGGATTCAGCGAATTGATGAGATGAAGGAGAGAACCTTCAAAGAGGCCCAGGGCAAAGTTGAGATAGACACGGCGGGGCGACGGATAGGAAAGAAGGTGATTGAGCTAGAAGGGGTGAGTAAGTCGTTTGGCGATCGCACCCTGATCAAAGACTTTACCTATGAATTTACGGCGAGCGATCGCATTGGCATCATCGGTGGCAATGGCGCGGGCAAATCTACGCTGATGAACATCATCACCGGCAAGCTAGAACCCGATAGCGGTACGGTAGACATCGGCCAAACCATTCACATCGGCTATTTTAATCAGCACTCAGAAGAACTGATCGAAGCCCGCAATGAGAACCAGCGCGTGATGGACTACCTCAAGGAAGAAGGTGCCTTTGTCACCACGGCGGACGGTAGCCAAATTAGCGTCTCGCAGATGCTGGAGCGCTTCCTTTTTACTAGCAATCAGCAGTACACGCCAATTCACAAACTCTCCGGGGGTGAGAAGCGTCGCCTGTTTTTGTTGCGAGTGTTGTTAGGCGCACCCAATGTTTTAATTCTTGACGAGCCGACAAACGACCTAGATGTGCAGACGCTCACTGTGTTAGAAGACTATTTGGAGAGCTTTACAGGTTGCGTGATTACGGTCTCTCACGACCGATATTTTCTAGACCGAACCGTGCAAAACGTGTTCGCACTCGAACCCGGGGGAAATATTCGCCGCTATCCGGGCAACTATTCTGTTTATCTCGAAACGAAAAAAAGGGAAGACGCTGATAAAAAGGCAGCTCAGCAGGCAGCCTCTGATAAGAAGCAAAAACAAAAGACATCTAAACCTTCGAACCATTCGAATGGGAAGAAGGTTTCGAACAAAGAGCGCCGAGAGTATGCTGCTTTGGAAAATAAGATTCCTAAGCTAGAGGCGAAAAAGGAAGCGCTAGAAAAATTGCTCTACCCAACGCCACCTAGTGATTATGAGGAGTTGCAAAAGCTGTCTGAGGAGATTGCTGCGATTGCAGAAGAAATTGACACGGCTACCGAACGCTGGATGGAGCTAGCTGAGTTAATCTCTTAGGCTAAATCCGCTGTTCATTTGAAAATGGGCCAGGCAATTCTAAAACTTCTGAAGCTACTGAATCTGTGCGTAAAACAGGATGACTGATTGATAATGAGCAAACAAGTGTCTATTCGCTATGCTCAGCTGAAGGATTTGATAGCCTTAAGGGATCTTTGTATCAAAAGCTTTTGCAGTGCATTTGCAACAGATAACAATGTTTTGGATATGGATGCTTATGTGAGTGAGTCCTTTTCTGAAGCACGCATTCGTGCAGAATTTTTGGATGCTCGCAATACGTTTCTGTTGCTTTTCTCAGCTGACAGCGTTCTACCTCTTGGCTATGCGAAACTTCGAGCGGGTGAGGTTGATCCGAGCGTTAGCGGTGAAGACCCTATTGAGATAGAGCGATTGTATTTGGAGAATTCTGCAATTGGCAAAGGCTTGGGCACCAAGCTCATGTCAGCCTGCCTGGTAGAAGCTGAGAAGCAGGGAGCTCAAACTGTGTGGCTTGGCGTATGGGAGCACAATGAGCGTGCGATCACGTTCTACGAACGGTGGGACTTTAAGAGGGTTGGTTCCCATGTTTTTATGTTGGGCTCAGACGAGCAAAACGACTTCATTATGCAACGCCCCTTAAAGAAAAAGAGGTGATGATAGACATCCTCCCTATAGCTGTTGTGCTGTTTACCATTCAATTGGTTGCTTTGCTGCTAAGCCAAGACGGTTTCTGCTGAGGAATAGGCACCGAGACACGGCTACTGGATTTATTTTTTATTCTGAAGTCTATATCGTACTTTCTTTCGGTCTGGGGAGACTTTTGGGGTTCGTTCGCGCGGTGGCGATCGCTCTTTCTAATTCGCTTAGCTTGCTGACGATAGCTGTTTTTGCATTGGCGACTTCGATGCGATCGCGTCCATTTGCCTTGGCGACATACAGTGCCTGGTCGATCCTTTTGAGTAGCTCGTGCTGGCTGCCTGGGAAGTCTGGATAGGCTCCTAAACCCATGGAGACGGTCGCTTGAAAGTGCGATCCGTCAAATTCGATGGTGAGGGCTTTGAAGGCTTTGCGAATGTTGTCGGCCCGTTGGTAGGCTTCTACGACGGGCATGTCGGGCATGGCTAGGATGAATTCTTCGCCGCCATATCGGCAGGCGATGTCGCTGGTGCGAATGTGCTGCTGGACCAGTTCTGCAAAGGTTTGCAGGGCGCGATCGCCTGCCAAGTGGCCGTAGGTATCGTTCACCTTCTTAAAGTAGTCAATATCCATTAGCACGATGGATAAGCTTGTTCCTGCACGCTCAGCTTTTGCCATTTCTGCGGGTAGGCTTTCTTCAAAATACCGACGGTTAAACAAGCCGGTGAGTTTGTCGCGGATAGCCTGTTCTTTGAGCTGGTCTTGTAGATGTTGAATTTGTGCGAGCTGTTGTTTGAGTTCTCGGTTGGCTTGGCGAATTTTGAGCTGGTTCTGATACTGCTCGGTGATATCTCTCAGGATTAGGAGCTTGCCAGTGACCTGCTGTTGCCGGTTGTAGAGCGGTGTGAGGCGCGCCTCTACGTGGCAAGCAATATCAGCGCGGGTGATGACCTGCCTAGTTGACCCCTGGGTGGAATAGCACATTTTGATGATATCGTCCCAACCCTGGAGCATCTGGTCGATCAATAGGCCAGGGTAGGGACCAGGGCCTCGGGCGTAGTCTCGCGCTGCCGGGTTGATGTCTAGGATGCGGTTCTCGTTGTCAATTACCAGCACGCCATCGTCCATTTTTTCGATAACGGTATCTCGCGCGATCGGTAGCAGATCGAACAGGCGAAATCGGAACAGACTGGTGAAATATATTAGACCCGTCACCAAAAAGCTCATGGGCAAGATGTTGGCATTTTGAGGGGTGACCTCTAGGGCGTAGAGCGTTCCTGCCACGATCGGCGGGAGGGCGCTCAAGATCACCATAATCGCCTGCCTTCGATATAAATTTGAAGATTGCAGGGCTGCTCTGGCTACCAGCAGGGAGCCGGTCACCACATAAATATAAAAGCAGGCCACAATCCAGAAGTATCCTGGGCCGTGTTGAAAAACAATAAAATGACGCTGGGTCGGATGGGGGACAAAGTCACTCCAAACGAGACTATGCCAGTGATTAGTAATCACCATGGCCATGTTGAAGATCGGTAGAATCCAGAGGAGGAGCCGTCTCCTGCGGACGAGCCACTGTTTGCGGCCCGTGAAGTGCAGCGTAAAGGTTAGGTACAGCGCAATGACACTATTGGAAGCGATGTATTCTGCGGTGCCTGATACGATCAGCGGCCTGAGTGTACTGGTTGCGGCACTGACGGAAGCGGCAGCTGCGTAGACTGCGATCGCCACCATGAGCCAGGTAAATGGCCGAGTGGCAGGGGCCACGTCTCGCCGGGTCCAGGCTGTGAAGGCCACACATCCAGATATGATTGCCGTCACGCAGAGGATAGCAATGTAAGGATTCTCACGGAGAAGCATAGGGTTCGGATACCGGAAGTCGCCACTTGGGTGTGGCTCAACGTCCGCACGGCGCTAAGTGCGGAGGACAAGCGCGGACAATAAGTACGGATACAATGCTCTCAGCATTCCCATAACCCCTCTTTACCCATAAATATGCTTCGATATATCGATTGAGGCCTTACAGATTCAGGCTGAGTTGGCTGTAGGGCTGAGGGGCGGCTAGGTTAGAAATCGTGATGCCCAGCAGTCTGAGGGGGCGTCCAGCTTCTATGTTGGCAATCAGTAGGGCGGTGGCTAGCTGAAGAATTTGCTCGACGTCTTGAATTGGGCTCTCTAGGGTGCGGCTGCGGGTGATGGTGTCGTAGTTGTCATATTTTACTTTGAGGGTGAGCGTGTAGCCGTTGCGGTTATTTTTGGTGAGTCGCTGATGGACCTCTTCGGCAATTTTGGCGAGGGCGGCCTTCATTTCGGGTAGCTGCTGCAAATCTTCAAAAAAGCTACGCTCTGCGCCAATTGATTTGCGAATGCGGTTGGGATTGACCGGGCGATTGTCTTGGGCTCGCACGACCCGGTAGTAGTAGCGGCCTACTTTGCCAAAGGCTTGTACTAGCTGCGCTTCTTCCCAGTTTTTGAGATCGGCGCCAGTGTAGATGCCGAGGGCCTTCATTTTGGTCGCGGTGGCCGGGCCTACGCCATAGAAGTCTTCTATAGCGAGGGTTTCGATGAAGGCTTCTGCCTGGTCAGGGCCGATGAATGAAAGGCCGTCGGGTTTGTTGAGGTCTGAGGCAATTTTGGCTAGGAATTTGTTAATGGAGACGCCTGCAGAGGCGGTGAGCTGAAGGCTTTGCTTGATGCGATCGCGAATTTGCTCGGCGATTCTGACGGCTGAACCGATGCTTTGCTTGTCGAAGGTGACATCTAGATAGGCTTCGTCTAGTGACAGGGGCTCTACGAGATCTGTGTAGTCGAACAAGATGGCTCGAATTTCTTGGGAGACGGCTTTGTACACATCGAAGCGAGGCCTGATAAAAATTAGCTCGCTGCACCGCTGCACCGCGCTGCGTGAGGGCATGGCCGAATGAATACCGTAGCGCCGGGCTTCATAGCTGGCTGCGCAGACGGCGCCGCGTTTGTCAGGAGAGCCGCCGACGGCGACAGGCTTGCCGCGCAGTGCCGGATTGTCGCGCTGCTCGACCGAGGCGTAAAACGCGTCCATATCTATGTGAATAATTTTCCGAATATTCCGGATAGGCGTATTCGGGGAGGAGGGCGGGTTCGCGTCCACGACTGTCGAGCTAGCGCTATCACCGATAGTATAGACAACTCCTTGAAAACATCTGTCTAAACATCCTGTCTATGTGGCGGCTGAGGATGCTTTCTACTCGTCGCTATCTACGGTAGGTGTGTCTAGTAAGGGTAGGGTGATCGCATACCGACGACGACGCCAATGAGAATGCACAGCGAGAGAAAGAGAAAAAAGCCCACGACCCAAATGCCAATAGAATTTCGCGTTCCGTGGACTGCCGGATAGAGCTTGGCGCTCACCGGGCGGTCCTTTTTTAGGTGGTGTTCTACGATGGCGCTGACGTCGCGAAAGATCGAA
>JBCBIK010000084.1:0-21448 GCA_038524545.1 Cyanobacteria bacterium J06623_4 | reverse complement strand
TGCAAATAGTTGATGAATCGTTTGTCTTCGCTCGGTTGACTGGGCAAGTGCTCGCACAATCGTGGCAAGAAATGCGATGATTGCCTGAGCAAGCATTACCTCTTTACGTAACCCTATGGACTGGCTGCTAGACCCTTTGAACTATGAGTTTATGCGGCAGGCGCTGACGGCGGGTGTGCTGATGGGCATTTTGTGTCCGGTTGTGGGCACGTATCTGATTGTGCAGCGGATGGCGCTACTGGGCGATGTGGTGGCGCATGCGGTGCTACCAGGGCTAGCGATCGCAAACTTCCTCAATATCCCTTTACTCATCGGCGCTTTTATCTCTGGGATATTCGGCACCTTTGTGACTGGCTGGATCCGCGCTCAATCAAAAGTCAAAGTTGATGCGGCCATGGCGATTACCTTCTCTAGCTTTTTCTCACTCGGCGTTGCGCTGCTCACCACCCTGCGCAGCCGGCTAGATCTTGAAGAGCTACTGTTTGGTGATATCCTCAGCATCGCCCCAGCAGATGTTTGGGAGATTGGGTTTGTCACCCTTGCTGTGTTGGTTTGCGTGAAAATGTTTTATAAAGAGCTGTTGTTTTTTACGTTTGATCAGCTAGGCGCAGAAGCGGTTGGCCTACCGGTGGGAGTCATTAATGTTGGCCTAATGGCCGCAATTACGCTGACGATTGTGGCTAGCATCAAGGCGGTAGGTGTGATTTTGGTAGTGGCGCTGATGGTAAACCCGGCAGCAGCGGCCTACTTGCTCACAAAAGAGCTGCACTGGATGATGGTGGTGGGGGCAGCAATAGGTGTGCTGGCCTGCATGACGGGAATGTACATCAGCTACTATTTCAATACGCCTTCTGGTCCTGCGATCGCGCTAACGCTGTTCGCCTGCTTTCTATCCGCATTGTTGTTTAGCCCAAGCCAAGGAATTTTGACGAGAAAGCGAGGACACTCCAAAGCTTAATAGCGACATTCACCTCAGGCCCTCACCTCAGTCGCTATTACACCAGGACTTCTATTCGTTATATTTACACGCTGTATTTGCTACGCTGAAGCCTAGAAAGTTCAGCCTTATGAGCTGTGTAGCAATGTCGTTATCCCATGGTCGTCGCTTTGTGGCAGATAGATACATCAATCCCCTGACTGACTTCGGCTTTAAACGTATCTTTGGCACCGAGCCGAACAAAGCGCTGCTGATAGACTTTTTGAACGTGGTGCTGCCCGAACAGCACAAAATAAGCGATCTAAGCTATCGCAACAGCGAGAACGTCGGCAACAGTGAACTCGATAGAAAAGCCATTTTTGACCTGTATTGTCAGAGTGAGAATGGCGAGCGGTTCATCGTCGAGATCCAAAAGGCGAAGCAGAATTTCTTTAAAGATCGCAGTGTTTACTACTCGACCTTCCCCATTCAAGAGCAAGCCGTCAAGGGTGAGTTTTGGAACTATTGCTTGTCACCTGTGTATACCGTCGGTATTTTGGACTTTGTGTTTGATGACCACAAGCATGACGAAACATTACTACACACCGTAGAGCTAAAAGATCAGCGCTGTGAGGTGTTTTATGACAAGCTCAAGTTTATATACCTAGAGCTTCCGAAATTTCAAAAATCACTGGAAGCTTTGGAGAGCCATTTTGACAAATGGCTTTATCTACTAAGGCATTTACCAAGCTTGGATGACCCACCTGAGCCATTGCAAGAGCGTACCTTTTTGCAATTGTTTGAGACTGCTGAGATTGCTAAATTCTCGCCAACTGAACAGGTTGCTTATGAAGACAGCCTCAAGTACTACCGAGATTTAAATAATGTTGTTGACACCTCACGCGAAGAAGGCCGGGAGGAGGGCGCCACTCGAATTGTAGTTCGGCAGCTAGAGAAACGCTTTGGCCAGCTATCAGAGGATGTTCTGAGTAAGCTGCGATCGCTCGACATAGAAAATTCTGAAGCGTTGGGAGCGGCCTTAATAGACTTTGTGAGTGTTGATGATTTGACAGCGTGGCTTGAGGGTCGCTGAGGGTCGTGCAAAAGCGAGGGAACTCAATTAAAAACTTCGTCAAAAAAATTGACCATAGCTCTCCAAGAACGCCGAGCTGCTGCTTCATGGTATTGAAGGCCTTTCTCTGGCATGTTTGCACCTTCAAACGTAAATGCGTGCACTGCGCCGCCGTGAATGTGGGCTTGCCAGTCGGCCTTGCGCTCATCCATCTCATTCGCGAAAGCCAAATAGTCGTTGGTTGGAACTAGCGGATCGTCCCAGCCATGTTCGATAAGAATGCTGGCCTCTATTGGCTTCGTATACTTCAATTCGCCCCTAGTGAGCCCACCATGAAAGCTCACTACCCCTTTCAGGCATTCTGGCACTGCCCTCGCCAAATCAAGCACACACAAACCACCAAAACAGTACCCTATCGCACCTATTCGGCTAGCATCCACAGTTGCTATCTCTTGAATAGCTCTATAGCCAGCCTGTAAACGATTTTGCAACAGGCTTCGATTCTTAAGTAGGGGATTCATTAAGTGCGAATTGTCACCCATAGGATTGCCCCGAATACCCTCCCCATAAACATCGACTGCAACGGCGACATACCCCAGTTGCGCGACCCGCTGAGCAATCTTCTCAATGGGCGCATTCAAACCATCCCATGCATGGGCGACGAAAATGGCTGGAAGTGCTTTCGTTGCCTGCTCCGGTTGGGCAATGTACAAATTGAATGTCGTCCCTTGGTGTTTGTAGGTCGTTGTCGTTGTTGATAGTGAGGTCACTGTAGGCTTCCAAAAGCAACGCTACGAGCATAAAATCTTCGGCGTTGACTGTATTGAAAGTTTGCGACATCTACAATCTATAGGTAAAAAATAGTCGGGTCTGTAGTGACGCTTTGGGCTGAAGAAGCAAAGGCTCTAGCCAGCTCTGATCTATGCTCAGTGCAATATCTGCTAGGCGTTCGATTTAGATATCGACGCCAAGTGCGTATTTCGTGAGATTGATCTGCAAATTCTTGTATGTAGCTCTGAGATGCAGTCTCAACATTATCTCTGACGCTACGCTGCAATCGATGTAAGTTCATCACCTGCTTTGGGCTTACGCCAAGGTGACGACGGAATTCACGCTGCAGTGTCCTCTGCGTTATTCCAAGCTGTTCACAGGCTGTATCGATGCGCCTGTTGTAGGTCAATGCTTGGTACAGCTGCAAACGGTACTTTCTTATATCAATCGGGACTGTGCTGAGCAAGTTTAGGAGCCAACCATCCATTGCGTTTTTAACCTCATCACGTCGCAAATGATGGGGAAGGCAGCGCCAAAAGTCTCCCGCTTTGCGATCGCCCCACACCCCTGCCAGGTCAAGTAGGCTATCAGCGGAGTCTGGCCCGATCTCTGGAAATAGCATCATCATGCCAGGTACGGTCAATATGGCCATGACGAACAGCGTTTCTGACTGAGCTATCCATTTGCGAGATTGCGTTTGTATTCCTAGCAACCCTACCTTGGGGTGAATCTCGCCTGATTCGTGATACGAACGCTTGCCAAAGTTTGCGCTCAACACACCGATAGGTTCAGGGCAAGTCCAAATCGGTTGCCCTGAAAATTCTCCCAGCTTGTCTTCAACTATCCTGTAGCTAAGCACATAGGGTTGAAGTTGAGGATGGGGCTCAATAGCTACGATGCACAATACTGTTCTCCAAACAAAATAGAAATATAGCTAACCTTCTGACCAAACAGATAATGAATTTAGCTCTACCTTTACCAACTCGTCGCGTATTTTGGCAGTCTGCTCGTTCTCTCGTTTGAATTGTCGTTGCCATTCTCCCTGCACTGGCATGCAGCTAAACCTTTTGGGATGTGTAGCGACGTTGCTTGTAAAGCGTAAATGCCTGACGTACGGTGAATTCAGAGCCTTCTAGAATCGCTTTGAGTCGTTATTTGGAAACCGATGACTGAAACTGATTTGCTCTACTGTTTTCTCCCTGACCTACCGTGCCGATGCTGCCCTAGCAATGCCTTGACCAGTGCCTGAGCTGTTGCTAGGCGTTCAGCTTTAGGGGCCTGGGCTACCCAGGCCGCCAATTCATTCAAAGCCCCATTGAGCAGATGGGAAAATCCTTCAGCGTCTATCACGTCAAGTTGCCGCTTTTTGATCGCTAGCTGAATTCCCTCCCGTAGTAAACCAAACCCAGATTGGTCAAACTCCGCCAGCTTATCTACGGCGAGGACCGCTGGCGCTTCAACAAAGACAATGCGGCGCAAATCTTCCTGCTGCGCGACTTCTAAAAACGCCTGACAGCCGCGCACGAGCTGCTCCCAGTTATCCTCTAGTGGCTGAATCTGCGCCCCAATGTGAGTCGTAATTTCACCATAGGCTTCTTCTACCACGGCCTCGAACACAGCCTGCTTGCCTTTGAATTGGTGATACAGTGCCCCTCGGGTAATGCCTAGCTCACGAATAATTTCCTCTGTGCCGGTAGCTGCATAGCCCTGTTCGGCAAATAGCTGACGAGCGCGGTCGAGGATGGCGCGGCGCGTGCGGCGGGTTTGTTCGGCTTTGGTGAGTTTGGCGGCCATTGTCAGTGGAAGTAAACGTACAGACAGGTTGTATCTTAACAATCGAGGATGGATTATTACAGTGGATACATACCGATTGTATGTTTTCTGAGGAAGTCAGTCGTGCTTACCACTCGCTCAGCCACTGCTGCAGATATCGCGTTTTTGGCCCGTGTGATCTATGAGGCTTCGCTACCGCCCGCTAACCACAGCTTTTGGGACGATCTGCTTGAGGGCAGTGATATGTCTGCAGAATATTTTATTGCGGCGATGCTCAAAAAACGTGCTACGAATTGGAGGCAGGCGGAGGATTTTTTGATTGTGGAGCGCGAGGGGCGGTCTTTGGCGGCGTCGTCTATGCCTATGAGTCTGTTGGATTTAAGCCCTATGAAACGCTCTATGCGGACTACTTTATCAACAACTTTGGGATTGAATTTGAAGGCTTTACCAAGTTTGGTCAGCTCCTTACCTCGACCCAGTCACAGAGCTGAGAAGCTACTGACCTAGTCTCCCATCAACTCTGAGTCGGATGCACAATTAGCTGCTGACCTAAAAACTTCAACAACTGGACAGCTGCGATCGCATCTTCTGGCACTGCATACAGCGAGTAAACCCGCGAAAAAGCATAGGTCCGCTGATCGCTACGCGCAACGTCGAAAGAACGGCTGAGGCCGAAACGCGCTTCGACATCAGCTAGGCTTTTGATAGCTTCGGTGACGGCGATGACTTTAACCATAGGGAAAAGTAAGCGGGAACTCCTTTAGATTAGCTGATGGGATTGGAACTTTTCTGTACGGCGATCGGTTACTTAATTAGAGCAGAGATGAGTATGAGCGAGTGACAGGGCAACTGTTGGCTGAAGAAGTTCTCTAGCAGAAGCGTTTATGGATATTTTTGCGAAAGGCGAACGTCTCATGATCATAGATGAGCAAGCCTGGCAACGGCACGCCAACCCGTGAAGCGCCTGGACTCGAATTCTTACATTTCCGCTGGACGGATTGTTAGCGTCTGAGTCTGCTCACCTCTCTTCCAAGAAAGGCGATGGCCCATCTGTGGTACCGTGCGCTCAGTATCTGCTCAGTATCTAATGATGTCTTATCTTGGTATGGTGCTGGTGACCTTAAGTCAAATTCGTGCCCAGCTAAAATTGCATCAGCCCACGTTGATGCTGTCTCACTAACGCCTACCTTCAGATGAAAGCTGATAAAACCCATACATATCTTGAAAAAATGGCAACATGAAAGACGTCGTCTTGGAATTTCTTGCACAAAAGCTCTTAGATATGCCAGATTCGCATCGGTTTCGGCGACTAGGGCCACATTCGTTAATCTTTGAATCCGAAACCGACAGCATCGTTGTCTTTGTAAATCAAGATAGCGTGATTTTTTTGCACGATGGCCCAAATGTTGTCGCATCGGTGGAAATGATTCCAAAACTACACGTTGATTGCAACACCGAAGAGGACGAGCTTGACCACCGTTTTTTACAGCCGATCCTTCACCGATTCTGAAAACGGGAGCTATTATGGCAAAATCACCTTTCCCCTCGCCGCTAGGCCGCGTGACGCGTCCGGTCTCATACGACGAGTGGACGCAACGGTTTACTGGCGGGCAAGTCTTTTTGGAAACGACGCTGTATGACGGGCCTCGTGATGTTCATGCACCCTTTTTTGAAGCACCCTCACTTTGGCAATCGGCCCGAGAACAATCATCCGAGCCAGACTGGCAGTTGTTCTTGGCGCTACCGGTTCAGCAACGTGGCACATCTCGCTGGTACGTGCCTTACGCAGAGACAGAAACCGTGACCGAATGGGCTTCACTCGAAGTGAAGAGTGCGGACGATTTCCCGCTGGCATTTTTTTGGCAACTCATGCCTGACTATCAACTGCACCTTGCCTTTGCCGCCGAACCTTCCAGCCGATGGCCTCAAAGTGGACAAAAAGGATGGATCTTTTCCTACGAATGTGATCGCCTCGTCGAGTACTCGCGTGACTAAACCCAGCGTATCGACCGACGAGGCCTACCTTTACTCAGCCACTAGTTCAATGGGTGGATTAGACTTCCTCCGTGTATCCCAATGGGTCACGACCCGATTACAAAACTCTCGTAACGTCTCTAAATGCAGAAGGCAGAAGATGGACAACGGCTAGCAAGTGAGATTCTAACCGCTTGTTTTCAGGTGATCGAAGGCGCTTCTCATTGGGTACAGCAGGATGCACCTGAGCAGCTTTCAGATGTGCTGCTTGTCTGTCTTGCGAGCATCAGTAGCTTTCGCTCGTTTGCTTACACAAAGCGTTAGGTAACTGGCAGGTTCAACTATTTACGTTTCTCTTTACCCGACGATATCAGCTTGCTTTAGTCGCTGCGCCAGCTGTTTCATAAAGTCTACAAAGGCGCTTACTTTGGCTGACAAATAACGCCGCTGCGCGTAAACAACAGCAATGGGTACACCAGACGGTGCGTAATCTTCTAATAGCGGCACAAGCTGTCCTTTGGAAAGGGCCTCGCCAACAACAAAGTTATAAAGCTGAATAATCCCTACGTCTGCAATAGCTGCAGCCATTGCTGTTTCAGCGTGATCGATGGTCACACCTCCAGAGACGTCTACTGTAAAAGTATCTCCGGCCTTTTGAAATCTCCAATCTCTCACTCTTCCCGTCTGAGGAATCACATGATTAATGCAAAGGTGCTGCCGTAAGTCTTCTGGAGTTTTAGGCATGCCATGCTGCTTTAGATAGCTGGGAGAAGCACAAACAATATCTCTGGCGATGCCGATAGTCTGCATAATGAGATTGCTATCAGGACTCATGCCGACTCTTACGACCGCGTCAATGCCATCTTCCACTAAATTGATGCGGCGATCGCTCAAAGAAATCTCCAGCTTCAGCTCCGGATACTGGGCCATGAAGTCAGGCAGCGCTGGAATGATGTGCATCCTAGCCATCGAAGGAATGAGACTAATCCGTAAGACGCCACTAGGTGTAGAACGAGCGCAACTCAGAGAAAGCTCTGCTTCTTCTAGGTCGCTCAATATCTGCCGACCCGAATCGTAGAACCGGGCACCGTCGTCAGTCAAAGACAAGCTGCGCGTTGTGCGATTCAGCAATCTTGTATCCAGTCGGTCTTCCAAACGCTGGACGGCTCGACTCACCGCCGAAGGGGACATGCCCAACTGCCTGGCCGCTTCAGAAAAGCTCAGGTATCTAGCCGCCTGAACGAAGATATATAGGCTGTCTAGCCGTTCGCGTTCTGCCATTGCGCCTCCATTAATGCGTTTTACGCACAAGTATTTTGAACCTAAACCTGTTTTTCTATTCTGACGCAAAGCATAAGCTTGAATCATCGAGTTAAATTCTTGGGGAAAAACGATGAATACACAGCCTAGAATTTTGATTGTTGGAGCCACAGGAAAAGTCGGCAGTAGGGTACTGCAATACTTACAGCTTGCGGGCGATAGCCAACCTGTTGCTGCTGTTCGTTCCTCTGAGAAAGCAGAATCATTCAGAAGTCGAGGGATTGAAACCGTCATTCTCGATTTAGATAAGCCTGAAACCCTAGCAGCAGCTCTGAGGGGCATTGACAGGGCACTATTGCTCACTGGCTACACAGTTGATATGTTGCGTCAGAGCAAGCGGTTTGTAGATGCTGCGAAACAGGCGGGCGTTCAGCACATCGTTCACATTGGGGCCTCTGGTGCGCCAACAAATGAAGTCGCTCACTGGGGATGGCATCAGTTTGTTGAAGCCTACATTGAACAGCAGGGCTTTAGCTACACCCACCTACGCCCAGAAGCCTTTATGCAAAATATCACTGGTCCTGGCTATCGCTGGCTCGATGGCAACACAATTCACCACTATGTCGGCAATGCTCGATGGAGTTGGATTGACTGCGACGATCTCGCCTTAGTCGCTGCCCATGCCCTACGAGAGCAGGAGAAATATACGGGCAAAGTGATCCCCTTGGGCTATGACGCTAAGACATTTGATGAGATTGCAGAGATATTCTCTCGCGTTACTGGCCAACCGTTTACAGCCCAAGCCCACCCTCCTGAAGAATTTCTTGAAAACGCCTTGGCATCTGGTGCTGATGTTGCTTACATGACATGCGTTTACACACAGTTCAAACTCAATGGGCTTGACGCCATAGAGAACGCTGATGCTACCTACGACAACTTTGAGTCGATCACAGGTAGAAGGCCCACCACTTGGGAGACTTTCACACAGCAGAATAAAGACCTATACGCTGGTGCGGGTACTTAACAAGCGTCCTGAGCATATTCACATTGTCATTTTTATCCGGGGCGGGCAGCGCCAAAAACGATAGGTTCATTGTTCGAGGCTGGCGCGAACTATACATCCTAAAAACGCTTAGGCCATGTAGTGAGTTGAGACAGTCAGGCTTTTTTTCACGTAAACTAGGCTATAAACCGACTTCTCTCGTAAATAGCTTCCCATGCGTCCTGAACCCATTCCTGCTGGCCCCAATCAAGAATCTGTGTGGGACTATCCGCGCCCACCTCGGGTTGAAGACGTTGCTAAACACATCAAAATTGTTTTCAATAGCGAACTCCTTGTCGATACACATCACGCCAAAAGAGTGCTAGAGACCAGTCATCCACCAAACTATTACATCCCTGAAGCAGACATCAGACCAGGCGTACTTATACCCAACGCCCATTCTACCTTCTGTGAATGGAAAGGGTGGGCTAACTATTACTCGGTAAAGGTGGGCAAAGCCGAAGCGACTAATGCTGCTTGGTATTACCCTAATCCTAATGCTGCCTTTGTGGAACTGAAGGGTTACGTTGGGTTTTATCCTGAGCCTATGGATGCTTGTTATGTGGATAAAGAGAAGGTGAGACCGCAAGCAGGCACCTTTTATGCCGGATGGATTACCAACAACATTGTTGGCCCCTTTAAGGGCGAATCAGGTACGCGGGTATGGTAAGCGTCTATTTCACTATTCGATGCGACTCCCGTAAGAGATGCATCAATAGGGCTTCCACAGAGGTTAGCGCTAGCAAGCAAATGGGACAATCTTTTGATCGTGCAGAGCGGCCTGAATATTTGTGCCGTAAGCCTGCTGGATATTTTCCATCGTCATGACTGCCTGGGGCGTATCGTTGGCTAGCACACGGCGATTGAGCAATAGCAGACGATGATAGCGATTGAGCGCCTCGCCCCACTCATGGCTGCAAACCAGCAGCGCTTTACCTTGCTGGCTGAGGTCAGCAAAAATACTTAGCATGATGGCTTCCGTCTTTTTATCGATACCGCTAAAGGGTTCGTCTAGCAGAAATAGGTCGGGCTGCTGTGCCAAGGCACGGGCGAGAAAGATTCTTTGCTGCTGTCCGCCCGAGAGCTGACCAATGGGGCGGTTTTTGAAGGGCAACATTTCAACCCGGTCAAGCGCAGCACTGACCATTTTCTTGGCTTTGGCATTGGGAGAGCGTCCCCAGCCGAGGGCTCTGGTCTGTGCCATCATCACAACGTTCCAAGCCGTAATGGGGTAGTCCCAATCGACTTGCGATCGCTGCGGTACATAGGCCACCTGCCGCCGCTGCCGATTCAGCGAAGCCCCATTGAGCAGAATCTTGCCGCGATAGGGCATCAGACCCAAAATTGCTTTGACCAAGGTACTTTTGCCAGCACCGTTGGGGCCAATGAGCCCTACCCATTCACCTGCCTGCAACGTCAGCGAAACCGCTGTCAATGCTTCGATTCCTCGATAGCTGACCGATAGATTATGAACCGCGAGCATACTAAAAAATGATAATCATTATCACACATTGAAGAGTTTAGCAGATTATTTTTATGCAGCCCTGTTTAAAGTGTAATATTTTGAGAATGATAATCATTACTGAGTTATGACGCTAGTGTCTAAAGAAGGTCTGTTTGGAGACCGTCTCTACGAAGGCTGCTCGTCTGACGATGATTTGATCGTGTCGATTCCTAAAAAAGGAATGCCTGTCACGGTAATTACTGGCTTTCTGGGTAGCGGTAAAACTACGCTACTCAACCATATTTTGCAGAATGCTCAGGGGCTGAAAATCGCTGTACTGGTCAATGAATTTGGCGATATTAATATTGATGCTCAGCTGATTGTTTCTGCGCAAAACAATATGGTGGAACTCAGCAACGGCTGCATTTGCTGCAGCATTAATGACAGCCTAGTGGATTCGGTTTATCAGGTGCTAGAGCGCGAAGAGCGAATGGATTATCTGGTGATAGAAACTACAGGACTCGCCGATCCGCTGCCAATTATGATGACTTTTATGGGCACTAGCCTGAAAGACTTTACCCGATTAGGTTCTGTTGTAGGTGTAGTCGATGCTGATAATTTTAGCTCAGCGCTCTTCAACAACTCAGTGTACGAAAATCAGCTTGTCTACAGCGACATCCTGCTAATCAACAAAACCGATTTGGTTAGCGCTCAGCATTTGCAGGCCATAGAATCTAAGATTAACAGGGTAAAAGAGGGCGCACGAATGTTGCGATGCAGCCTGGAAACAGAGGCCAGACTGCCGCTTTCTGCCCTACTGGATGTAGGGTTGGTCGATGCTGACACGTGTCGCCTTTCGAAAAGAAGTTTTTCTAATCATGTTGAGAGCGATCGCTTTGTTTCTATCCCCTTTCGCAGCGATCGCCCTTTCGACTTTGCTAAGTTTGAACATTTTCTGATGCAACAACTTCCCCGCAATATTTTCCGCGCCAAGGGCATTCTCTGGTTCGAGGGGCAGCCGCAGCGATATATCTTTCAGCTGTCTGGCAAGCGATGCAACCTTTCTCCTGATAATCAGCAGCGTCCTACGCAAAATCAATTGGTGTTTATTGGTCGTCAAATCAACCCGCTACAGATCCATCAACAGCTCAGTAACTGTTTAACCCGTTAATTCATTCTGATTGAATAACTTGGATACTTAATAGGAGAATAGGAGATCACTATGTCCCTTGCTTCAGCATCAGATTTTGCTAGCACAATGCCGCTAGTGGTTGACGATAGACGGCTGCCCGTCACGATAATCACAGGATTTTTGGGCAGCGGGAAAACCACTTTAGTCAATCACATCTTAGAGAGCTTTGAAGATCTTAAAGTCGCTGTACTGGTCAATGAATTTGGCGATATCAATATTGATAGCCAGTTCATCGTTCAGGTCGATCAAGACATGATTGAGCTGACCAATGGCTGCATCTGTTGCAGTATCAATGACGATTTGCGCAATGCGGTTTATCGAATTCTTGATCGCCGAGAGCAGATGGATTATCTGGTGGTAGAAACCACAGGTGTCGCCGATCCCCTGCCGATTACGCTTACTTTTTTGGGCACAGAATTACGAGAGTTAACTCGGCTGGACTCGATATTGACCCTGGTGGATGCGGAGTCTTTTGCACCCGATATCTTCGAGAGTCAGGCAGCGTATAGTCAAATTGCCTACGGCGATATCATCATCCTCAATAAAACAGATTTGGTGACGAGCGATCGCATAGAATTTTTAGAAGAAAATTTGCGCAACATCAAAACCGGAGCCAGAATCCTCAGAGCTGAACAGGGAAAAGTGCCGCTGCCGTTGATTATCGATATCAAGGCGGGCGAGGTCGGCGCTTATCAAGAGAAGGTCAGAGAGAAAAATATAGAGACAGAACTGGCAGATTCTCATGATCATCATTCACATGAGCACGGTCATTCGCATAATCATGATCATGACCACTCAACACACGACCATT
This sequence comes from Cyanobacteria bacterium J06623_4, assembly GCA_038524545.1. Taxonomy (GTDB): domain Bacteria; phylum Cyanobacteriota; class Cyanobacteriia; order Phormidesmidales; family Phormidesmidaceae; genus Phormidesmis. Next base: position 9,193 of record JBCBIK010000084.1, on the reverse strand, counting down.
CAACACACGATCATTCAACACACGATCATTCAACGCATGACCATCACTCTGACCATTTAGAGAATGATGGATTCATGTCGTTTTCTTTTGAGAGCGATCGCCCCTTCCTCCTCAGACACTTCCAGCAGTTCTTAGACAATCACCTACCCGAAAACATTTTTCGCGCCAAGGGTGTCCTTTGGTTTAAGGAAAGTCCTGCTAGGCACTTCTTTCAGCTCACTGGCAAACGCTTTCAGCTAGAAGAAAGCAGGTGGCCAGGCGATCGCCGTAACCAGCTCGTATTGATCGGGAAAGATCTAGACCCAGATACGCTTCAGCAATTGCTAGAAGAGTGTGTAGCACCTACCTCTTCTAAGGTGCATTGAGAAAGCTCGCAACCCATATCATCTACAGCCAGCACGAGCAAAAGACAAACTAGATTTCGTCAGGGCTGGAACAATGCGATCGCACGCTAGCTTCGCCCCAAACAAATTCCTTGCAACAGGTCCTACCTGCAACGCCGCCCATGGCCCCATCAAAAACAATTCACATCCTGGCCAGCGCAAATGCGAATCCAGCACAGGCAACCCATGGACAACATCGGTAGGGTGCTGCACCATCACTGCCTGCAACAGTGGATGCGCAGTGATATTCAACTCAGTGCCCGTTGCCAACCAAATGCGATCAATAGACTGATGCGCAAAACAATCGTGAACAGATCGGTTGTCGCACTGCACCTGCCAGTGATCTTCTTGCCACACCGCGCGAGTCACCTGACACTGCTCATACAAAAAGACACGATCTTCCCGAGAAAACTTCCGCAACCGGGTCAGCGTTTCGGGAGTGAAAGATCCGCCATTGCGCGCTTGCTGAATCATCTGCCAGCGTTTTTCCCAGTCGGTTTCTGCATTGAATCCCTTCAGACACTTGGGTCCAAGCCAGCCGGGTGCCGCATCAAAAATCTTTTCTTGGAACGTGCGTCGCCCCATCAGCAATACCTGTGCGCCTCGCTTGAGTGCGCCCATCGCCAAGTGGGCGCTGCTCAGTCCACCCCCTACAATCAGTACCTTCTCGCCTGCCAGCGATGGCAATGCTGGTAGAGACACCGCCTGCGCGTGGCAGAGCCGTCCTGGCGGACAGCTGCTCACTTGCTTGGCCCAGTCTGGAATGTTTGCTTGAGCGCTGCCCGTTGCCATCACTACTCTACGCGCGCTTACCGTTTGCCCATCCGCTAACGTCAGCTGAAATCCTCGTTGTAAAGGCGACAAGTCTACTACCTTTGCCTTAGTCACTTTGTCTTGCAGCTGCCAGCGCTCTATGACGGCTTCGCAGAAGTCTCGAAATAGCGCCGTCCCTGGCCGCCCATAGGGATCGTATAGTTCGTCGCTCCGGCCTTGGGCAAAGTCACGTAGGTTGTGAGGGTTGCAATCGGGATGATGCACAGCGGGCGATCGCAGATGACGAATTTCTTGGGCTGCAAACTGCCTGTGCCACCGAGTCAGCCAAGCGCCACTAGGGTCAAACACCTGAAACCCGGGGGAGAAACCAGCTTTCAAACGCTCCCGCATGCGCTTGTTCTTTTGGAGTAGGTGAGTAATCAGCGTCAGCGCCTGTGGCCCTGCACCAATGACGGCAATATCGGTCTGAGACTGAGCCATACTTCTTTGATGAGACTGAGCTTAGTAGGGTTGAGCAGTTGAGGATGCAATAAAACGCTCGGCCAATAAGGCGCAGACAGGGCGCAAACAAATTGCATAGATATGATAATGATTATCGTTATTATTCTGCAAGTGCATATCTACGGTTTTTAGGATTAAAGCTCTGGCAAAGACTCACTGAACAGAAGAACGCTGCCGCTGCGTTCATTGAGCGGGACGATGATGAGATAGCGAAGCATTTCGCCCTGCTGAAGTTGGTATGCCAGTCCGCCAGTAAAGGTTTCTTGGGGCTGTAGGTTAAAGTCTGTACTATTGTTGACTTCAGGCATTACTACGGTTTTTAAGACCTGTTCAGGTGCTTGCTCTGGAAAGAGATGATGGGCGTAAACATCGAGCTTGGGGTAATCGTTTTCATCAAAGAATTGATTGGTTTGCCCTGGTTCGCCAAAAAGATCAAAAATTTCAAGCAGCGTCATTTCAGAGAATCCGTCGCTCTGACGCTGAACATGACCTACAAAGTTTTCCCAAGCCGCTGCTACCCTGGCGGCTTCATCGGCAGCTTCTTGTTGAGAAGGCTTTGGAGCCTCCTCGGGGGAGCGAGTGGTCCGGTTGTCTTCACTATTCCCCGGCTGACTCGTCTCACCAGTAGCAGTGCTGTTTAGCTGAAATGGCTCATTGGGAATGGGCTCGTTGACTGTGCGATCGCGAGCCGGCTCAAAAGTGGGTTCAGTAATAGGTTCAAAGGCTACTGGAGGGGCCGAGTTAGCGGGCGGTGAAACTGTAGTCGTCGGCACTGGTGGTGGCAAAGACACTGATAGCGAAGGAGGCACGTCTTCCACTGCTAACCCTGGGATCTGGCTCACTGCGATGATAGGAATTATTTCCGCTTGTGAAGAGGTCGGTGGAGGAGATTTTTCTGACCACGGTAAGAGCACTAGCAAACTGTGGAGCAGCACTGAGACCCACAGCAGTGCGCCGTAGCTCTGTTTTTGCTTAACGTTTCTCTGCTCAGCTTTGTGGTGCGCTCTGGCAATCAAAATCCCTGCTCGTTGACAGACTATTCGACCAGATTTATAGTAACAAAGTTATGATAATGATTATCATTCTTAAGCTGTATTTCGCTAATCGCACCTACCATAGCCAGGATCGGCGCTGACTTTTGTCTTAGCCATCCGCTGCTGTCATCTGCTATTACGCCCCCTATTCATCGTCTGTGAGATTGTTGTCCATGAGATTCTCCCTTCAGTTGTTTGCAAAACTCGCTGTCTTTGGCAGTGCGATCGCGCTTTTCCCTTATACGTTTGCAGCTCGCGGCCAAAGCACACCTCAAGTAGTCGCTAGCTACAGCGTACTGTGCGATCTCACCGAGCAAATCGCTCAAGACACCGTTGATGTCACTTGCCTTATCGAAGCGGGTGAGGATCCCCACGTTTACAATGCTACGCCTGCTGATAGACGAGCGATTGAAGCTGCAGACCTAGTGTTATACGGCGGCTACGAATTTGAACCAGATATTATTCAAATGATCGAAGCTTCGAGTAGCTCAGCTGCCAAAGTTGCGGTTTCAGAAGCTGCCGTGCCTGAGCCACTGTTAGGCGCTCATCACGACCACTCAGACCACTCAGACCATTCAGACCATTCAAAAGCCGGACATGGTGATGGTGAGCACGATCATTCGGAGCACGAAGATCACAAAGACGAGCACGATGATCACTCAGACCATGGCGATGAAGACCATGACGCGCACGGTCATTCAGAAGAAGACCACGGTGATGAGGACCACGGTGATGAAGACCATGACGAGCATGGTGATGAAGACCATGATGATCACGATCATGACGAGCATGGCCATGAAGATGGCGAACCTGACCCCCACGTTTGGCACGATGCAGAAAATGGCGTAGCGATGGTGCGCGTTATCCAAACGCAGCTCAGTGAAGCCTTCCCCAACAATGCCGATCTTTACCAAGACAATGCAGAAGCGCTATCGACTCAGCTGACTCAGCTCGATGCTTGGATTCAACAACAGATGGATACCGTTCCTGCAGACCAGCGAGTACTTGTAAGCACCCACGATGCGCTAGGCTACTATGCTGAAGCTTATGGCATTCGCATTGAGCCTGCTTTAGCGAGCTTCAGCACGGAGGCCCGCCCATCAGCTGCCGACCTGAGAGAACTCATCGATATGGTTGAAGGTAGTAACGTCCCCACCGTTTTTGTAGAATCTACCAGTAACCCTCGCCTGATTGAAGCTGTTTCTAGAGAAACAGATGTCGAGCTTTCGGACGCGCCCCTCTATGCCGATAGCTTAGGAGACGCGGGAACTCCTGCAGGAACCTACCAGGGCATGCTGATGACAAATACCTGCACAATCGTAGATGGCCTGGGCGGCCAGTGCGATGCAGCGGCTGCACAAGCGATGCTGAATTGAGCGAAAAGAAAAGCCAGGGGAATCATGCATTGATGGCTTCCCCTGGCAACAATAGGTGACGAAACTCATCACGCTATAGCGGACTAACACACTTAGTCTTCACTCGCCGCAAGAGCATTAGCGAAGCGATCGCACCCATCCCAAATAACAAACCCGGCTCGGGCACACTCACAGGCGTCAACAGAAAACTGCGCTGTTCGCCCTCAAGAGTGCCATAACCAACAATCTGTCCCGCGTTGTTGATGGACAACGCACCGGAGAGGTCCCAACCACTGTCTCCTGGAATCAACGTTTGCAGGTCAACATTGACCCAGCCGTCAGGGTCCTGTGCCCAAAGGGTTGCAAACCGCTCCTCACCAGCGGCATCACGAAGCTCACCCACAACAAGGGAACTGTCGTTAATTTGCCAAGCGCGTACATAGCTGCCTGGACTTTCAGAGAGTACTGGCAACAGCTCAGGAGAAGTTTGGTTAGCGCCCCAGTAAACCGTTACGTTTTGGCCTTCAGCGGTAGCACTACGGCCCACGACTTCACCTGCTTTGTTGATACCCAAAGCTACGCTAGTTTGGTCTGGTGCTAGCGGCTCAAGCGGCGTAATCGACTGGACTGAGCCATCTGATTCAAACTGCCACAGTCCGGCTTGGGTTGCCTCTGGACCGCCACGATTGTCACTGACGCTGAAGCCGGGTGCCTGTTTTGCCCCATTCAAGTCAAAGATAAAGCTACGAATATCATTGGGAAATGTTTTAGCATCGCGCAGTGTAGAATCACCAGGCAACGCAACAAAGGCACGCTGCCAAATATCTTCTTCAAGAACAGAAGGCAACGGTGCGCTAGCCGTACCCACAATCCAACCGTCATCGGCGATTTTTCTCCCTTCGCCTCTAGGAATTCCGCCTAGGTTACCAAGATTAACAAGCTGACCTGTTTGCCACAGCGCAACATTGTCAACGCTGCTACTACGACCATCCCAAGGGCGAGCATAGTCCACACCTGTATTGACAGCTCCAGTGACATCGCCGCTGCTATTAATATCGTAGGCAACCCCTCCAAAACCCAGGTCTGGTAGAGCTGTCATTGTGCCATCCGACCAGACAAAAGCGCGACTGATGCCGCTACCATCTTCTGCAACGCCTACAACATCACCCGCTTCATTGAGTCCGTAGGCTAGAGATGAGGTTCCGCCTAGCGTGCCAAGATCTGTTACCTGATAGCGATGGGGTACAAAGGCGTTGGCAGGCAATGCATGAAAGAGGAGCGGAACGCTAAGGGTGATTGCGCTACCGCAAATGCGAAAAACTGTTTTAACCATAGTTGTTCTAACTAGACCTGAGTTGGTAAAGGTGTCTATTTCTGTTGGTTAAGATGCTTTCGAGTGCAAATGAGAACGGCGCAGTCGATTGAGTAGTGGTGCGATGGCAGAGCTCTTCCAGAGGAAGATCGCACCCATGCCAAACAACAAACCTGGCTCGGGCACCTTGGTAGCCGTCATTCTTTGTCCAAGCTGGTCACCTGCACTAGGGTCATCCAACAGCTGCGCTCGGGTACGTGTAAAAAAGGCCACATCTAGATGAGAGCCAAATCCTATCTGCAGATCTGGAAACTCACCGCCAAAGTCCGTCAGATGCACGTGGGGAATAGGTTCACCCTCAGGAGTAGGCGCCGCTGACCAAAAGTTAAGCCCCGTCGCCCCCACAGACTCACCTGCATCGTCAAACACAGGAATATATTCGCCAATGTCAATCCCATTGGGTTCATCAAAAAAGCCGTCTTGCAAGATCTCTTGGGTGCGGGTGTCGAAGTTGAAATTGAACCCATCGTAGGTGAGGTGGTTGTCTTCGAACGTCTTGATGAGACTGCCCGTAGGATCGTAAAAAGAAATATCGAAGTCGGTCAGGTCATCGCGCCGCACGATGCCGTCTGCGTAGGTCTGGCCTTCGTCGTAGCTGAAATTGCCCTCTGCCCGATACCCTAAAATCTGCCCAGTCCACTCAGTTTGAAACGTCACTGCCGATGCCGACTGAGCTATTCCTAAGCTCAGGGCTATTCCTACCCCAGAAGAAACACACCGATTGACAATTCTCCATGCTGAATGTGCGCTAACACCCGAACCGTCGTTTAAACAACAAGCTGTATCGTTTTTAAGCATAGCTTTATGAACTGAAAATGATTATCATTCTCAATTTACTAGAAAGTACTGAGTTAGATATGAAGTATTGGTGAAGTCAAGCTGTATAAGTTCGCATAATCAGGACGTTATTTCTTTCCTTGTGCCTGATTTTGAGTGGCTGTTGCTACATGCTTGGTCACTGCTAAATGAGTGAGGAAGGCTTCAATCTCTGGAACGCCCATATCCTTAGGGTGGCGCTTGTTGTGGAAAAGGATATAACGTCGAATCCACTGTACGTAGGTTTCTGCTGTGCGATAGGAGTAATGCTTAACGCGAATCGCCTCACGCACCTGATCGAGCAATTTTTGGGGGCGAGGTTGAGGAGGCTGCATCAAGTCAAAATAGGCTTTGTACGTGCCGAAAGAGTATCTACTGGTATCTGAGTGTACTGATTCTTATGGTTTTGGTATAACTGAGGTATAACCAGAGAGTAGGGCTTTGAGATAAGAGCATCATGAAAACTGCAATTTCTCTTCCGGATCCAGTTTTTGAACAGGCGGACGCACTCGCTCAGCAGCTAGGAATGTCGCGCAGTGAGCTCTATACAAGAGCGTTACAGGCATATCTGAAAAGGTATAACCGCGATCAAATCTTGCTTAAATTGAACCAAGTTTACGATAGAGAGTCTTCTGAGCTTGATCCAGGGATGGCAAGGATACAGTTTATGTCTTTGCCCCAAGAGGATTGGTAATGTATCGGGGAGAAATCTGGTGGGCAAACTTGCCTGATCCAGTCGGTTCAGAACCTGGATATCGCCGTCCTGTCCTAGTGATTCAGGATGATACTTTTACCCAGAGTCGGATTAGGACAGTTATCGTTGTCATTATCACTTCAAATATTCAGCTAGCGGAAGCACCGGGCAATGTACTGTTGCCCCTGAGGATATCAGGTTTGTCGAGAGATTCCGTCGTAAATGTCTCACAAATTTTCACAATCGATAAGACGTTTTTAGTTGAGCGTATTGGTTCATTGCCAGACTACTTGCAGGAGGAGATAGATGAGGGTTTGCGAACAGTTTTGTATCTGTAGCGGCACCAGCTAACAGGTCGATGGAGCGGCAAACATCAGTTTCTTGTTTCATTTCAGTATGGTTCATCGCCGCTCATCTCAGTCGTTAGCTAGCTTCGCTTTTCGGTTAGGGACGTGTGACGCACAGCGAGGCTATCTACTACTATCTAAGTGTTGTAGCTCCTAAATCTATCGAGAGCCAAACCCTTTCGCCTTTTCTCTCTTCGTTTTCTCGTATTTCGTTTCCTCATAGTCCACGGTTCTAAACGAGAGCTGGTTGCTGCCTGGGCTATACAAGGTATATGTAGCCTCTCCTAGGTTGCGCCCAACTGAGCCGACGCCGATGATGCGTCGGGAAGATCTGCTTTGGTCTTGAGTAGGTTGGGGCCGTCTAGGGTGGTGACGGTAGAGGTGAGGTTTGAGGGGGTGACCCAGCACTCGAAGGTGCGACCGGAGCGTCTGCAAAAGAGGTGGTTGGCATCGGCGCGGATGAGGCGATCGCACAGTTCAATCGCAGGCGTCTCGGGCGTTAGCTCATCGGCATAGCCCGCCATACTGCCGTGAATCAGCAGACAGTCGAATTCGTGGAAGCCAAAGTGCTGCGATCATTAAAGTTAGCAATCGCCAGAATCAGCGATCGCGGCATAAAATTAAAGCGTGACTAATTATGAGGGAAACATGCCAAAAACACTTTGGGCTAGGATTCGTCAGGGAAAGATTGAACTTCTGGAATCAACGGAACTTCCCGAAGGAACAAGGGTCTTGTTCACGCTGCTTCCTGATGATGAAACCAGTTTTTGGCTACAAGCGAGTCAAACGTCATTAGATGCAGTCTGGGACAACCCTGAGGATGGTGTGTATGCGCAACTACTCTAAGCGTGACATTGTGTTAGTGAGCTATCGGAGAATCACTCATGCGTTTGTTTTCGTTGAAATAACGGCACGGTATTAGCCCTTGCGTAAGTCTTACTTATCCTTTATGGCAACTGGAGGTTTACTGTCATGACTCTTGAGTCATCCATCATCAAAAACATTAAAAAACTGCCTGAAACTATGCAACAGGCAGTGTTGCTCTATACAGAATTTTTAGTGAAGCGAAGCACCGAGGGAGATGCAATCCAGCTTGAGTCAGTGCCAGAGGTGAGACGCGACAGGCGAGGGGGGTTGGGCGTTTGGAAAGGAAAAATTTGGATTGCTGATGATTTCGATGCTCCGCTAGATGACTTTCAGGAGTATATGTAAATGAGCTTCCTAATAGATACTCATGCTTTTCTCTGGTACATTCAGGCGAGCGAACGGCTAAGCCAAAGGGCCGCAGATATTCTCGAGGATCATAATCAGCGTCTCTATTTCAGCATCGCTAGCCTTTGGGAGATTTCCATCAAAATGGGTTTAGGTAAGCTCAAGATAGACAACTCATTTCACGAACTAGAAGCGCTACTTTCAAGCCTTTCTATTGAAATTCTGCCGATTACATTTGCAGATACCGAAACATATTTAAGCCTGCCACTTCACCATCGCGATCCCTTCGACCGTATTTTAATTGCTCAAGCGATAAGTCGCTCCTTGTCCATCATTACTGCTGATTCCGCCTTTGATACCTACAGCATCGATACGTTATGGCTGTAGGCCGAACCCTTTTGCTTTTTCTCTCTTTTTTGTCCCATGTTTGGTTTGCCCGTAGTTCACGCCTCTGAAAGAGAGCTGGTTGCTACCTGGGCTATACAAGGTGTAGGTCGCTTCTCCAGGGTTTCGCCCGACTGAGCCGACGCCGATGATGCGGCGGGGTGATTTGCTCTGATCTTGAGTGGGCTGGGGGCCGTCTAGGGTGGTGACGGTGGAGTCTAGGTGTGCAGGGGTGACCCAGCATTCGAAGGTGCGACCGGAGCGTCCGCAAAAGAGATGGTTGGCATCGGCGCGGATGAGGCGATCGCACAGTTCAATCGC